>NZ_JBVIPD010000002.1:207524-509122 GCF_055578235.1 Streptomyces sp. NPDC033136
GGGGGGGGGGGTGTTCTTTTTGGCTTTTCTTTTTTTCTGGTTTTTTGGGGGGGGGGGGGGGGGGGGGGGGGGGGGGGGGGCCCCCTCCCCCCCCCCCCCCCCCCGCTCCCTCACCTCATGTACCGCCCCCCAGCAGCCCCGCCTCCCGCGCCCAGCGGTACTTCGCACCGAGCACGGCCACCGGCTTCTCGGTCGTGTACGGGTACGCCACGACACCGCGCTCGAAGAGGTACTGGCAGGCCTCCTCGACCTCCACGTCCCCCGCGAGCGACGCCACCACGGGCTTCTCGATGCCGCGCTCCCGGAACTCGGCCACCACGCGCGCGGTGAGCTCGGCGAAGACCATCGGGGGAGTGACGATCGTGTGCCAGTAGCCCAGGACCAGCGCATGGATGCGCGGGTCCTCCAGACCGAGCCGGATCGTCGCCTCGTACGTCGACGGCGGCTCGCCCCCGGTGATGTCCACCGGATTGCCCGCGGCCCCGAAGGGCGGGATGAACTTCCGGAACGCCTCGTCCAGGTCGGGCGGGATCTCCATCAGCGACAGGCCGTTGTCCGTCACGGCGTCCGAGAGCAGCACTCCGCTGCCGCCGGCACCCGTGATGATCACGACGTTGTCACCCTCGGGAGCGGGCAGCACGGGCAACGCGCGCGCGTACTCCAGCATGTCGTTCAGCCCCGGCGCCCGGATGACGCCGGCCTGCCGCAGGATGTCGTCGTACACGGCGTCGTCGCCCGCCAGGGCGCCGGTGTGCGAACCGGCCGCCCTCGCACCCGCCGCCGTACGCCCCGCCTTCAGCACCACCACCGGCTTCTTCGGCACGGTCGCCCGCGCGGCCTCCACGAAGGCGCGCCCGTCCTTGAGGTCCTCCAGGTGCATCGCGATGCACTCGGTGTGCGGGTCCTCCCCGAACCAGGTCAAAAGGTCGTCCTCGTCCAGGTCCGACTTGTTGCCCAGCCCGACGATCGCCGACACGCCCGTCTTGGTGGTGCGGGCGAAGCCCAGGATGGCCATCCCGATGCCGCCCGACTGCGAGGTCAGCGCGACCCCGCCCTTGACGTCGTACGGCGTGCAGAACGTGGCGCACAGGTCCTGCCAGGTCGAGTAGTAGCCGTAGATGTTCGGCCCCAGCAGCCGGACGCCGTGCCGCTCGGCGATCGCCACGATCTCCGCCTGCAGTGCGTGCTCGCCGGTCTCGGCGAACCCGGAGGGGATCAGCACGGCGTTCGGGATGCCCTTGCGTCCCACCTCCTCCAGGGCCGAGGCCACGAACTTGGCGGGGATCGCGAAGACCGCCACATCCACCTCACCGGGAACGTCGGTGACACTCTTGTACGCCTTGCGGCCCAGAATGTCATCGGCCCTGGGATTCACCGGGTGGATGTCGCCCGCGAAACCTCCGTCGACGAGGTTGCGCATCACCGAGTTGCCGATCTTGCCCTGCTCGTTGGAGGCCCCGATGACGGCGACCGAACCCGGCTGCATCAGACGGCGCATCGACGTGAGGATCTCCTCCCGCGAGTACTTCCGGCGCGGCGCGGGCTGCGACTCGGCGAGGATGACCCGGATGTCCGCGGCCACCGCCCCCTCCGCGGTGGCGATCACCGGGTTGAGGTCGACCTCCGCGATCTCCGGGAAGTCCGCGACGAGTTCCGACACCCGGCGGATCTGCTCGGCGACGGCCCACCGGTCCACACCGGCCTGGCCGCGCACCCCGCGCAGGATCTCCGCCGAGCGGATCGAGTCGAGCATGGACAGCGCCTCGTCGGCGTCCACCGGCGCGAGCCGGAAGGTGACGTCCTTGAGGACCTCGACGAGCACTCCGCCCAGCCCGAACGCGACCACCTTGCCGAACGTCGGGTCCGTGACCGCCCCGACGATGACCTCCTGCCCCTTAGGCAGCAGTTCCTGCACCTGCACACCCGAGATGCGGGCGTTCGGGTCGTAGGCACGCGCGTTGTCGATGATGGTGTGGAACGCGGCCCGTACGCCCGTGGCGCCCTCGACGCCGACGATCACCCCGCCGGCGTCGGTCTTGTGCAGGATGTCCGGCGAGACGATCTTCATCACGACGGGCCCGCTGAAACGCGCCGCGAACGCCACGGCCTCGTCGACGTCGGTTGCCAACTCCTCGCCCGGTACGGCGATCCCGTACGCGTCGGCGATGACCTTGCCCTCGGGCGCGGTCAGCGCGGTCCGGCCCTCGGCCCGCACGGATGCGAGGAGGGACCGCACCCGCAGAACCCGGTCTTCGGCCATCACGTCAGATCACCCCGTTCGACTTGAGCAGGCGCACTTCCTCGTCGCCGAGGCCGAGTTCGCCGACGTAGACCTCTTCGTTGTGCTCGCCGAGCAGAGGTGAACTGGTCACCTCGACGGGGGAGTCGGACAGCTTGAGCGGGCTGCCAACGGTCACGAACTCGCCCCGCTCGGGGTGCGGGACGGTGACGACCATCTCGTTGGCGGCCAGCGACCGGTCCTCGATGATCTCCCTGGTGGACAGGATCGGCCCGCACGGGACGTTGTGCGCGTTGAGTCGCTCCAGCACCTCCCACTTGGGCAGGGTCGAGGACCACTCCTCGATCAGCTGGAACATCTTGCCGAGCTTGGGCAGCCGGGCCTCGGGCGTCGCCCACTCGGGGTCGTCGGCCAGCTCCGGGCGGCCGATGAGCTCGCTGAGCGGCCGCCAGCCGACGGGCTGCACGATGACGTACACGTAGTCGTTCGGCCCGCCCGGCGCGCACTTCACGGCCCAGCCGGGCTGGCCGCCGCCGGACGCGTTTCCGGACCTGGGAACCTCGTCGCCGAAGTCCTCGTTGGGATATTCAGCGAGCGGCCCGTGTGCCAGACGCTGCTGGTCCCGCAGCTTCACCCGGCACAGGTTGAGTACAGCGTGCTGCATGGCCACGTTGACCCGCTGCCCGCGCCCGGTGCGCTCCCGTTGGTAGAGCGCGGCGAGGATGCCCGCCACGGCGTGCACGCCCGTCCCCGAGTCCCCGATCTGGGCCCCCGTCGCCAGCGGCGGCCCGTCCTCGAAACCGGTGGTCGACATCGACCCGCCCATGGCCTGCGCGACGACCTCGTACGCCTTGAAGTTGGTGTACGGGCCCTCGCCGAACCCCTTGATGGAGGCATAGACGATACGCGGATTGATCTCCTGGATGCGGTCCCAGGTGAAGCCCATCCGGTCGACCGCGCCCGGTCCGAAGTTCTCGACCATGACGTCGGAGCGCCGGATCAGCTCGGTGAGGATCTCCTTGCCCCGTTCGGTCTTGGTGTTGAGGGTGATGCTCCGCTTGTTGCAGTTGAGCATCGTGAAGTAGAGGGAGTCGACGTCCGGCAGGTCGCGCAGTTGCTTGCGCGTGATGTCGCCGGCCGGCGCCTCCAGCTTGACGACGTCCGCGCCGAGCCAGGCGAGCAGCTGGGTCGCGGAGGGCCCGGACTGGACATGGGTCATGTCCAGGACGCGGATGCCTTCGAGGGCCTTGGTGGACGGAGCAGTCATCGGGGGCACCTCACTTGTACATGGTCTGGTTCATGGTTCCGGGGGCGTACGCGTCGGGATCGACCCAGACGTTGATCAGGGACGGCTTGCCGGACTCGCGGGCACGCCGCAGGGCCGGGCCGATGTCGGCGGGGTCGCGGACCTCCTCGCCGTAACCGCCCAGCATCTGGGCGAACTTGTCGTAGTGGACGTCACCGAGGGTGTTGCCGATCCGCTCGCGGTCCTTGCCGTACTTGGCGGCCTGGCCGTAGCGGATCTGGTTCATGGAGGAGTTGTTGCCGACGATGCCGACGAAGGGGAGGTCGTAGCGGACGAGAGTCTCGAAGTCCCAGCCGGTCAGCGAGAACGCGCCGTCGCCGAAGAGCGCGACGACCTCCTTGTCGGGCCGCGCCTGCTTGGCCGCGAGCACGAAGGGGACGCCGACGCCGAGCGTGCCCAGGGGCCCCGGGTCCATCCAGTGCCCGGGCGACTTGGGCTGCACGACCTGCCCGGAGAAGGTGACGATGTCGCCGCCGTCTCCGATGTAGATCGAGTCCTCGGTGAGGAAGTCGTTGATCTCGCTGACCAGCCGGTACGGGTGGATGGGTGAGGCGTCCGACTTCAGGTTCGGCAGCCGCTTCTCCAGAGCGGTCTGCTCGGCCGCCCGCAGCTCGTCCAGCCATTCCTTGCGCTTCGACGCCCCGCCGTTGACGCGTCCGGAGGCGGCCTCGGTGACCGACTTCAGCACCAGCCCCGCGTCGCCCACGATGCCGAGGTCGATGTCGCGGTTCTTGCCGACCGTGCGGTAGTCGAGGTCGATCTGCACGACGGTCGCGTCCGGGGACAGCCGCTTGCCGTAGCCCATGCGGAAGTCGAAGGGCGTACCGACGATGACGATGACGTCGGCGCCTGAGAAGGCGTACCGCCGGGAGAGCTGGAAGTGGTGCGGGTCGCCGGGCGGGAGGGTGCCGCGGCCGGCGCCGTTCATGTAGGCCGGGATGTTCAGCGTGCGCACCAGCTCGATGGCCGACTCGGTGCCCCGGGTCGTCCACACCTGGCTGCCGAGCAGGATGGCCGGCTTCTCGGCGTGCACCAGCAGGTCGGCGAGCCTCTCGATCGCCTCGGGGTCGCCGGCCGAGCGGGTCGAGGCGCGGTAGGACCCGGACCGCGGCACGCGTGCCTTGGACGCAGGCACCTTGGCGTCGAGCACGTCGCGCGGGATCTCCAGGAAGGAGGGGCCGGGCGCGCCGTGGAAGCACTCGCGGAACGCCATGGACACCATGTCCGCCGCGCGTGCCGTGTCCGGCACGGTTGCCGCGAACTTGGTGATGGGGTTCATCATGTCGACGTGCGGCAGGTCCTGCAGGGATCCCATCTTGTGCTGCGTGAGGGCTCCCTGACCGCCGATCAGCAGCATCGGTGACTCCGCCCGGAAGGCGTTGGCGACGCCGGTGACGGCGTCGGTCGTCCCCGGCCCGGCGGTGACCACGGCGCAGCCGGGCTTGCCGGTGATGCGTGCGTAGCCGTCGGCGGCGTGGGCGGCGACCTGTTCGTGACGGACGTCGACGACTTCGATGCCCTCGTCGACGCAGCCGTCGTAGATGTCGATGATGTGGCCGCCGCACAGCGTGTAGATGCGCTCGACCCCCTCGGCCTTCAGCGCCTTGGCTACGAGATGACCACCGGAGATCACGTCCTGGGTGTCGTCGGGCATGACGAAGTCCTGTCCCTTCGTAGGGGGTTGGAACGACTCGCGGTACATTGCATACAGTCGACGAATACTGTATGAAGCTTGTTATCCCGCATCCGGTGGGTGGTGTCCAGGGGGCGTGCGGCATTTTCGGGGGGCCGGGGGGCGCTCCCCGGAAAAGACGGCAGTCAGGAGCCGGAATGGACCTGTACGAACACCAGGCAAGGGAACTCTTCGAAGAGCACGGCATCTTGGTGCCGCGGGCCGAGGTGACGGACTCACCCAAGCAAGCCCGGGAGATCGCACGCCGGCTCGGCGGCCGTGTCGTGGTCAAGGCCCAGGTGAAGACCGGTGGGCGCGGCAAGGCGGGCGGAGTGAAGCTCGCCGTCGACCCGGCCGCCGCCGAACTCACCGCCCGTCAGATCCTCGGCATGGACATCAAGGGCCACACGGTCGGCAAGGTGATGCTGGCCCAGCCCGTGGACATCGACACCGAGTTCTACGTGTCCTACGTGCTCGATCGCGCGGCGGGCCGCTTCCTCGCGATCGCCTCGGCCGAAGGCGGCATGGACATCGAGGAGGTGGCCGCCACCCGCCCCGAGGCCGTGGCCCGCGTCCCCGTCGACCCCGCCGAGGGCGTCACCTCCGCGAAGGCGGGCGAGATCGCCGAGGCCGCCGGGCTGCCGCCGCAGACCGTCGACGTCCTCGTACGGCTCTGGGAGGTCCTGGTCCGCGAGGACGCCCTCCTGGTCGAGGTGAACCCGCTCGTCCGCACCGGGCAGGGGCAGATCCTCGCCCTCGACGGCAAGGTCACCCTCGACGACAACGCCCGCTTCCGGCAGGCCCGCTGGGGCGCGGAGGGCACGGAGCACGACGACCCGCTGGAGGCGGCGGCCGCCGCGAAGGGCCTCCACTACGTCAAGCTGGACGGCGAGGTCGGCATCATCGGCAACGGCGCCGGCCTCGTCATGTCGACCCTCGACGTGGTCGCGGGCTGCGGCGCGCGACCCGCCGACTTCCTCGACATCGGTGGCGGAGCGAGCGCCCAGATCATGGCGGACGGACTGTCGGTCATCCTCTCCGACCCGGCCGTGAAGTCCGTCTTCGTCAACGTCTTCGGCGGCATCACCGCCTGCGACGCGGTCGCCGACGGCATCGTCCGGGCGCTGGACACCGTACGGCTGACCAAGCCGCTCGTCGTGCGCCTCGACGGGAACAACGCGGCCCGGGGCCGGGCCGTCCTCGACGAGCACGCGCATCCGCTGGTCGAGCAGGTCACCACCATGGACGGCGCCGCCGCCCGTGCCGCCGAACTCGCCATTCGGGTCTGAGGAGAGGGAACGCCATGGCCATCTACCTCACCAAGGAGAGCAAGGTCCTCGTCCAGGGCATGACCGGCGGCGAGGGCATGAAGCACACCCGGCGCATGCTGGCCGCCGGCACGAACGTCGTCGGCGGCGTCAACCCGCGCAAGGCCGGCCACACCGTCGACTTCGACGTCCCCCAGTGCCTCAAAAGCCTGGGAGGTGCCCCCATGGCAGTCCCCGTCTTCGGCTCGGTCGCCGACGGGATGCGTGCGACAGGGGCGGACGTCACCGTCGTCTTCGTGCCGCCCGCCTTCGCCAAGGCGGCCGTCGTCGAGGCCGCGGACGCCGGCATCGGCCTCGCCGTCGTCATCACCGAGGGCATCCCCGTCCACGACTCCGTCGCCTTCACCGCCCACGCCAAGGAGAAGGGCACCCGGGTCGTCGGCCCCAACTGCCCGGGCCTCATCACGCCCGGCCAGTCCAACGCGGGCATCATCCCAACCGACATCACCAAGCCGGGCCGCATCGGCCTCGTCTCCAAGTCGGGCACGCTGACGTACCAGCTCATGTACGAGCTGCGCGACATCGGTTTCTCGACGTGCGTCGGCATCGGCGGCGACCCGGTCGTCGGCACCACGCACATCGACTGCCTCGCCGCCTTCCAGGACGACCCCGACACCGAACTGATCGTCCTCATCGGCGAGATCGGCGGCGACGCGGAGGAACGCGCCGCGGCGTACATCCGCGAGCACGTCACGAAACCCGTCGTCGGCTACATCGCCGGATTCACCGCGCCCGAGGGCAAGACCATGGGGCACGCGGGCGCGATCGTGTCCGGTTCCTCCGGCACGGCGCAGGCGAAGAAGGAGGCGCTGGAAGCGGTCGGGGTGAGCGTGGGCAGCACACCGACCGAGACGGCGAATCTCGTGCTCGCGCGGCTCGAAGGCCGACAGCGCGTCACCCGAGCCTGATTCCCCGCCCCCGACTGCGCACCGAGAGCGGAGCGATCCCATGGCACCCACCCTCACCCTCAAAGCCGGCACGTCCTGGCCCGACGCATGGCGGCGCTGCCTCACCGTCGCGCCCGAGGCCTTCCGGGACGACCGGGTCCTCAACCTCTGGAACGCCGCCTGGCAGGCGGACGGCCGGGTTCTGCCCGCCGTCAGCCCCGTCGACGGCAGCCCGATCGCCGGCCCGCCACGCCTGGACGGGGCCACCGCCCGCCGGGCCGTGCGCGCCGCCCTCGACCAGCATCGCGCCTGGCGGCACCTCCCCCTGGAGGAGCGCCGGGCCCGCGTCGCGGCCACCCTCGACGCCCTCGCCGAACACCGGCGGCTCCTCGCACTGCTGCTCGTGTGGGAGATCGGCAAGCCCTGGCGGCTCGCCCAGGCGGACGTCGACCGGGCCATCGACGGGGTCCGCTGGTACGTCGACGGCGCCGAGCCGATGCTCGCCGGCCGGGCCCCGCTGGACGGCCCGGTGTCCAACATCGCGAGCTGGAACTACCCGATGAGCGTGCTCGTTCACGCAGTGCTGGTGCAGGCACTGGCGGGCAACGCGGTCATCGCCAAGACCCCGACCGACGGCGGTGTCGCCTGTCTGACCCTGGCCTGCGCGCTCGCCGCCCGCGAGGGAGTTCCCGTGACCCTCGTCAGCGGCAGCGGAGGCGAGCTGTCCGAGGCACTGGTGCGGGCGCCCGAGATCGGCTGCGTCTCCTTCGTCGGCGGTCGCGACACCGGCGCCGCAGTGGCCACGGACGTCGCCGACCTCGGCAAACGACACGTACTCGAACAGGAAGGACTCAACACCTGGGGTATCTGGGACTACTCGGACTGGGACGCGCTCACCGCGGCGATCCCGGGGCTCTTCGACTACGGCAAGCAGCGCTGCACGGCGTACCCGCGCTTCGTCGTCCAGCGGCACCTGTTCGACGCGTTCCTGGCGGCGTACCTCCCGGCGGTGCGCACGCTCAGGGTCGGGCATCCGCTCGCCGTGGAGCAGCGGGACGACCCGTACCCCGAGCTGGACTTCGGGCCGGTGATCAACGCGGCCAAGGCGAAGGAACTGCGCGACCAGGTCACCGAGGCGATCGAGCGCGGCGCCGTGCCGCTGCACCGCGGCAGCCCGGACGACGCGCGCTTCCTGCCCGGCCAGGACACCTCCGCCTACGTCCAGCCGGTCACACTCCTCAACCCGCCCTCGTCCTCTCCGCTGCACCACGCGGAGCCGTTCGGCCCGGTCGACACGATCGTCCTGGTCGACACGGAGGCGGAGCTGCTGGCCGCGACGAACGCCTCCAACGGCGCGCTGGTCGCCACGTTGTCCACGGACAACCGGGTCACCTACGACCGGCTCGCCCCGCAGATCCGCGCGTTCAAGGTCGGTCACGGGCGGCCCCGCTCACGCGGCGACCGGGACGAGCTGTTCGGCGGGCTGGGCGCGTCCTGGCGGGGTGCGTTCGTGGGCGGGGAACTGCTGGTGCGCGCGGTGACGCGGGGACCGGTGGGGGAGAGGCTGCCGGGGAACTTCCCGGAGTACCAGTTGCTTCCGTGAGAGGGAGCTCCCGGTGCCCCTCGCCGGTGGGGCCCCTGGCCGACCGCTGTCGGGCGCCACCTGAGCCTCGCTCAGCCGATGCCCTGCCTGTCCGGGCGCAGCGCGAACGCGCGGTCCGCCGGGGTCGGGGCGGCGAGGTCGACCGCCTGGCGCAGGAGTGCGCGATGACGCAGCAGCGGCTCGCGGCGTTCCGGCGGGGCGAGCAGGAGCAGGTCGTCCAGGCCGGCCAGCATGCGCCGCGAAACCTGCGGGCTCCCGACGGCGCACCCCCGTACCTCGGTGAACCCCAGATCCACCAGCTCGGTCCACCCGGGCACGGCCTGCACCAGCCGCACCGTTCCGCCCCGGTCCCGGTGCAGGGCGGCGTCCAGAGGCCGACGGCTCAGCGCGGTCAGCAACTGGACGATGCGGTCCAGCGCCTGGACGGCCGTCGTCGGATCGTTGATCGCGGTCGACAGGGCACGCAGCGCGATGTCGGACAACTGCCGCAGCCCGAAGCCGAGATCCTGGTGGTAGGTCCGCTCCACCCCCACCGAGATCGCGGAACGCAGCGCCCTGCGCGGCGGGACCGGGCCGCCGTGGACCGCCAGCACGGGCATCCCCGGCACCACGAAGTCCCCGATCCGCGGGATCAGCCGCAGCACGAGACCGTACTTGCGCGCCACCCGCACGAGCCGCGCGATGTGCACGTCCCGCAGCACACCGGCCCGGCCCTCGTGCGGTACCCACGCGGCCTCGGAACCGAGGCCGGGGTCGTCCCGTCCGCTGACCCGCACGGGCATCGAAGCGGCGACCCGGAACGACTCCGTGGTGATCCGCGCGATCACATGGCTGATCCGCATCAGCCGCAGGGTGCTGTTCACGTACAGCACGAACAGCAGCAGGCTCAGCGCGACCATGCACAGCGTGAGGGCGGACTGCACCAGGGGCACCGACATGACGGCACGGGGGTCGTCGGTGCTGTCGAAGGCGGTCAGGACCAGCAGGGACAGCACGAAGGTGGCAAGGAACACCGCGAAGGTCGCCTTGGTGATCCGGCTGCGGACGAAGAGCCGCACCACGCGCGGGGTGAACTGCCCGCTCGCCATCTGCACGGCCACGAGCGAGATGCTGAAGACCACACCGATGAAGGTCATCATCGCGGAGCTGACCGTGCTCACCACGGCCTTCGCGTCCGCCGCGAACCGCAGCAGCTCGCCGAGCGTCTCGTAGTCGCGCTCCTCCTGGAGCCGCTCGACGATGGCCGCGTCGAGCGCCTCTGCCCCCACCCAGACCACGAAGACGCTCAGCATCGCCGCGGTGGGGGCGAACCAGAACGTGTCGCGCAGATGCTCCCTGAGCGGCGACAGCGCACGCGGACGACGCCCCGCCGCAGAGCTTTGCGTAACCATCCAGTCACTCATGGTGTGACCCTAGGTGCATCGGGGCGCCAGGTCCCGGACCTCCGCCCCGAGGAAGGAAACGCAGGTGAAAGGCACTGCGAAACCTTGGTATGGTTGTCCGTGTCGCCGCCGGGAGCACCCCTGGCAAGGCGGCAGACACCTGGTCCGGGTGGCGGAATGGCAGACGCGCTAGCTTGAGGTGCTAGTGCCCTTTATCGGGCGTGGGGGTTCAAGTCCCCCCTCGGACACAGACACAAACAGACCAGCACGGGCGGGTCGGGAAGCTTCCCGACCCGCCCGAGCTGTTGTGCGTCGCCGTTCAGCCCCGACCTGCACCACAAGCCGCCCACCAGCCCCGGCGCCCGGCTCCCGCACGCCCGGATCACGGCCGGCACCGCACCCTCTCCACCTTCGACAGGATCGGCCGGGGCCGCTTCACCCTGCTGACCGGCGTCGGGGAGAGGCCTGGGTGCGGGCCGCCTCGGCTCAGGACATTCCGATCGTCATCGTGGTGATCGGCCCCGGGCAGCAGTACGAGGACTCCTACGGCGACTGGCGCGCCTCGCGCGAGATCCCCGACGCGGGCGCCCTCCTCGTACGCCCCGACGGATTCGTTACCTTCCGCCACTCCTCCGCCACGCCTCCGCCGCACCGGACGCCGGGGAAGCGCTCGCGGACGCGCTGCGGCGGCTCCTCGGCCACGCCTGAGCGCGCGCCATCATGGAAGAAGGCGCGCGCCATCATGGAAGAAGGCGCGCGCCATCATGGAAGAAGCGGACGCCGACGACGAGGAGCCGGGATGACCACCGACGCGACCGGGACCAGCGTCACCGAACAGGCCGTCGCCAGTCTCCACGCGACCGCCGACCCGCGGCTGCGGGACCTGCTCACCGGACTGGTCCGTCACCTGCACGACTTCGCGCGCGAGACGCGGCTGACACAGCAGGAGTGGGAGCGGGCGATCGCGTTCCTGACGGCCACGGGACAGGCCTGCACCGACACCCGGCAGGAGTTCATCCTCCTGTCGGACGTGCTCGGACTCTCCATGCTCGTGGAGACCGTCAACGGCCGCCGCGCGCCCGGGGCCACGGAGTCGACCGTGCTCGGCCCCTTCCACCTGAGCGAGTCGCCGGTCCGCGCGCTCGGCGACGACATCGACCTGGTGGGCGGCGGCGAGCCGTGCGTGGTCAGCGGCCGGGTACGGTCCGGGGACGGCATCCCGCTGCCCGGCGCCGTCGTCGACGTCTGGCAGGCCGACGACAAGGGCTTCTACGACGTCCAGCAGCCCGGCATCCAGCCCGCCGGCAACGGACGCGGACTGTTCACCGCCGACGCCGAGGGCCGCTTCTGGTTCCGCACCTGCGTTCCGGCGGCGTACCCCATCCCCACCGACGGCCCCGTGGGCGGGCTGCTGCGCGCGACCGGGCGGCACCCCTACCGCCCCGCGCACATCCACTTCATCGCCTCGGCCGCGGGACACACCCCCGTCACCACGCACATCTTCGTGGCGGGCGGCGACTACCTCGACTCCGACGCGGTGTTCGCCGTGAAGCAGAGCCTGGTCCGGGACTTCGCGGAGACGGACGATCCCTCCCTGGCCCGGGAGTTCGGCGTGCCCAGCCCCTTCCGTCACGCCGACTTCGACCTCGTCCTGGAGCGCACCGCATGACGTTCCAGGAGGAGTTCACGTACGAGACCCGGCCCGTGCGGGTCGTCTTCCGGCCCGGCGCGGCCGTCACCGCGACCCCGGACGAAGCCGCCCGCCTGGGCCTCAGACGGCTGCTCGTGGTGTGCGGCAGCCACGGCGAGCGCGTCGCCCGGGCGGTCGCCGACGCGCTCGGCGACCGCTGCGCCGGACTGCACGCCGAGGCCCGGATGCACGTCCCCGTCGAGGACGCCGACCGGGCCGTCGCGGCGGTACGGGCGGCCGGGGCGGACGGTTGCGTCGCGGTCGGCGGCGGGTCGGCGATCGGGCTCGGCAAGGCGATCGCCCTGCGCACCGGGCTGCCGCTGATCGCCGTGCCGTCGACCTACTCGGGTTCCGAGATGACCCCGGTTTGGGGCCTGACCGAGCACGGCGTCAAGCGCACCGGCCGCGACCCGGCCGTCCAGCCCCGCAGCGTCGTCTACGACCCCCAACTCACGCTCTCCCTGCCCGTCTCCCTGACCGTGACCAGCGGCGTCAACGCCCTCGCGCACGCCGTCGAGGCGCTGTACGCCCCGGACGTCTCCCCGCTCGTGTCGGTCATGGCTGAGGAGGGCGTCCGGGCGATGGCCGAGGCCCTGCCCCGGCTGACCGCCGACCCGGAGGACCTGGACGCGCGCGGCCGGGCGCTGTACGCGGCGTGGCTGTGCGGCGCCTGCCTCGGCGTGACCACCATGGGGCTGCACCACAAGCTGTGCCACGTCCTGGGCGGCACCTACGGACTGCCCCACGCCGAGACCCACACCGTCGTCCTGCCGCACGCCCTCGCCTACAACGCCCCTGCTGCGCCACGGGCGTTGACCGTACTGCGCCGCGCCCTCGGCACCGACGACGTGCCGCGCGCCCTGTGGGACCTGGCCGGCCGCCTCGGCGCACCCCGCTCCCTCGCCGGCCTCGGCCTCTCGGCAGGCGACGTGATCCCGGCGGCGGACCGGGTCGCGGCCGAGCCGTACGCCAACCCGCGCGAGGTGACGGCGGAGGGGGCCCGGGCCGTGCTGCTCGCGGCGTACGAGGGAGGGCCGCCCTCGGCGGCACAGGGGCAGGGGCAGGGGCGGTAGTCAGCTGCCCCTGCCCGCCCCGGCAGGGCACGGCCCGCCGTGACGCGACATCACCGCGCTCCGCCTGTCGTGGCGTCAGCGCGCTGCCGGTGCACCGCCGAACCTTCCCGGGCATGTGGAGCCCTGCGTACGTGGAACCCCCGCCTACGGCGCTTCCCGCGTACGGCGAGCCCCGCGCCCCACGATCCCGGGGCTCGCGGACGTCTGTCGACGTGCCCCACCGGGCGTGCCGGCGCGGTCGCCCTTGCGGTTGCAGCCGCTCATGACCAGGGCGGAAAATGGAGACAGGCCCTCGGCCGCTGTCGCCGTCTCCCACCGCCATGCGCAGGGCCGAACGCACAGCGCCCCGGGAGTCCCCATGGACCGAGCCGACCTCTCAGCGGTGTTCTACGGGGAGGATGCCGTACCTGTCCTGTGGGCCACCTACTGCCCCGTGCACTTCGACGTGTGGCTCGCGTTCGCCCAGCCGCCGCCCTCGCGCGGGAACGCCGACGGACCGGAGGGCGGGGTCGGCCAGGGCCCCGGAGCCGCGGCCCGCACGGCAGAGCCGGGACGGCAGGACCTGATTCTCGCGATCCGTGAGGAATACGGCGTCGAGCAGGTGCTGGAGCGTTTCCAGAGCCGCGCGCTGATGGAGAAGTGCCGTCCGATCGCGGCCGGCAGCTTCGTGGCGGCGCAGCTGACCCTGAAGGAACTCGTCAGCGAGGTCCTGCCCCTGACCAGTCTCGCCGGCGCCGTACGCGTCGCCCACGAGCTCGCCCGCAGCGGCGGGACCGAAGGCGTCGAAGCGGCCCTCGCCGGACACGTCAGGACCCCGGCCACCAGCGAGATCCACGACAGCATGGAGCGCCGGCAGGAGCGCGGCCGCCACGTCACCTGGCTCCTGCGGCTGCTGCACCGTGTCGTGGAGGACGCGCGGCCGGCCCCGGCCCCGGGTGAGACCCGGGAACGGGCCGTGACCGGCGTACTCGTCGACATGCTGGACGCCGTCGTCGTGGACACCGGCCCCGTGCGCAGGCCGCACGCACCCGCCGGGCGGGTGGCCGACCGAAGACAGAAGTACCCGGTCGTCTCCGTGACGACGAACCGGCCGGCGACCGGCGCGGTCGTACGGTCCCGCCGGACGATCAAAGCCGACGCGGCGGAGCAGGTCTTCTCGGTCGACACCGCCTCCATCGGCTGGGCGGTGGTCGACAGCGGCATCGATCCGCGGCACCCCGCCTTCCACGACTGGGACACCACCGGCTCCACGCCGCGGAGACTGGAGACGCGCATCGCCCGCTCCTTCGACTTCACCGACGTACGGGAGAAACTCTCCGCCGACGTGCTCGTGGGTGGCCTCGTCAACTGGTCGGCCGCCCTGCCGTCCGTCGACACCACCCCGTCCCCGAAACAGCCCGCACGGCCACCGCCCGGCGACCAGCACGGCACGCACATCGCCGGCATCATCGGCGGCTGGTGGCCGGAGCTGGACTTCCGCGGCGTCTGCCCGCGCATCCGGCTCTACGACTTCCGGGTCCTCGACGACGACGGCGGCGGCGACGAGTTCTCCATCGTCACCGCGCTCCAGGCGATCCGGCACATCAACGAACAGGCCGGACGGTACATCGTCGCCGGGGTCAACATCAGCCTGTCGGTCCCGCACGACGTCGCCAGCCACTCCACCGGATGGACACCCGTGTGCGTCGAGTGCGACCGCCTGACGCGGTCGGGCGTCGTGGTCGTCACCGCGGCCGGCAACGCGGGATTCACCGGCACCGTGCGGACCGTGGGCACCGACTACCGGGGCATCAGCATCTCCGACCCCGGCAACGCCGAGTCCGTCATCACCGTCGGCTCCACCCACCGCAGCAACCCGCACCGCCACGGCGTCAGTTACTTCTCCAGCAGGGGCCCCACCGGCGACGGGCGGCCCAAGCCCGACCTGGTGGCGCCGGGGGAGGACATCGACGGACCCATCCCCGGCGAGGGCATCGCCGCCATGCACGGGACCAGCCAGGCGGCCGCCCATGTCAGCGGAGCAGCGGCCATGCTGCTGGCCCGTCACCGGGAACTGCTCGGCCGCCCGGAACGCGTGAAGGAGATCCTCTGCGCCACGGCGACCGACCTCGCTCGCGAACGCCACTTCCAGGGCCATGGACTCGTCGACGTGCTGCGCGCCATCCAGTCCGTCTGACGACCCGGCCCACCAGCCAGGAGCCGACATGCTCACCTTCGATTTCCTCGACGCCCGGCACGGCGACTGCTTCCTCGTCCGCTGGGGCGCGCCCGCCGAACGGGTCATGCTCGTCGACGGCGGTCCGGGCGGCGTCTACCGGGCCACGCTCCGCGGCCGGCTGCTCCAGCTCGCAGGCCCGGACGGCGGCGGCCCGCCGCACCTCGACGTCGTGTGCCTGTCCCACGTCGACGACGACCACGCCGGCGGACTCGTCCGGCTCTTCCGGGACATGAGGCAGGCCCTCCAGGACGGAGACGTCCTGCCGTACGCGGTGGACGCCCTGTGGTTCAACTCCGTGGAGGAACTCGTCGACACGCGCGCCCCCGGGCTGAGCGCATCCGTCCGCCCGCTCCTCGAACGCGCCGCCACCGACGCGGCGGTCGGGGCCAGCTACCAGCAGGGCCGCGACATCCGCAACGCGGCCACCGCTCTGCGCCTGGACGGCAACACCCCGTTCGGCGGCCCGCTCACCGAGGGCGCCGAGGCCACCCTCGACGACCTGGACGTCACGGTCGTCGCGCCCGACGAGGAAGCGCTGGAGGAACTGGAGGAACGGTGGCGCAAGGCGAAACAACGCGGCGATCCCGGCATCCTCACGGCGGGGTACACCGACGGGTCGGTGCCGAACCTCTCCAGCCTCGTCCTGCTGCTGCGCCACGAGGGCCGCACCGCCCTGCTCACCGGTGACGCCCGCGGCGACCACGTCCTGACCGGGCTGCGCGAACTGGGCCTGCTCGGCGACGCGGAACCCCTCCACGTCGATCTGCTGAAACTGCCGCACCACGGCAGCGACCGCAACGTGGAAGCGGGCTTCTTCGAGCAGGTGCGGGCCGACCACTACGTCATATCCGCCGACGGCATCCGCCACCACCACCCCCACGAGGACACCCTGCGCTGGCTCGTCGAGTCCCGGGCACCGGACGACGCCTACGTCGTCCACCTGACCAACCACATCCCGTTCGCCGAGGAGGAGCTGACGCGCCTGCGCGAGGGCCGCGCCTTCGACGTCGCCGTCCGGGCGCCCGCCGAGCAAGCGCTCCTCATCACGATCGGAGACCGGCCATGACCTCCTCCCGGCAGGCCCCCGCCCCTCCCGCCCCTCCCGCCCCTCCCGTGCCCCCGGCTGACGCCGTGACAGCCGCGGGTCCGCGATGGATCGTGGACTCGCCCGCGGTCGGCACCGGCCTCGTGGCGCGTCCCTGCGGCGACACCCTCCGCCCTGCCGAACCACCCGCCACGGCACACCCGGTCGCGCTCGCGCTGTCCGGTGGCGGATTCCGCGCCACCCTCGCCGCCCTGGGCTTCGTCCGGCTGCTGGCCGACACCGGGCTGCTGCCCCGGCTGCGGTACTCCTCCTCCGTGTCCGGCGGTTCGATCGCCAACGGCTGCCTGGCCACCGCCTGGCCCGCGCTGCGGCAGGAGGACTTCACCGCGCGCGCCGTCGACGAGCTGGTCATCGCGCCGGTCGTCGACCGCGTCTCCTCCCGTTCCCTCAAGCGTGCTCTCCTCTGCGGCCTGTGGCGGACCCTCGGCCCCACGACCCGCACGGACCTGCTGGCCAGACGTCTGGACGAGTGGTTCTTCCAGAAGACCGAACTGGAGCGGCTGGACCCGCAGGTGCGCTGGATCGTCAACGCGGCCAACCTGGCCACCGGTGCCCGCTTCACCTTCGAACGCGACGTGTACGGCGACTACACCATCGGCCTGGCCCCCACGGCCGGCACCCGGCTGCGGCTGAGCCGGGCCGTGTCGGCCTCCGCCGCGGTGCCCGGCGCGTTCCCGCCCGTCGTCCTCGACCAGGGCCCCTTCCCCTGCGCCACCCACCCGCCCGCGCTGCTCGACGGCGGTACGTACGACAACACCGGTCTGGAGGCCATCGACGGCGACCGCTACCGCCACACCTTCCTGTGCGTCCTCAACGCCGGAGGACTGCTGCGCCCCGGCGTGTACGGGCGCGTCCCGGTGGTCCGCGACCTGGCCCGGGCGAACTCGCTGCTGTACCGGCAGAGCACGACGCTGCGGACCCGGGCCACCGTCGAACGCTTCGAGCACGCCGGGGCCGCGGGCCCGGACGGCGAACCGCCACGCGGTGCCCGCCGGGGAGTCCTCGTCCAGCTCTCCACCGACTTCCCCGCGGACGGCCCCGAGGCCCTGCGCCGCTGGCGCGAGGCCTTCGCCGAACACCCGGCCCACGACGGCCGGCACCTCGCTCTCGTCCCGACCGTCTTCGACCGCCTCGACCCCGGCCTGTGCCGAGCCCTGGTGCACCGCGGCTGGTGGCTCGGCGGCGCCGCCCTGGCGACGTACCACCCGGAGTGGCTTCCGGACGACCTGACAGCCCTGCGCCCGCCGCGACCGTGACACCTCGACACACGGCGTGAGCCGCTCGGTGTCCCTGGACACCACGTACCCCGGCACCATCAATGGCGGTTACGGGCAGGAACTGAGTGCGCGGCTCTCGCCACGGCGGAACCGCACCGCGAGGACCACACCCTCAACCTGGTGTTCCATGCCGCCCCTGGCATCGCGGCGGTCGGCCCGACGACCTCATCGACACCCCGGGGCGCGTCGACTTCGCCGACGAGGTGGAGCGGGCACTGCGGGCACTCGACGGCACTGTGACCGTGTTCGACGCAGTGGCCGGGGTGGAACCGCGAAGCGAGTCGGTGTGGCGGCAGGCCGACCGTTACGGCGTACCGAGGCTCGCGTTCGTCAACAAGATGGACCGCGCCGGTGCGGACCTCGACGCGGCCGTGGCGTCGATCCGGGAGCGACTGCACCCGGCTCCGCTGGCCGTGCAACTGCCGATCGGCGCGGAGGACTCCTTCAACGGCGTCGTCGACCTCGTCCGCATGCGCGCCCTGCCGTGGACGGACACAGACGCTCCGGGGGCCGCACCGGTGCGGGACGACCTGCGGGACGAAGCCGCCGCCCGCCGCCGGGCGCTGGAGGAGGCAGTGGCGGAACTCCACCCGTGCGCACTGGAGGAGTTCTGCTCCACGGGCTCACTCCGCGAGCGGACTCTCTCCGCGGCACTGCGGGACCTGACCCGGGACGGCGACGGCGTGGTCGTGCTGTGCGGCTCGGCGTACCGCCTCCCAGGCACCCTTCACGGTGTCCGTGCAGCCCGAGCAGAGTGAGCCCCGGGAGCGGGCGATGGTGCTCTACCGGACGCTGACCGACGACGAAGTCCGGAAGATGAAGTCCCTGAAGAGCAGTCAGGGTGTCTTCTCCTACTTGAAGTCGCCGGGCGGCCGTCCGCTCGCCTACGCGCCGTTCCTGGAACACGCTCCGCAGCGGTACCTGGAGGAGCAGGCCTCCAGCGGGCGCATGGAGTTCTCGGACACGCCTGGTCGACTGCCGGACTTCAGCCGGGCGCGGCGGGCGGACGCGGAGGCCGGAGGACGACCACGGCCGGAAGACGCCTGCGAGCGGGCGGTCCCTGTGGGTGCCGAGGTCCTGTCGTGTACCACGGGGAGCCCATCACCCTCTAGGGTGAAATTTCAGGCAAACGGATAGTCATAGACCTGACGTCGTGTCACAGTGCCTTTCGCGCCAGATTCGTCGGGGGGGGCGAAAGTGGGAGTGCCGAGCACAGAACCGGCCAGATACGAGCTTCGTGAACGGCTTTCGGGGGGGATGGCTGAAGTCTGGAAAGCCAGGGACCTGCTGCTGAACCGCACAGTGGTGATCAAGTCCCTTCGGGTCCGAACGCCCGGCGACGCACTCGCCCAGCGCTTCGTTCGGGAAGCCAAAGTGCTCGCGGCCATCGACGACCCGCGCATCGTCAAGATCTACGACGTGAGTGTGGAACCGTCCGGTCAGGATTACTGCCTGTACCTGATCACCCAGTTCCTCGACGGCCTCACCCTCCAGCAGTACCTCGCCGCCCGCCCTCGGCCTTCGGTGTCCGAAGTGGTTTCACTGATAGCGCAGTTGTGCGAGGCGGTTGCCATGGTCCACGCGCGGGACCTGGTCCACCGCGACCTCAAGCCCGCCAACCTCATGCTCTGCCCGGTCTCGGGAGTCTCCGTCCCTGGCGGCGCACAGTCACGGCTCGTCCTGATCGACTTCGGTATCGCCCGCCCTCTTTCCGCAAGGGAATCCGGCTCCCTCGACACGGGGCTCACTCAGCACGGCTACTTCGTGGGAACCGCCGCCTACACACCGCCGGAGCTCTTCACCGGTGCGGCTCCCAGTGTCGCATCCGACCTCTATTCCATCGGCTGCATCCTCTTCGAGGCGATAGCCGGCCGAGGACCCTTCTCCGAGGCGGCCGATTTCACCGACTACTGGAATGCGCACCGAGAGGCCCTCGTCCCTTCCCTCCGCGCCGAACGACCCGACGTTCCCGTCCCGCTCGACGACCTGGTCAGGGACCTGCTCGCCAAGTCTCCCGCCGACCGCCCCACAGGCACGGCCGAAGTGCTCGCCCGCCTCGACGGGATCGTCTCCGTGCGCGCAGCTCCAGGGCGACGGCCGCGCCGTGGAGCCGCTGACCAGGTCGGAGCCGTGCACAGGATCGAGGCCGAGTTTCGAGGCGCCATGTCCGTGGCGAGCCCGCACGAACGCACCGAGCGACTGGAGGAGCTCCTCCGAAAGGCTGTCGACGCCCTCTCCGCCGACCACGGCGTCACCTGGCTGATCGCGCTGAACCTCGGGCGGACCATGAGGGAGGCGGGCAGGCCCGACCAGGCGGTGTCGCTGCTGACGATGCTGCGCACCCAGCTGATGTCGCGGTTGCCCGCCGGTGACCCGATCGCCGTCCTCTGCCGGCTCAATCTCGCTCGTTACACCGGCGAGTGCGGCCGCCCCGCGGAGGCAGCCGCTCAGCTGGGCGAGCTGCTCGCTTCGGTAAGAGGCGAGAACAGCGCGGATGACCGGACGCTTCTGGAAGCACGCTTCGACCAGGCGCACTGGAGCTATGCCGCAGGTGACGTCGCCGCCGCACGCAGACTGTTCGACGCGCTGCTCACCGATCACGTCACGATCTTCGGCCCCGACGGGGACGACACCCGGTTCCTGCGCAACTGCCTGGCCCGATACCCGGCACTGCGCGCCTGACGGCAGGGCCGTCCCGGACGCCCGGACACCGGCCGCGTCCCCCTTTCCATCACTTCGAGCAGAAGGCGACCCGCTCGTGGCAGACAAGTACGACCTCAACGCCGTTCGCGACAGCTTCTTCGCGAGCCAGCGACGCAACTCCGAGGCGCCCACCGTCCCCGACCAGCAGGTGTACGTGGACCGGACCGGCCGGGTCCGCCTGGGCACCGGCGATGAGGGGGACGCACCGCTGTCCAAGGTCCCCCATGGCACGTTCGCGGTGCTCAGCAAGGCACAGCGCTTGGCGGAGGAGCGGCAGGTCGCACGGCGAAAGCTGCCCGCCAACGCCTACTACGAGGACACCCCCGGCGCGGAGGGGTGGGTGTACAGCATCGCGACGGAGTTCGGGAACACCTACGTGATGTGCGCGACGTTCAACGGCACGCAGTACGACGTGCGGCTGCTCGATCCACCGCTGGAGAGCGTTCCGAAACTCGACCAGCACGGCAACCACCTGTACAAGAGCGGCAAGATCTGCCTGAGCAGCAGCTCCGGCAGCGGCATGCCCGACCTGGAGACCGCGTACTCGCGGTCGGCCGTGTGGGCACTGGGTGTCGACTTCGTACAGATGGGGCATTCGTTCCCCTTCAATCACAATCAGTGACGCGGCAGATCTCCGTACCGCTGACAGCACGGCCGAAGCCACAGGAGCCCGCAGCGAGTTCCCAGAGCACCGCCGTGAGAAGGTCCGGCAGTCCGCGGTCGCGGACTGCCGGAGTTCCCCGGGCTTTGCCCCAGCCGCTGAGGAGACCCCTGCATGCTGCCTGTCCGCATCTTCGACTTCGTCCTCGACGCGTTGGACGGAACCCTCGGGGCCGTGCAGCCCGAGCAGGGAGGCGCCTTGCTCGGGCTCCGGGGCCAGGACGTGGTGACCTCGTTCATCCACGACCCCACCGCCCGGGTGACCCGCATCGAGTACCAGAACTCGCAGTGGCTGCTCGACGAGATCACCCAGCGCGAGCAGTCCGGTGTGCAGCGCTTCAAGGGCATCGTGCACTCCCACCCCGCCCGAACGCCCCAGCCCTCCCATCAGGACCGGCACGAGTTCGCCACGGCCCTCGAGGCCAATCCGGAGCTCGGCCGGTACATCGGGCCGATCGTCACGCACGACGGCGGCAGTGCGCTCGGGCCGCACGAACTGCGCACATCCCCGGGGGTCCGGATCTCGTTCTTCTGCGGCACGTTCGACGGCCCCCGGTTCACCTTGGAGCGAATGCGCCCGATCCGCATCCCCCTGCGCGCAGCCGTCGAACGGGCCGGTCTGCCCTTCCCCGAGAGCACGGTGCAGGTGCTCGACGACGTCCACGGCGTCAGCGTGCCGCTTCCGGATGATCTGTTCGGGCCTTGCCGGCACCTTTTCGTGACGGCGCACTTCCCCTTCACCGCGCCCGTGGTGTACGACCTCGACAGTCTTGACGGAGCCGGCGTGCGCGCGCTGCCGTGGGACCTCGCGTCCCCTCCCGTCGCCCGTCTGGCAGGTGCGCTCCAGTCCGTGCTCCGCACCATGAACGGGGTGAACGGGCTGCCGTCGACGGGCCGGAAGGCGAACGGCACGGCGACGACGCCCCCGGCCCCGGAAGGTGGTGAGGCGTCAGTGGAAGCGGCACCGGAGGCGGCTGCGGCACCGGCAGAGGGAGGTCACCGGCCGCTTGCCCCGGCCGGGCACGCATGGCCGGTCGCCCGCGAGGCCGCCGCCTCTCGCACGACGGGACCGGACACCGGCACGATGCCGGTGTCCGGTGCTCTGCCGGATCCCGGCACACCCGCGGCACCGGGTGCCTCGGCGGTGCCCGGCCGTCCCGCCCGGCGCGGCATGCTGCGCCGGGTCGGCGCGTGGTTCGGTCTCACCAGCCGCACGTCCCTCGGACACGCGCTGTTCGCGCGTACCGGCGGCCTCCTGTCGCCGGCTCTGGCCGACCGCCACGTCCTGCTGGTGGGCGCGGGATCGGTCGGCTCCTATCTCGCCGACGTGCTCGTGAGGTCCGGCGTAGGCCGGATGACCGTCGTGGACCCCGATCGCGTCGAAGCCGCCAACATCGGCCGCTCACTGTTCACCGCCCATGACATCGGCTCGCCGAAGGCCAACGCCACGGCTCGTCACCTGCGGAACGTCCACCCCGGCATCAGGACGCGGGCCTGGAGGGCGAGCGTCGATGACATCAAGCCGCAGCGCTGGAGGAAGACGCTGCCGAACGTCGATCTGATCATCGCCGCGACCGACGACAACGCCGCCCAGCAGCGCCTCAACCATCTGGCCTACTGGTTCGGCAAGCCCGCCGTCTTCGTCGGGCTCTACGAGGGTGCGGCCGGCGGCGAGGTGGTCTTCTCCAGGCCGCCGCTGCCGTGTTGGGCGTGTTCGACCGGGGGTGTCCGCGAGACGCTGGGGAACCTGGGAATGCGGCCGGCCACGGACTACGGAACCGGCCGCAGCTTCGCGGTCCCCGGACTCCTGCCCGACATCCAGCATGTCTCCTCGTCCGGCGCGAAGATCGCTCTGGCGCTGCTCCACGACGATGCGCAGGACCGGATCACTCGCTTTTTGGCGAAGCCCCTTGAGGAGCACCTGCCGATGGTGCTGATGGCCATGGAACCTGACCACTGGTTCTTCCCGAAAGTCATGGAAAAGGTGCCCGGCCAGCATGCTTTCCAGAGCATCTGGGTGCGCACCGGACGACGCCCGGACTGTCCGGTCTGCGGTGACGAAGCCCGCCGCGTCGACCCGCTGGAGTACCACGGCGATGCCAAGGACTCGGCGGCCACGGAACAGATGCAGCAGGCTCTCCGTGCCCGCCGGGCGGTCTCCGGCTCCCGGTAGTCGCCCGCCCCGCACACCCTGCCGACTTCACAGGCGCTGCCCGTGCCCACCCTCCCCAGGGCCGACGACGCCGGCACCTGCGATCGAACGAATGAACACGGAGCACCCGGGAATCATGGGAGATGAACAGCTCAGACGCATGCGCGAGGCACGTCAGCGACGCCTGGAGGAGCAGAACCAGGCACCCGCGAACCTCCGCCCCCGGACCGCGACGCACCTCCAGCCCGCGCCACCGCGCCCCCGGCGTGCGCCTGATCAGCCCTCGAAGCCGCGTCCGGTCCCGAGGCGGAGTGCGCCGACATCACGGGGCGGCGGAGCGCCCGCGAACCGAACTCCCCGGTTCGGCACAGGTGAGCCCAGCCGTCTCGGTCACGCCGCCGCCCTCAGCGCACTGCTGTGGACTGTCCTGCTGACCACAGGCTGGCAGCTCCCTCTCGAACTCGCCGACGAAGTCCGCCTGTCCTGGCCATGGCCCGCCGAACTCGCCGTGCGGGAGGAGGCCGCACCCTGGTACCGCGACCTGGTCCAGTACGTGCTCCTCAGCGGGCCCGCCGTGGAGAAACAGTGGCTGTACCCCGCGATCGCGGTGGCCGCGGCGTTCGCGCTGCGGTGGTCCAGAGCGCTGCCCGCCGCCTTCCACGCACTACTGGGATGGTCGGCCGCTGTCTACGGCTTCGCCGCGCTGACAGCGCTGGGACCGTGGGCGCTCAGGATGTGGCCGGTGACGGCCGTGATCGGCGGGCTCTCTCTGCTGATGCTGTTCCGACGCCCCAAATGACACGGCAGGGCCTTCGCGGCCGCGACCGATCCGCTCGGCCGGAGCCCGGACTCCACCGGCGGGACACGCGTCCACTGGCGCTGACGGTCAACGACCGCTGACAGGCAACGGTATGCAGGACACCGTATGCCTGCCTTCTCGTGACCGGTGGTCAGCTCCAGCCGGCGAGATCGACGACGAAGTCCGCGTACGAGCGGTTGGTGCCACGCGGGGAATGGATCAGCCGGTGCCGCAGCGCCTCGCGAGCGACCGTGGGGCCGTCGCTCTCCCGGAAGACCGGTGCACCGAGCCCTCGCTTCAGCTCCTCCTTGGCGTCCTTGATGCGGCCGGTGTCCTTGTCGAGCAGACGGTCGGGGACCTTCCAGCGCGGGCGGACGTGAGGGAATGCGTCCGGAAAGAGCAGCAGCCAGCCCTCGCTCTCCCACGCGGCGAGCGCGATGGCCGACCGGAACTCCTGGCACTGGCGGGCGAACTCGTCGGTCAGTGCCGTACGGATGCGGTCGTACTGGGCGTCGGTGAAGCCGTCCAGGTCCTCGTGGACGACGAACCCGAGCAGGTCGGCCCGCTGCTGGCGTGCCTTGGCCCGGGCCTTGCCGGTCAGTGCCCTCACCGCGGCGGCGAGGTCCGCGCCGGACTTCCTGCGCAGCCGCACCGGGTCGTTGATACGGACCAGCTTGGCCACGGTGCTGAGATCCGGCCGGTGGGCGCGTATGAGCGCGGCCAGGATCTCGCAGTCGTTCTGATCCTCACCGGCCAGCACGATGACGCCCCGCCCCTGAGCCCGGGACGTCCGCCCGGCCTGCCGCCCCTTCGAGGTCACAGCTCACCCCCGGTGAGGTCGCCGCCCAGCACGCCGGAGAACCACAACTCCCCGAGTGGCTGTTCCCCCGACTCCTCGACGATGTCCCTCACCTCGTCGACGGTGAGGGCGGGGATGATCGACGCGCCGTCCTCATCGCGGTCGCACACGACGAACTCCTCCGGACGCAGCCGGTTGACGAGCGCGGGCGAGTGGGTGGCGACAATGAACTGCGTCCGCTCGGCCGCCTCACGCAGCCGTTGCACGACGAGTTCGAGCGCCTGCGGATGCAGCCCGTGGTCGATCTCCTCGATGCACGTGAACGCCGGAGGGTTGGGGTCGTACAGCAGGGCCAGGAGTCCAAGAAGACGGACGGTTCCGTAGGAGGCGTCGGCGAGCGGGGTCAGGCGGCGCAGACCGCGCTCGCGCAGTACGACCGTCAGCTGGTCGGTGGCCCCGCCGACCTCCTCGAACTCGATGTTCTCCAACTGCGGCAGGACCGTACGGGCGTCGGCGACGAGATCGTCCCAGATCTCCTCGCGGCCGCTGAGGTGGATCAGGAACCCGGCCAGATTCTCGGCGTGCGGCGAGAGAGTGGCGAAGTCCGTGCCGCGCAGGCGGGTCGGCTGCCGGGCCGCGGTCACGTCGACGTCGAAGACCCGGAACGACGACAGGCGGTCGGCCACTCGCGTCACCTCGTCGCCGCCGTCGGAGGGACCGAGCCGGGGAAGCGTGGACAGGCCGCTGCTCAGCCTCCGGATGCCGAAGCTGCCGCTGTCCTTGCTCTCGCCCGCCCGTACGTCGAGGATCCGTGCCTCCTCACCCGAAATGGTGATACGCCGCCCGCGGCCCTGCTTGCGCTTGAACGCGAAGCTCTCCTCGCGGGAGAGGCTGTAGTAGGACGGTCGTTCATCTGTCGGTTTCGTGCGCAGGGAGCGGCGCCGGATGGTGAGGCTGTACTCGTCCGGTGCGTTGAGGGTGGAGTTGGTCGTCCAGGTGGCCTTGAGCTGGATGCGCATGGACGTCGGGGGTCTGTGCCCGCCCCAGAAGGCCACTTCGTCGAACCCACCGCGCGTGTCGAGGGCCGGCTGGAGGTCGGTGCGGATGATGTCGGCGAGGAAGTCGAACACCTTCAGCACATTGGACTTGCCCGCCCCGTTCGGGCCCACTAACACCGTGAGCGGACCGAGCGGAACGGTCACGTCACGCAGACTGCGGAAGTTCTCGACGTGCAGCTCGAGGAGACGGCCAGGCATGGGACGAAACCTATCGGGTCGGTGATCGCGGTGCGGGGCGTGGGCCGAATGCGGTGCCCGCGCTGCTGCGTCCTCCGTCCTGTCCGCGCGCGGTCCGGTGTGGGGTGAACGGACACGGGGAAAAGGCTAGGCCGAGTCACTGACATCGGGCCCGGGATTCGGTGAGACCCTGCGTGTCCTCGGCTTCCCCGACCAGCTCGACGCCCTCGGCTCGATCCCCGCGATCATCGGGGGGCAAAGGAGAAGCTGGCGGCAGCGAGGGACAAGGTCGCGGCGAAGACACTGGTCGCCGTCACGGACCGCCGCATCATCACCAAGACGAACGCCTTCCTCGAGCAGGGCGAAATCCGTCAGGAAATCCCGATCGACCGAGTGCGATGCTTCCGAGCAGCGACACAGGACAAGAGTGAGCGCCTGGCGATCGACCTCATCACGCGCGACGAAGGCATCCGGTGGCTCTTCCGCGCCGACATCGCCAACACTCAAGTGGACGCGCTCGCCGCCGTGCTCGCCGAGTCGATGACGATTCCGGACGAGGAGCGCGCCGAGCTTCTACAGCGGCGCCATGCCTCCATCGAGGCGGGCAAGAAGGGCGAGAGCACAGGCGCGAGATCCATGGAGCCGACTGGATCCGAGGCCACGAGAGTGAGGCGGCGAGGCCTGCTATACGCCTACGACAAGGTCGACAAGCGTGGTGATCAGGGCTTCCTCACTGACTCCGGCGGGCGGATGTCCGAAGAAGCGGACCGATATGGAGCAGCCCGATTCGGTCTTCCTGTTCCTGAGTGTCAGCGCTCTGCGGGGCCCGGAATCCTCACCGCAGAAGCGTAACAACCGCCGGTCCGGCTGGGTCGGCCAGTTCCCACGCCGCCTGATTTCACGCGATCGGGTGGTGCGGCGGAGCAGCGGGCACGGGCCGGCCGCGCGAGCCGTTCGAGCGGGTGACGGGGACTTCCCGTCCACTGTCATCACGGCGACGGGAGCACACCATGGGCCTGCACTTCCACCGCAACCCCGACGGCACGACGACCGGGCGGAACGAGGCCAACGGCTTCACGGTGACGCATGCCGAAGAAGAAGAGGTGAAGCGGCAGTTGTACGAGGACGCCGGGTGGGAGTACACGCCTGCACCGCCTCCGGTGCCGCCCGGGTTCCATCGGTTCTCTCTGGTGCACGACGAGTTCCGGGCCTCCGGGTTCGGGGACGAGAGGTATGCGGGGCTGCGGGCGAGTCCGCCGGAGGGGTGCGTGCCGGTCGACTGGGGGTGCTTCGCCCTGGAGTGCGAGCGGCCGGGGAAGACGCTCATGGACGCGGTCGCCGGTACCGTCACGGAGATCCGCCGGGAGCACGGGCTGGTGATGAACAGCCTGGGTGTCGAGAAGCCCCAGGAATGGTTCGACGCGGACAACAAGAACGGATACGCGGCGAAGACCGTCGCGCACTTGGTGCTGATGGCCGCCGACCGCGCCCGACTGCTCGGATACGGGCGCAAGGACCTGGTCCGGCTACTCGATGCCACGGGGATCGAGTAGCCGGTGCGGTGGGGCAGCGGTCCCTGACCTCCGGCGTCGCTCCAGCGACGGGTTCAGGATCCGGGCTCGCACCGACAGGGAGCGGTCGGGGGTGTCTTCACTCCTTGCCTCCCTTGCCTCCGGGCGGAACGCCACGAGCGTCAGGTGAGGGGCAGGGCGCCCGGGACGTACTCCGGATCCACCTGGGCCGCCAGGTCCCCGCCCGTGCGGGCGTCCGCCCAGGCGTGGACGTTGCGCAGGTGGAATTCGACCGCGTGACGGTGGAGCCGGGCCCAGTCGCGGGGCTGGGAGTCGACCGTCTCGCGCAGGATGCGCAGGGCGTGGAGGTTGTGCGGCTCCAAGGACGCCAGCGCGTCCGGGCCGGGCTCGGCGCGGCCCTGTTCGGCCGCGCGGATCCAGGGGGACTGCACCAGGTGGGCCAGGAGGTCGTCCCCCACCTGTTCCTTGAGGAAGAGGAGGTCGTCCTCGCAGGTCACCTTGTTGCCGATGACCGCGATGCGGATGCCGAACTGTTCCGCGTGGTCGCGGTACTGGCGGTAGACCGAGACTCCCTTGCGGGTGGGTTCCGCCACCAGGAACGTGATGTCGAAGCGGGTGAACAGGCCGGAGGCGAAGGCGTCCGCGCCCGCCGTCATGTCGACGACGACGTACTCGCCGGGGCCGTCCACCAGGTGGCCGAGGTACAGCTCGACCGCGCCGAGCTTGGAGTGGTAACAGGCCACCCCCAGGTCGGACTCGTCGAACTCGCCCGTGACCATCAGCGGGACGCCGCCCGCCCGGCCGACGTGCCGCGCGTGCAGCTCGTCGTCTCCCAGCGGGCGGAGCAGGCGGGAGCCGCGGCCGGGCGGCGTCGTCTTGATCATCGCCTCGGGGGAGGTGATGCGCGGGTTGGTGCCGCGCAGGTAGTCCTTGATCTCGGGCAGGTGCGCGCCCAGGGGAGGAGCGGACTCCTCCTCGCCGCCCAGCGCCTCGGCCAGGTGCTGGTTGATGTCGCCGTCGATGGCGAGGACCGGGGCGCCGGAGCGTGCCAGGTGGCGGGAGAAGAGTGCCGACAGCGTGGTCTTGCCGCTGCCGCCCTTGCCGACGAACGCGATCCTCACGACCGTCCCGCCTTCCTCACGACCGTCCCACCTTTTTGAAAATGGATGTCATGTGGTTGAGTTTTAGAGAGTGGTGGTCAGCGATGTCAAATCGACTGCTCCGTATGGGGCTTGAGGGCTTCCCTTGCGCTTACGCGCCGCTGATCAGCCCCTCACGCGGGCAGCTTCGTGTCGATCACGCAGCTGATCTCGACCAGCTGTCCGAGGAAGGTCAGTTCGGTGACCCCGAGCGCCGTGGCGACCGGGCGGTGGGTGCCGTAGTACGCCCGGTTGCCCTCCGCCACCACCTCCGCGTTCCGCACCAGGTCCACCACGTACAGCGTCTGGGAGACGATCTGGTTCCGGGTGACGCCGTAGTGGGTGAGGACCTTGTCGATGTTGGCGTAGGTCTGCCTCAGCTGGGCGGCCACGTCGTCCTCGGGGCGGAAGCCGCCCGCCTCGTCGAACGAGAGCTGTCCGGAGACATGGATCAGATCGCCGGACCGGATCGCCTGCGCGTAGCCGAAGTGGCCCTCGGCCGGCACGCCGTGGTCGTAGACGTCGGGTGCCGCGTGGTCATCGAGAGTGGTCATGGTTTCCGTCCTTCCGTCGAGCGCGCACCCGCGCTCTCTTGTGGTTACTCGGAAACCGTAGGAGAGTGACCGCCGACCTGGAAGAACGCACTTTTCAGTGACAGGGGAACCAGATGGTAACCAAGCAGGTGAGGGGCCTGCCCGAGAACGCGGACCTGCGGCGGGCGGACTCCCTGGCGCGGGAGATCTTCTCGGACGTGGCCAACAAGTGGGCGCTTCTGATCATCGAGGCCCTCGGTGAACGCACCCTGCGCTTCAGCGAGTTGCGCGACGAGGTCGAGGGAGTCAGCCACAAGATGCTGACCCAGAACCTGCGGATGCTGGAGCGCAACGGCCTGGTCGACCGGAAGGTGCACCCCACCGTGCCGCCCAAGGTCGAGTACACCCTCACCGAGCCGGGCCGGGCCCTGCGCGCCACCGTCGACGCGATCTGTGGCTGGACCCACCGGTATCTCGGTCATATAGAGGCAGCGCGTGGGCGGTTCGGCACCTGACCCGGCCCGCGACCCGATCCGGAAGTCAGCCCGCGACCAGTTCCCGCACCGGCCGCGGAGCCGGGGCCCGCTCGACCCGCGAGGCGCGGTACAGCCACAGCACGTCCCGCCCGAACGACCACACCAGCAGGCCCAGAGCCAGGGCCGCCACCCCGAAGTTGGCGGCGTACGGCAGCAGATCGGCGCCCGCCAGCAGCAGGAGCACACCCTGGAGCGCGGCGACCGTCTTGCGGGCGGTGCTCGGCGGGAGCGCGGCGTTCAGCCAGGGCCAGACGCGGGCGGCGGCGACGAAGACGTACCGCATGCCGCCGACCAGCAGCACCCACGGGCCCAGCTGCGTCGACACGTACACGCTGAGCACCAGGATCAGGAACGCGTCGACCTCCATGTCGAAGCGCGCGCCCAGCGGGGTCGAGGTGCCGGTGCGGCGGGCCACCTTGCCGTCGACGCCGTCGAGGATCAGGGCCACAGCCGTCAGACCGACGAACAGCGACACGGGCGGGGAGCTCTGGAAGGAGTCCGCGACCAGCGCGGTGACGCCGCCGACGAGGGTGGCCCGGCCGAGGGTGACCCGGTTGGCCGCGCCGAAGGAGCGCAGCCGGGAGCGGTGCAGGGCCCGGGAGAGCACCGCCCAGGTGGCGATCGCGAACGCGAGGCCGCTCAGCCAGCCCGCCGGGCCCATCCCGATCGCCGTACCGATCAGGGCGAGCAGCAGGATCTGCGCTCCCGCCCCCACGGCGGTCTCCTGCTGTACGAGCCTCGCGTCGTAAGTGTTGTTCAGGGCCACCGAACACCCTCCGGCCGTGTGACAGAGTCGATCAACGCCGCTACCTTGTGCGCGGCCTGTGCACCCCTCGGTACGCAAGCAGCTTCCCGATCGTTCAGGAGGACTTCGATGAAGCACACCGCACGGTCGTTCTGGATCGACTCGCCTGGGCGAGGGGAGATCCGGGACGTCATCCTGCCGGAAGCGGGCGAGGGCGAGGTGCTGGTCCGCACGCTGTACTCCGGCGTCAGCCGCGGCACGGAGACGCTCGTCTTCCGCGGCGGTGTGCCCGTCAGCCAGCACACCGCCATGCGGGCGCCGTTCCAGGAGGGCGGCTTCCCGGGCCCGGTGAAGTACGGCTACCTCAACGTCGGAGTGGTGGAGGAGGGGCCCGGGGCGCTCGCCGGCCGTACGGTGTTCTGCCTCTACCCGCACCAGACCCGGTACGTCGTCCCGGCGAGCGCCGTGACACCCGTGCCGGACACCGTGCCCGCCGAACGGGCCGTGCTGGCCGGGACCGTGGAGACCGCCGTCAACGCCCTGTGGGACGCCGCGCCCCTCATCGGCGACCGGATCGCCGTGGTCGGCGGCGGCATGGTCGGCTGCTCGGTGGCCGCCCTGCTCGCCCGGTTCCCCGGCGTCCGCGTCCAACTGGTCGACGCCGACCCGTCGCGCGCCAGGACCGCCGAGGCCCTGGGCGTGGGCTTCGCCTCTCCCGAAGGCGCCCTCGGCGGGTGCGACCTGGTCGTCCACGCCAGCGCCACCGAGCAGGGCCTCGCCCGGTCCCTGGAACTCCTCACCGCCGAGGGGACCGTGCTCGAACTGAGCTGGTACGGCGACCGGCAGGTCGGCGTGCCGCTCGGCGAGGCCTTCCACTCGCGGCGGCTCGTCATCCGCAGCAGCCAGGTCGGCACCGTCTCCCCGGCCCGTCCGAACCGCTCCTACGCCGACCGGCTCGCCGTCGCTCTCGACCTGCTCGCCGACCCGGCGCTCGACGCCCTCGTCACCGGTGAATCCGACTTCGAGGACCTGCCGGACGTGCTGCCGAAGCTCGCCTCCGGCGAGATCCCCGCGCTGTGCCACCGCGTCCGCTACGAGGAGAGCGATCGACGCATCGGCTGACGATTCCATCCATCCGGTGGGGCTTTGCTACGACGAGAGCGCCTGACCTGAGAAAAGACGTAGCGGAGGCTGAACGGGGGAAGACAAGCAGCCGTACTACCCGGCATCTCCGGCAGCCATCGGCCGGGGAGCAGACGCGCCGCACCTGGAGGGTCGTCCGTTGTTCAGCATCACCGTCCGCGATCACATCATGATCGCCCACAGCTTCCGTGGCGAGGTCTTCGGACCGGCACAGCGCCTGCACGGGGCCACGTTCCTCGTGGACGCCACGTTCCGGCGCGAGCAGCTGGACGAGGACAACATCGTCGTCGACATCGGGCTCGCCACCCAGGAACTCGGAGCGGTCGTCAGCGAGCTGAACTACCGCAATCTCGACAACGAACCCGATTTCGCCGGCGTCAACACCTCCACGGAGTTCCTCGCCAAGGTCATCGCCGACCGGCTCGCCGAGCGCATCCACAAGGGGGCGCTGGGCGAGGGCGCCAAGGGCATCGCGGGTCTCGCGGTCACCCTGCACGAGTCGCACATCGCCTGGGCGAGTTACGAGCGTGCGCTGTGACCGACACGACCATCGAACGGCCCGGCCAGAGCGGACCGGCGCCGGCGCGGCTGAACTATGTTCCCGTGCAGCACGCCAATGTGAAGAACGCCGAGATCATCCCCATGTCCCTGCGCACCGTGCACTTCGTGCTCCCGGGCGGCGTCGACGACCTGACGGCGCCGAGCGGCGGCAACGCGTACGACCGCCGTGTCTGTCTCGACCTGGCCGGCTTCGGCTGGCAGGTGACCAAGCACGTGGTCGCCGGTGACTGGCCCCGGCCGGGCGCCGCCGCCCGTACGGAACTCGCCGCCGCCCTGGCAGCATTGCCCGACGGGGCCGTCGTCCTGCTCGACGGGCTGGTGGCCTGCGGTGTCCCGGAGATCGTGGTCCCGGAGGCGGAACGGCTGTGCATGGCCGTCCTCGTCCACCTCCCGCTCGGTGACGAGACCGGACTCGACGCGACCGTGGCCGCCGAACTGGACGCCAAGGAGCGGGCGGTGCTGCGGGCGGTGCCGGCGGTGATCGCCACCAGTGACTGGGCGGTCCGCCGCCTGGTCGCCCACCACGGCCTCCCCCCGGAGCGGGTCCATGTCGCCGCCCCCGGCGCCGACATCGCGCCGCTCGCGCCCGGCACCGACGGTGTCTCGCGGCTGCTGTGCGTGGCCGCCGTGACCCCGCGCAAGGGCCAGCACCGGCTGATCGAGGCACTGGCCACGGTGACCGACCTGCCGTGGAGCTGCGTGTGCGTCGGCAGCCTGACCCAGGACCCGGAGTACGTCGCCCATCTGCGGTCCCTCATCGCCGAGCACGGCCTTCAGGACCGGCTGGAGCTGGCCGGGCCGCAGTCCGGCGCGGCGCTGGACGCCAGTTACGCCACGGCCGACCTGATGGTGCTCACGTCGTACGCCGAGACGTACGGCATGGCCGTGACCGAGGCGCTGGCCCGGGGCATCCCGGTGCTGGCCACGGACGTGGGCGGACTGCCGGAGGCGGTCGGCCGAGCCCCAGACGGCGGGGTGCCCGGCATCCTGGTGCCGCCGGAGAACCCCGCCGCCATCGCCGCCGAACTGCGCGGCTGGTTCGGCGAGGCGGACGTACGGCGCCGTCTGAAGGCCGCTGCCCGCAGCCGCCGCGCGGCCCTCGGCGGCTGGGCGACGACCGCACAGAGCCTGGCGGCGGTTCTGCGCCGGCTCCCGACCGAACCCCGGAGGGCCGCATGACGAACCCGGCGACGACCCAGCAGAGCGGGACGATTCCGGCGCAGCCGGGGCCGAGGGAGGCGCTCGAGTCGATGGACGGTGTGATTCCGGGCGCGGGTACCCGTGGGATTCCCGGGCCGGGGGCGGGTGCCGGTGTCGGCTCCGGCCTCGAGTCCGGGCCGGGGGCACAGGCCGTTGCGAGCGACGAGGCCGGGACGCCCCACGCCCCCGGTGCCGTCATCCCCGGCGCCGGCCCCAGTGGCAAGCCCGGCTCACGGCCCACGGTCAAGCTGCGTGAGGCCGACCCCGACGATCCGCCCCGTTACGCGCCCGAATGGCTTCAGCTGCGGGAGCCGGCCGACGCCGCCGCGCGGGCGCACGACCTGCTCGACCCGCTGCGGATCCGGCTCGCCAACCTGCCGGGGAAGCCGGGCGGGGGCGTCATCCACGACCTGGGCTGCGGCACCGGCTCGATGGGCCGCTGGCTCGCGTCCCGCCTGGACGGGGCCCAGCACTGGATCCTGCACGACCGCGACCCCTACCTGCTGCACTTCGCCGCCGTCGCCTCCCCGCGCTCGGCCGCCGACGGCAGCCGGGTCTCCGTGGAGACGCGGCGCGGTGACGTCGCCCGCCTCACCCCGGACGCCCTGCAGGGCGCGTCCTTGGTGACCGCGTCCGCGCTGCTGGACGTCCTCACCCGCGAGGAGGTCGACGCGCTCGCCGCCGCCTGCGCCGGAGCCGGCTGCCCGGCCCTGCTGACGCTGTCCGTCGCCGGACGCGTGGAACTGACCCCGTCCCACCCGCTGGACAAGGAGATCGCCCAGGCGTTCAACGACCACCAGCGCCGCGACGGCCTGCTCGGCCCCGACGCGGTCACGGCGGCGGCCGAGGCGTTCTCCGAACACGGCGCGACGGTACGGCTGCACCCGAGCCCCTGGCGGCTCGGCCCCGAGCAGGCCGCGCTCACCGAACAGTGGCTGCGCGGCTGGGTCGGAGCCGCCGTCGAGGAACGCCCGGAGCTGCGGGCCGAAGCCGACGTCTACCTGACCAACCGGCTGGCGGCCTGCGCCGCGGGCGAGTTGCGCGTCACCGTGCACCACACCGACCTCCTGGCCCTGTGCCGCCCGGCGGGCGGAGTGTCATGACCCCCCAGGCGACGGGAACACGTCCACGACCGGTGTCCACTGCCGGCGCCCTCCTCCCGAAGGCGAGCAACGGCCTGCTCCCGGAGACCGGCAGCGCCTTGCTCCCGGAGACCGGTGGCGGCCCGCGGCGGGACCCTGATGCGCCGGCGGCCGGCAGCGGTACTCCCGCGTCCGCCGGTCCCGGCGTCCCGGGCACGGCCCTGGCCGACGCGGCCGTGCCGTGCCCGGCGGTGGGCGACCCGGACGTGCCCGCCGCCTCGGACCCGTCCGAGCCCGGTCCTCGCCGCCGGCCGGCCGTGGGCACCGCCGGGTGCCCGGGCTCCGAGTCCGCGGCCTCGCCCGGCCCCGGAGCCCCGTCGCCCGGCCATGGCCCGGAGGGCTTCGCCCTCCGCCCCGGCACCTCGCCGCGCGGGCCACTGCGTAGCGCCCTCGGTCGCCTCGGCTCTCCCAAGGTCCGTACGCACCTCGGCACCCTCGCCGGAGTCGCCATCCTGGGCGTGCTGTTCTGGCGGCTCGGCACCGGTGTCTTCCTGGACGGGCTGCGCAGGATCGACGGCGTGACGGTGCTGCTCGCGCTCGGGATCGGGCTCGTCACCACGGTGTGCAGCGCGTGGCGGTGGGCGATCGTGGCCCGCGGGCTCAGGATCCGGCTGCCGTTCGGGCCGGCCGTCGCGGACTACTACCGCGCGCTCTTCCTGAACGCGGCCCTGCCCGGCGGTGTCCTCGGCGATGTGCACCGGGCCGTGCGGCACGGGCAGAGCGAGGGGGATCTGCGGCGGGGCGTGAAGGCCGTCGTCCTCGAACGGGCCGCCGGGCAGCTCGCGCTGTTCGCCGTCGGGGCCGTCGTGCTGCTGACCATGCCGTCGCCGGTGCTGGCCGGGGCCCGGCACCTCGCCCCGCTCGCGGCCCTGGCCGCCCTGGGCGCACTCGCCGTCGTCCTCGCCCTGCGCATGAACCGTGCGGCACCCTCCCCCCGGGGCGGCAAGCTGCGCTCCGCGCTCGCCGAGGCGCGCGAGGGTCTGCTGTCCCGGCGCAACGGGCCCGCGGTGGTGGTCTCCTCCGCAGTGGTGCTGGCGGGTTACGTCGCGATGTTCGTCCTCGCCGCCCGCGTCGCCGGGGCCGCCGCCTCCGTCGCCGTCCTGCTGCCCCTCGCGGTCCTCGCCCTGCTGGCGATGGGCCTGCCGCTGAACGTCGGCGGCTGGGGGCCGCGGGAGGGCGTCACCGCCTGGGCGTTCGGCGCCGCCGGCCTCGGCGCCGGCCGGGGGCTGGCCGTCGCGGTTGTCTACGGCGTGCTCAGCCTCGTGGCGAGCCTGCCGGGCCTGATCGTGCTCGTCGCCCGCTGGTACGCGGGCGTGCGCACCGGGTCCCGGGCCACCGCGGCGGCCCCGGAACCCGGCCCCGCGCCGCAGGGTGACTACGCGTCGGAGGTCAGCATCGAGAAATACGCCCCGAAGGAATCCGCCAGGCTCGCCAGGAGTTCCTTCCCCTTTTCGGCCGAACCCAGCGAAGGACGGCCGATGACACCGGAATCGGTATAGCCGGACATGCCGAGGGTGAGCAGATGACGCCGGTCGTCAGCGACGAAATCAGAGGACTCGTAACCGGGTCGGAGCATGTCGGGATGTGCGTGCAGAAGGATGGAGGTCTCTATTTCCCCCGCGTGCATGTCGGTGAGCAGCGAGGTGACCACACCCGCCCGCTCCCGCGCCGCCTCCCAGTCCTCCGGGGCCGGGAAGAGCGCCATCCGCTCGCCGCGGGCGGAGGATTCCTGAACGACGTTGCCCAGCACGTAGTTTCCGCCGTGCCCGTTGACCACCACCAGGGCGTCGACCCCGGACCGGCGGAGCGAAGCCGCTATGTCCCGTACCACCGCATGAAGGGTCACCGAGGAGATGCTGACTGTCCCCGGCCAGGCCGCGTGCTCGTGCGAGCACGAGATCGTCACCGGAGGAAGGAGGTGCACCGGGTACGCGCCGGCTATCTCTCGCGCGACGGCACAGGCGACGAGCGTGTCGGTCGCCAGCGGAAGGTACGGACCGTGCTGCTCGAAACTCCCCACGGGAAGCACCGCGACCTGCCGTGAGACACCGGAGCCCCGCGTCCGTACGTCTTCCGTGGTGTCCGCCGGCACCAGATCACTCATAACGACACGGCCTTTCGTCTCTGCTTAGGAACTCGAGAATCATGACAGAAAAAATTGGCGTACTCGGCAAGAAGTCACCGCAGCGGAGCGGCGTGGAACGCGTCGTGAATGCGCCCTTGCCCACCGTGTACGGGAAATTCCAGGCGGTCGGTTATCTGGACCACGACCGCGGTGACGAACAGGTGGCACTGGTCTACGGCGAGATCGGCACGGACGACGTCCTCATCCGCCTGCACTCGGAGTGCCTGACCGGCGACGCCTTCGGCTCCCAGCACTGCGAGTGCGGCGACCAGTTGGACGCCGCCCTGCGCGCGGTCGTCGCCGAGGGCGCCGGTGTCGTCGTCTACCTCAGGGGGCATGAGGGCCGCGGCATCGGCCTGCTCGCCAAGCTGCGTGCGATGGCCCTCCAGGCGGAGGGCCTGGACACCGTCGAGGCCAACCTCGCGCTCGGCCTGCCGGTCGACGCACGCGACTACGGTGTGGCCGCCCGGATCCTCAAGGACCTGGGCGTGCGCTCGGTCCGCCTGATGTCCAACAACCCGCGCAAGCGCGAGGCGTTGGTGGACCACGGCATCGAGGTTGCCGAGCAGGTCCCGCTGCTGATCCCGCCGTGCGAGAACAACATCACCTATCTGCGCACCAAGCGGGAGCGCCTCGACCACCACCTGCCCCACCTGGACGCCGTGGTCAGCTCCTCCTGAACTCCCCGGCCGGTTCCGGTCCCCGACGACGTGACCTGGGCGAATCCGTACGCGACCCGCAGGCGGGCCGCGTACGCTTCGTGTACGTCCGACCCATGAGCGTCGGCCTCCCCGCGGCCGACGCCTCACGTCCGGAGGCCCACCCGGTATGACCGAGCTCCACCTGTGGCTGCGCCACGAGGCCCGAAGGACCGAGCGACGCACGCCGATCGTGCCCGACGACGCCCGGCGGCTCGTCGGGAGCGGAGTGGAACTGACCGTCGAGGAGTCCCGGCAGCGGGTCTTCCCGATCGAGGAGTACGAGGCGGCGGGCTGCCGCGTCGCCCCCGCGGGCTCCTGGGTGTCGGCGCCCCCGGACACCGTCGTGCTCGGCCTGAAGGAACTGCCCGACGAGCCGGCCCAGCTGACGCACCGGCACATCTTCTTCGGCCACGCCTTCAAGGGCCAGCCGGGAGCGGGCGGCCTGCTGCGCCGGTTCACCGCCGGGGGCGGGGCGCTGTTCGACCTGGAGTACCTGGTGGACGACACCGGGCGACGCCTCGCCGCCTTCGGATTCTGGGCCGGCTACCTGGGCGCCGCCCTGGCCGTGCTGCAGCACCGGGGCCGGCTTCGGGCACGGCTCACGCCCACGACGAAGGAAGAACTCGACGAGACGCTGCAGCCCGCTCCCGGCGACGCCGAGTTCACCGGCCTCGTCATCGGCGCCCTGGGACGCAGCGGCCGCGGTGCCCGCGTGGCCTTCGCGGCCGCCGGCTCCGACCCGACCTGCTGGGACCTCGCCGAGACCCGTGACCTGGACCGCCCCGCCCTGCTGCGGCACGACGTGATGGTGAACGCCGTGCTCGCCACCACCCCCGTCCCGCCCTTCCTGCGCGAGCGGGACCTCGACACCCCGGGCCGCCGCCTGCGCACCCTGTGCGATGTGACCTGCGACGTCGGCTCTCCGCTCAACGTCCTTCCGCTCTACGACGACACCACCGACTGGGACGAGCCCGTACGCCGGCTGAGGGACGAACCCCCGCTCGACCTGATCGCCATCGACAACCTGCCCTCCCTGCTGCCGCTGGAGTCCAGCGCCGACTTCTCGGCCGCCCTGCTGCCCCACCTGCTCGACTTCGGCGTCTCGGGGCCCTGGGGACGCTGCCTTGACCGGTTCCGCCAGGCCTGCCGGGAACACGGCCTCGACCAGGGGGAGCCCCGTGACCACTGACCCGGCCCCGGCGAGCGGCACCGTCCACTGGGTCGGTGCCGGCCTTTCCACCGGCAGCGGGCTGGCCGCCCTGTGCGACGCCGCCGGGCGCGTACGGCTCTGGCACCGCACCGAGAGCCGTGCCGCCGACGCCCTCGACCGGCTGGGCCTCGCCGGCAGGGCCGAGCCCCGCGCCTACACCCTGTCCGCCCTCGCCGACGGACTCGCTCCCGGCGACGTCGTCGTGTCGATGCTGCCCGCGACGGAGCACGCGCCGCTGCTCGCCGCGTGCGTACGGCGGGGGGCGCACTTCGCCTGCTCCAGTTATGTGTCGGACGCGGTGCTGGAGCAGGTGCCCGCCGCCGGGGAGTCCGGGCTCGTCGTCCTCACCGAGGCCGGACTCGACCCGGGCATCGACCATCTCTTCGCGCACGCCCTCGTCGCCCGGGCCCGGGAGGCCATCGGCGACGGGACGCCCGCCTCGTACACCCTCACCTCGTACTGCGGCGGTGTCCCCGCCGTCCCGAACGACTTCACGTACCGCTTCAGCTGGGCGCCCGCGGGTGTCCTCAACGCCCTGCGCTCTCCGGCCCGTTACATCGAGGGCGGTGCGGAGACGGTCGCCGGGCGCCCCTGGGAGGCGACCCGGCAGCATGCCGTCGGCGGGGAGACCTTCGAGGTCTACCCCAACCGGGACAGCGTCCCGTTCGTCGCGCAGTACGGGCTGCCGGACGCCTGGACACCGCGGACGTTCGTCCGCGGCACCCTGCGCCTGGAGGGCTGGCTGCGGGCCTGGGAGACCGTCTTCGAGGAGCTGAAGCGGGGCGACGACGCCAGGATCGCCGCCCTGGCCCGGGAGCTGGCCGCCGCCTACCCCACCACGGACGCCGACCGGGACCGGGTCGTGCTCGCGGTGTCCCTGGACGTGCGCGCCGAGTCGGGGCGGACCTGGGCGGGCGGCTACCTCCTCGACCTGGTGGGCGACGCCGGGGAGAGCGCGATGGCCCGCTGTGTCTCGCGCACCCTCGCCCTGGGCGCTGGCCACATCCTGGACGGCTCGCTGCCGCCGGGCCTGAACCGGGCGGCCGAGACGGCGGCCCGGTCCGAGCAGTGGCTGGGTGAACTCGCCCGGGGTGGCGTGGAGTTCACGCTGCGCGTCGACCGGTAGCCGTCCGGCTCAGCCGGTCAGCGCCTCGTGGACCAGCCTTTTGAGGTCCTTGAAGACCGTGTGCGGGGTCTTCGGCCGCACCTGCGTCATGAACTGCACCGTCAGGTCGCGGCCCGGGTCCACCCAGAACGTCGTCGTGGCCACCCCGCTCCAGCCGAAGGCGCCGAGCCCGGACGGCGCCACGGTGCGGGACGGGTCGATCACCACGGAGCAGTTGAGGCCGAACCCGAGCCCCTCGTTCCCCGGCTCGTCGTGGGCGGGACGGCTGCCGAAGGCCCGCAGATCGGCGCCGCCGGGCAGGTGGTTGCGGGTCATCAGGTCCACGGTCCTGGGGGCGAGGAGCCGCACGCCGTCCAGCTCACCCCGGCGGCGCAGCATCTCCATGAACCGGTGGTAGTCGTGGGCCGTGCACACCATGCCGCCGCTGCCGGACAGGAACCGCGGCCGGCCGCGCAGCGGAAGCCCTGGCACCGGCGCGACGCCGCCGCCCTCCTTCTCCCCGTACATCTCGGACAGCCGGGGCGCCTGCTCGTCCGTGACGTGGAAGCCCGCGTCGGTCATGCCGAGGGGCCCGAAGATCCGCTCGGCGCAGTACACGTCGAGCGGCTGCCCGGACACCACCTCGATGACCCGGCCCAGGACGTTGCTCGCCACCGAGTAGTTCCACTCGGTGCCCGGCTCGAACTGCAGCGGCAGGCTCGCGTACACCTCGATGGTCTCGGCCAGGTCCGCGCCCGGCGGCACCGACGACTCCAGACCGGCCTCGCGGTACAGGGCGTCGACGGGGTGGGTGTGGTAGAAGCCGAAGGTCAGGCCCGAGGTGTGGGTCATGAGGTGCCGGACGAGTATCGGTCCGCCGGCCGGGCGGGTCGTGACGCCGGAGCCGGAGCCGCTGACATACACCCGAGGTTCGGCGAAGGCCGGCAGATGGTCGGCCACCGGGTCGTCCAGCGAGAGCCGGCCCTCCTCCACCAGCAGCAGCGCGGCGACCGCGGTGACCGGCTTGGTCATGGAGTAGACCCGCCACAGTGTGCCGGGCTCGACGGGCAGCCCGGCCGCGATGTCGCGCGAGCCGTGCGTCGTGAGGTGGGCGACGCGTCCGCCCCGGGCGACGGAGACGAGGAAGCCCGGCAGCCGCCCCTCGTCGACCACCCGGGCGAAGTGCCGGTCCAGGCGGTCCAGCGCCCGCGGATCCAGCCCCGCCTCACCCGGATCGACCTCTTGTCGCAGCTGTGCCATGGATCTTCCTCCGTCGCGCTCGTCGAGGTGAGATCCGGCATACCCCACCCGGCCCGCCTCAGACCCCATCCCGGTGCAGGAACGGTTCATGATCGCGCAGGAACAGGTGAACGAGGGGCTGAAGGGGCCCGCGCCGTCACCAGCGTCGCCCCGCCTCCGCCACAACGCCCGCGCCCCGCGCCCCTCCCCGCTCCTCGGCCTCAGATGATCAGGAACCGGGCATCGAGCGACTACGCCGGAGCCCTGAGGGCAGTCCAGGTGAAAGGGAATGGGCGGCGGCACCGGTCCGAGGCCGATGCTGAGGACGGCCCCACCGCCATCTACCGGGTTTCTGGAACGGGACGGAAGCGTCAGCCGTCGAGCCAGTCGCCCGCGAGGCCCGTGGGACGGAATCCCGTGGCGTTCCACAGGAAATGCGGATGGGCGCAGCCGAACATGTAGGCGAGCAGTGTGGTGTCCTCCCTGCCGGTCCGAGGGTCGTGCAGGGTGTGGAACTTCTCGGATCCGACCGCGCCGGCGTCTTGCTGGACATGACGAGCGCGGGCCTGGGACGGTGCGGCGCGGGATGCCTCCACGGCGGCTATGTACGTGCGGCGCAGGATCTCCCAGGTGCTGTCGATGTTGCCGTACCAGGGGCCGTGCAGTGCTTCGAAGGCATGCAGCTCGGCGTCGAAGAGGGCCCAGGTCTGGGGGTACTGGGCACGGCAGCGTGCGGACAGCTCGGCCGCCCGGGGGCTCAGTGCCGGTGCGGTCGGCCGCGGGGTGATGGTGAGGGTGGTGCCGTGGGTGAGGAGGCCGGTGCATGCGTTGGGCTGCAGGTCGCACAGCGGGCACGCCTCGGCCGGTGGGAGGCCCTGGGTGATGCCGTCGAACCACAGGGCGTGGCGGCCCGTGAGCCCCATCCAGACGATGGTGGTGGTCATCAGCCAGGTGTTCCACATCGGGGCGTGCGCCTCGGGCATGCAGCCGTACTTGACGAGGGCGATGGCGCAGGCAGCGTAGAGAGCCTTGGTGTGGGTGGGCATTTCGGCGAGCCAGAAGTTGCTGATCTCGCCGGTGAGGGCGTCGACTCGCACGTCGGCCATGTCGTCGATGACGCGGCACAGCAGCAGGGAGGCGAGGTGTTCCTCCTGCCAGAGTTCGGTGTCGGGTGAAACATGCCAGAACAGGCAGTCCAGCATCTGCAGCAGTGCGTAGGTGCTCTGGTTGAGGGGGTTGGTCTGGGGGAGTACGACGCCGCCCGCTTCGTGCTGTTGGAGCCAGTACTCGTCAACGGATCGCTTGTGGGCTGCGAAGAGTCCGCAGACCAGGGCCCGTGCGCTGTTGGTGCTGAAACTCTCAGCCAGGCGGCCTTCGACGAGTTGGGTGAGGCGCGTGGTGTCGATGGTGTCGATCACGCGTTTGTATTCGTGGAAGACGAGGATGTCGTCCTCGAAGCGGTGGCGGTGGCCGAGGTCCCGTTCAAGGTCGTTCATCTGCCGGGTCCAGGACCAGCCACCGGTCAGGACGCTGTCGAGTTCCCGGCGGTACGGCCAGGTCTTGGCTGTGAGGGGACGACCGGCGCTCTGCCGCCAACCGTAGTCACCCAGCGTGCGTGCGAGGGGCGTGGGCAGCCGACGGCACAGCGGGCAGGCGCAGTCGGTTGCTTGCTCCTCCTCGCGGGGCGGGGTGAGTGCCCGGCTCCTCCAGGCCTCTTCCAGCATCCTGCTGGTCAGTCGGCAGACCTCGACATCGGTGCTGACTTGCGGGAAGGCTGCCTCGATCATGTCCAGGCTGGTGTCGAGTCGTCTCAGCCTGGCCTGGCCCTCCTCGTCCGGCGGGAGGAACGCGCGCGGCGTCAGCTGGAGGGCCCCCTGCACCTGCAGCGTGCTGTTGGAGTGAGGAGTTCCGAGTGCGTCCAGCCGCTGCTGCGCGGCGTTCTGGCACCTTCGGTACTCCTCCGTGCGCCCCTTGACGTGTTTCCCCAAGAGGCGGGCCAGGGTGTTCCCCGCCTCCCCGGGCCGGAGCTGGGCGCCAGGCTGCGCCGGGAGCACGCTGTCGGCCGACGCCTTCGGACCAGCACCTTCGACTCGAGATTTCACACCGGTCTCCCTTCAAACTGTGGTTCTGGCAACGGAATCGATCGGCCGTAGTGGCTGACCGGTCGTTTCGGAGAATCTGCTGCGCCGTCCGCGACGGCCTCGCTGACCAGCCGGACTCACGCGACCGGCGCCGGCTCCTGCCGCGCATGACCGCGAGGGGTGCTACCGCCGCGTGGACGGCTGACGAGAGGAGCGGCTCGCCCACTGCCCTGCGAGGACGCACCGCACCCTGCCCGCTCGGTTCTCGAACGGGACGAGCCGCTGGTCCACGGCGGATTCGCCCTCGACACCGCCGTCCTTCCGCGAACGGCCCGCCCTGGCCGAAGCACTACTGCCGAAAGACGCCCATGACGTGGACCCCTCGCACCCCGGCCTGGCTGCGGACCGGTCCCATGTCCCGCATCCAGCACGGACGGCGCTCCTGGGCGTACTCCGGACGTCGGCTGGCGGGGGTCTCGAAGGGGCGGTCGGGCGTGACGTCCTGAGGCATGCGCTTCCTTTCGGGAGACGGACCGCAGAGTCCCCCCGGCCCTGCAAGCGGCGGCCGTCAAGACCGCCCGTGCACTCGAACTGGGCTTCGCAGAACGAAAGTTGAACCGAGAAGCGCTACGAGACTGCCCAGAGCGTAAATGATCTACACCGCAGCCCGGCCGTGATCTGGGTTACTGCTCGAGCCTCATGAGCTGCGTATACTCCCGCGCCCCCACGTGCGTGAGCGCGACCCGCGTCCCCGCGATCTCCTGTGCCGGGCGATCTCCTGTGCCGGCCCGTCGAGCGGATCGTGCTGATCACCCCACCGGACCGTTACTGGGGGAGGGGCGAGGGACAGGGATGCCGCGCCCGCGTGCCGCCGGTGCCAAGGGGCCGTGCGCCGGCGTTCAGCCCGTGGACCGCTCGGCGGTGAGATACGCGATCACCATGTCGCCCAGCATGGCGCGGTAGTGCGCCCGCTGCGCCCGGTCCAGCAGGTCGGGCCGTCTGGCCCGGGGGCCTTTCCGGGCCGTGGCCGGCCGGCACGACTGACACTGCTGACACGGCTGACGTACGGGCTCGCACACGAGTGAGCCGCTCGGGAGGCGCGCGGCGAGGGACGCGTGTCCCGTCGGGCTGATCCCACGGACGTCTTCCGCCACGGTTCCACGCGCACCGTCGGCAAGGCCCTCGTCCGCCGGCTCCCGGAAGTCCACGTCCTGCCCGCGCGGAAAGGCGCGCCACACCCGCTCCTCGGCGGGCGTCATATTGTCGATCTCCATCAGCGGGGACAATGGCGCGCCCGGCCGGAGGCTGTCAACTCACCTCCGGCCGGGGCCCCTTACGCCCTGGTGTTCCACTCCGCGATCACGGGCCGGCCGTGCTCGGCCGACAGCCGGCAGACCGTGCCCGTCTCCAGCCGGAACAGCCGCCCCTCCGACGGCGGCAGGCCCAGCCGGCGGGCCGTCAGAACGCGGAGGAAGTGGCCGTGCGCCACCAGCAGCACATCGCCCTCGGGCAGCGCGCCGGCCACCCGGGACAGCACCCGGTCGGCGCGCTCGCCGACCTCCTCGGGGGACTCGCCCGGCTCGCCGTCGGGGCCGGGCGGGCACCCGTCGGTCCACAGGTCCCAGTCGGGGCGGGTGCGGTGTGTCTCCTCGGTGGTGACGCCCTCGTAGGCGCCGTAGTACCACTCGTGCAGGTCCGCGTCCTGCACGGTGCCTGTCAGGCCCGCGAGTTCGGCGGTGCGCACCGCGCGGCCGAGGGGGCTGGTGAGGACCAGGGCGAAGGAACGGCCCGCCAGGAGCGGAACCAGCGACTCGGCCTGCTCCTCACCGTTCGGGGTGAGGGGCAGGTCGGTGAAGCTGGTGTGCTGTCCGCTCCGGCTCCACTCCGTCTCGCCGTGGCGGATTAGCAGCAGATCGCCCACGTCCTACGCCTTCTTCGCGGACTCGACGGCGTGGCCGCCGAACTGGTTGCGCAGCGCCGCGATCATCTTCATCTGCGGCGAGTCGTCCTGCCGGGAGGCGAACCGGGAGTAGAGGGAGGCGGTGATCGCGGGCAGCGGCACGGAGTTGTCGATCGCGGCCTCCACGGTCCAGCGTCCCTCGCCGGAGTCCTGGGCGTAGCCCCGCAGGGTCTCCAGGTGCTCGTCCTCGTCGAGCGCGTCGACCGCGAGCTCCAGCAGCCAGGAGCGGATGACCGTGCCGTCCTGCCAGGAGCGGAACACCTCGCGGACGTTGTCCACCGAGTCCACGGCCTCCAGCAACTCCCAGCCCTCGGCGTAGGCCTGCATCATGGCGTACTCGATGCCGTTGTGGACCATCTTCGCGAAGTGCCCGGCGCCCACCTTGCCCGCGTGGACGAAGCCGTACGGGCCCTCCGGCTTGAGCGCCTCGAAGACCGGCCGCAGCCGGTCGACGTACTCCTTCTCGCCGCCGACCATCAGGGCGTAGCCGTTCTTCAGGCCCCACACGCCGCCCGAGACGCCCGCGTCGACGAAGCCGATGCCTCGCCTGCTCAGCTCCTCGGCGTGCTTCTCGTCGTCCGTCCAGCGGGAGTTGCCGCCGTCGACCACCGTGTCGTACGGCTTGAGGAGGTCCGCCAGACGGTCGATGACGTGCTGGGTGGGGTCGCCGGCCGGGACCATGACCCAGACCGTGCGCGGCGCCTCCAGCTGGTCGACGAGGTCGGCGAGGCTGGCCACGTCGGACTTCTCGGGGTTGGTGTCGTAGCCGATGACGGTGTGGCCGGCGTTGCGCAGGCGCTCGCGCATGTTGCCGCCCATCTTGCCGAGACCCACAAGACCGATCTGCATGTCAGTTCACTTCCCGAAGAGTGCGGTAGGCGGCCACCAGCGCGGCCGTGGACGGATCGAGACCGGGAACGGACCCCGCCGCGTCAGCGGCTGACGAGAACGTCTCGGTCAGGGCGGGCTCGACGCGCTTGGCGAGGACCTTGCCGAGTTCGACGCCCCACTGGTCGAAGGAGTCGATGTTCCAGACCGCGCCCTGCACGAACACCTTGTGCTCGTAGAGGGCGACCAGCTGGCCGAGGACCGACGGGGTCAGTTCGGTGGCCAGGATCGTCGTGGTGGGGCGGTTGCCCTGGAAGGTGCGGTGCGGCACCTGCTCCTCGGGCACGCCCTCCGCGCGCACCTCGTCGGCGGTCTTGCCGAAGGCGAGCGCCTGGCCCTGCGCGAACAGGTTGGCCATCAGCAGGTCGTGCTGGTCCTTCAGTTCGTCGCTCAGCTCGGCGACCGGGCGCGCGAAGCCGATCAGGTCGGCCGGGATCAGCCTGGTGCCCTGGTGGATCAACTGGTAGTAGGCGTGCTGCCCGTTGGTGCCGGGCGTGCCCCACACGACCGGACCCGTCTGCCACTCCACGGGACGGCCGTCGCGCTCCACCGACTTGCCGTTGGACTCCATGTCGAGCTGCTGGAGGTAGGCGATGAACTTCGACAGGTAGTGGCTGTAGGGCAGGACCGCGTGCGACTGGGCGTCGTGGAAGTTGCCGTACCAGATACCGAGCAGGCCCATGATGAGCGGGGCGTTGGCCTCGGCGGGGGCGTTGCGGAAGTGCTCGTCGACGATGCGGAATCCGTCGAGCATCTCCAGGAAGCGGTCCGGGCCGATCGCGATCATCAGGGACAGGCCGATCGCGGAGTCGTACGAGTAGCGGCCGCCGACCCAGTCCCAGAACGCGAACATGTTGTCGACGTCGATACCGAAGCCGGCGACCTTCTCCGCGTTGGTCGACAGCGCCACGAAGTGCTTGGCCACGGCCTTCTCGTCGCCCCCGAGGCCCTCCAGCAGCCAGGACCGTGCCGAGGTCGCGTTGGTGATCGTCTCGATCGTGGTGAAGGTCTTGGAGGCGACGATGAACAGCGTCTCGGCCGGGTCCAGGTCGCGGACGGCCTCATGCAGGTCGGCGCCGTCCACGTTCGACACGAAGCGGAACGTCAGTTCCCGGGCGGCGAACGGCCGCAGCGCCTCGTAGGCCATCGCCGGGCCGAGGTCCGAGCCGCCGATGCCGATGTTGACGACGTTCCGGATCGGCCTGCCGGTGTGCCCGGTCCACTCACCCGAGCGCACCCGCTCCGCGAAGGCGGCCATCCGGTCGAGCACGGCGTGCACGCCCGGGACGACGTTCTCGCCGTCGACCTCGATCACCGCGTCCCGCGGGGCGCGCAGCGCGGTGTGCAGCACGGCCCGGTCCTCGGTGAGGTTGATCTTCTCGCCGCGGAACATGGCGTCGCGCAGCCCGGCCACGTCGGTGGCGGCGGCCAGCTCCTGGAGCAGGGCCAGCGTCTCGTCGGTGACCAGGTGCCTGGAGTAGTCGATGCGCAGGTCGCCGACGCGCACGACGTAGCGCTCGGCGCGCCCGGGGTCCGCCGCGAACAGGTCGCGCAGGTCCGGCCGCGGCAGGGCGTCCTTGCGGTGGTCCGCCAGGGCGGTCCACTCGGGCCGCCGGGTGAGCTTGGGGGAGCCGGAGGGGGAGTCAGACATGAGCGGGGGTCTCCTCGGTTGCCTCGCCGTTCAGGGCGATGGCGTACATCTCGTCCGCGTCGAGGCGCCGCAGCTCCTCGGCGATGAGTTCGGAGGTGGCACGGACCTTCAGCGCGAGGGTCCGGGACGGCTGACCGGGCAGGGTCAGCGTGGCCAGCGGTCCCTCGGGGCGGTCGATGACGATCTCGCCGTTCTCCGTGCCCAGGCGTACGGCGGTGACGACCGGCCCGGCGGTGACCACACGGTCGACCCGGACGTGCAGCCGTGCCTCCAGCCAGCGGGCCAGCAGCTCGGCCGCCGGGTTCTCGGCCTCGGCCTCCACGGCCGCCGAGGTGATCGGCACCCGGGCCTGGTCCAGCGCCGCCGCCAGCATCGAGCGCCAGGGCGTCAGCCGGGTCCACGCGAGGTCGGTGTCGCCGGGCGCGTAGGAGCGGACCCGGCTCTCCAGGACCTCCAGGGGGTTGGCGACGGCGTACAGGTCGGTGATCCGCCGCTGGGCCAGTGCCCCGAGCGGGTCCTTCGAGGGCACCTCCGGGGCGTCCATCGGCCACCACACCACCACCGGCGCGTCCGGCAGCAGCAGCGGCAGCACCACCGAGTCGGCGTGGTCGGACACCTCGCCGTAGGTCCGCAGGACGACCGTCTCGCCCGTGGCGGCGTCGGCGCCCACCCGGACCTCGGCGTCCAGCCGGGAATGGGTGCGGTCGCGCGGGGTGCGGGCGTGCCGCTTGATGACGACCAGGGTGCGCGAGGGGTGCTCGTGCGAGGCGTCCTCCGCCGCCTTGATCGCGTCGTAGGCGTTCTCCTCGTCCGTGACGATCACCATCGTCAGGACCATGCCCACGGCCGGCGTGCCGATGGCGCGGCGGCCCTGCACCAGCGCCTTGTTGATCTTGCTTGCCGTGGTGTCGGTCAGGTCGATCTTCATGGCCTGCGCCAGCTCCGTCCGTCTCGTGCGAGCATCTCGTCGGCTTCTGCGGGTCCCCAACTGCCCGAGGCGTACTGCGCGGGCTTGCCGCTCTTGTCCCAGTACTGCTCGATCGGGTCGAGGATCTTCCAGGACTCTTCCACTTCCTGGTGACGGGGGAACAGGTTGGCGTCGCCCAGGAGGACGTCCAGGATCAGCCGTTCGTACGCCTCGGGGCTCGATTCGGTGAACGACTCGCCGTAGGCGAAGTCCATCGTCACGTCCCGGATCTCCATGGACGTGCCCGGCACCTTGGAGCCGAACCGGACCGTCATGCCCTCGTCCGGCTGGACGCGGATCACGATCGCGTTGGAGCCCAGCTCCTCGGTCGCGGTGGAGTCGAAGGGGGAGTGCGGGGCCCGCTGGAACACCACCGCGATCTCCGTCACCCGGCGCCCGAGCCGCTTGCCGGTGCGCAGGTAGAACGGGACACCGGCCCAGCGGCGGTTGTCCACCTGGAGCCTGAGCGCGGCGTAGGTGTCGGTGGTGGAGGAGGCGTCGATACCGTCCTCCTCCAGGTAGCCGCGCACCTTCGAGCCGCCCTGCCAGGCCGCCGCGTACTGCCCGCGCACGGTGTTGTGGCCCAGGTCCTGCGGCAGGCGCACGGCCTTGAGGACCTTCAGCTTCTCGGTGAGCAGCGAGGCCGCGTCGAAGGCGGCCGGTTCCTCCATCGCGGTGAGCGCCATGAGCTGGAGCAGGTGGTTCTGGATGACGTCACGGGCGGCGCCGATGCCGTCGTAGTAGCCGGCCCGGCCGCCGATGCCGATGTCCTCGGCCATGGTGATCTGTACGTGGTCCACGAAGGACCGGTTCCAGATCGGCTCGAACATCTGGTTGGCGAAACGCAGCGCCAGGATGTTCTGGACGGTCTCCTTGCCGAGGTAGTGGTCGATGCGGAAGACCTGCTCCGGGTCGAACACGTCGTGCACGATCGCGTTGAGCTCCTCGGCGGACTTCAGATCGTGCCCGAACGGTTTCTCGATGACGGCGCGACGCCAGGAACCCTCCGGGGCGCCGGCCAGCTTGTGCTTCTTCAGCTGCTGGACGACCTTCGGGAAGAACTTCGGCGGCACCGAGAGGTAGAAGGCGTAGTTGCCGCCGGTGCCCCGGGAGGCGTCCAGCTCCTCGACGGCGGAGCGCAGCTGCTTGAACGCCGTGTCGTCGTCGAAGTCGCCCGGGATGAACCGCATGCCCTCGGCGAGCTGCTGCCAGACCTCCTCGCGGAACGGGGTCCGCGCGTGCTCACGGACCGCGTCGTGCACGACCTGCGCGAAGTCCTGGTTCGCCCAGTCCCGGCGGGCGAAGCCCACCAGCGAGAAGCCCGGCGGCAGCAGGCCGCGGTTGGCCAGGTCGTACACGGCCGGCATCAGCTTCCTGCGGGACAGGTCGCCGGTGACGCCGAAGATGACGAGTCCGGAGGGTCCCGCGATCCTGGGCAGACGGCGGTCACGCGCGTCGCGCAGTGGGTTGACGAAGTCGGTGCCGACGAAGCCGGTGCCCGCGAGGTCCGTGCGCGGGGCGGTCTCCGCCGTGCCGCTCACCCCGGTCTGCTCTACCCCGGCCGCCTCCTGGGCCGCCCGGGCCTCCTTGTCCTCCTTGCTCCCCTTGGTCTCCTGCTCGGCCGTCTGGGGGATGCCCTCGCTCATTCCGCGTCAACTCCCTTGCTGTTCAAGGACTTGGTGACCGCGTCCAGCAGGTCCTGCCAGGCCACCTCGAACTTGGCCACTCCCTCGTCCTCCAGTTGCCGCACCACCTCGTCGTATGCGATGCCGAGCCGACGAGCTCGTCCACGTACAGGGTGTCCTTGTAAGCGGGTCCTTCACACCGGTGGAGGACCAAAGGGGGCGCTGCCGGTTCGCGCGGGCGTCCTCGAGGGCCTGCGTGGCGACCGCCCGGCCAAAACCGCGTGCTCATCTTCAAGAAGTCCTCGATAGGAGCGCAGTAGCTGGTCTGGCGCGTTCACAACCAGAAGTCTGACCTTCTCGAAGGAAGGTCACCATGTGCCAGCCGGTGGTGAAAGTGGGACACCCGGCGGCAGGCGAGCAGGGCGGTACGAGGCGGACGTGGCTGACATGGCGAACATGGCAAACATGGCGAACATGGCAAACATGGTGGACAGAAGCATCCAAGGTGGTGGCGGGATCAGAACGTTCCCCTTCCCGGTCGAGATGAGCGTCGTCGGCGTCGGCATGCGGATCACCCCGATGGGTGATAGCCGGCCCTCCGGGGGCAGCGAGTACCGCGGAACCGCGCTGGCCATGCAGCCCGGCTTTCTGCCCCGCGCCACGGTGGAGGCCACCGGCCTGTACCGCTACGACCTGCCGCCGCTGCTGCGCCCCGACACGGCCCAACTCGCCGCTCTGGAGGCCGCGCTCGGCCAGCTCCGGCGCGAGTACGAGGACACCGTGACGCTCCCGCTGAGCCTGCACACCGCCGTCCTGTGCCACTCGCTGACGGCGTTCCTGCTGCGGCTCGCCTACCTCGCGGCGAGTTCGGCCAAGGCGCTGCGGCAGCGGTCCGACTCCACCTTCACCCTCTTCCGGGAGGCGGTGGAGCGGGACTTCGCCGCCAGCCACAGCGTCAGCGCCTACGCCGACGCGCTCGGCTACTCCCGCCGCACCCTGCTCCGCGCGGTCCGCGCCACGACCGGCGGGACGCCCAAGGCCTTCATCGACAAGCGCGTGGTTCTGGAGGCCAAGCGGCTCCTCGCCTACACCGACCCGCCGATCGGCGGGGTCGGCGTGGCGGTCGGACGATGGGTCCGGTCGGAGGTGGGCCGGGGTATCGCGTTGCCGGTGGGTCCGGTCGGGGGGCGGGCCGGGGTATCGCGTTGCCGGTGGGTCCGGTCGGGGGGCGGGCCGGGGTATCGCGCTGCCGGTGGGTCCGGTCGGGGGGCGGGCCGGGGTGTCGCACTGCTGATGGGTCCGGCCGGGGGCCGGTCGTGTCGCGCCGTTGAGGAGCCCGGTCGGGGGAGTCGGGGCGTCGTGCTGCCGATGGGTCCGGGCGCGGCAGGTCGGGGCGTCGCACCGCCGATGGGCCCGTCGGGGCCGGGCTGGGGCGTCGCGCTGTTGAATGGGCGCTGCCGGGGCACTCGGGGCGGAAGACGGACAAACCGGTCAAGGCAGTAGGAGGTACCCGTGGCCGTTCGCCATCGCCTGATCCGAGTCCGGCCGAGCGAGGTGTGGGACGTCCTCGCCGACGGCAACCGCTACGCGGAGTGGGTGGTGGGGACCTCCGAGTCCCACCCGGTGCGCGGGCAGTGGCCGCAGACGGGCGCGGCGCTCCGCTACCGGGTCCGGCTCGGTCCGGTGCGACTGCACAACGAGACGATCGTCCGCTTCTGCGAGGAGAGCACCCGGCTGGAGCTGGAGGCCCACGCCGGCGCGCTGGGCACGGCACGCATCGCGATCGAGCTGCGGCCGTGGGGCGAGCACTGCCTGGTCATCGTGGACGAGCACCCCCTGCGCGGCGCCGGCGGCCGGATGCACAACGTCGGCTTCGAGGCGCTGATCAAGCTGCGCCACCGCGCCATGCTGGCCCGGCTGGCCAGACTGTGCGAGGCCGAGGTGGCCGGTGATGCCGGTGAGCCGGGGGACGCCCGCCGACGCCTGGGCCAGGTGACGGCGGGGCCCGACGCGGACGGAGCCCGCCATGCCTGACGCCGTGGTGATCGGCGCGGGCCCCAACGGCCTGGTGGCCGCCAACGTACTGGCGGACGCCGGGTGGAGCGTCGAGGTGCTGGAGGAGCAGCCCGAACCCGGCGGCGCGGTCCGCCACGACCGCGGCGTCGACCCGGCCTTCGTCAGCGACCTGTTCAGCTCCTTCTATCCCCTCGCAGCCGCCTCGCCCGTCCTGGCCGCTCTCCACATCGAGGAGCACGGCCTGCGGTGGAGCCACGCGCCCCGTGTGCTGGCGCACCCCCTCACCGACGGAAGCTGTGCCGTGCTGGACCGGAACATCGAGGCCACCGCCGCGTCCCTGGAGGACTTCGCGCCGGGCGACGGGGCCGCCTGGCAGCGGCTGCACGACATGTGGCAGCGCCTGCACCCCGGCCTCCTGCAGGCCCTGTTCACCCCGTTCCCGCCCATCCGCGCCACGGCCCGGCTGGCGCTGCGGCTGCGGGCCGCGGGCGGACTGCGCGTGGCCCGCTCCCTGGTGCTGCCGGTGCGCCGCATGGGGGAGGAGGAGTTCCGCGGCGACGGCGGCCGGCTGCTGCTGGCCGGCAACGCCCTGCACGCCGACCTCGCCCCCGAGTCGGCGGGCAGCGGCGGCTTCGGCTGGCTGATGGCCATGCTGGGGCAGACGTACGGCTTCCCGGTCCCGGCGGGCGGTTCCGGCGCGCTGACCTCGGCCCTGGTGCACCGCCTGGAGAGCCGGGGCGGGCGGGTGCGCTGCGGGCAGCGCGTCGAGCGGGTCGTGGTCGGCGGCGGGCGGGCCGTCGGCGTGCGGACGGCGGCCGGTGACGCGGTGCCGGCCCGCCGGGCGGTGCTGGCGGACGTGTCCGTGCCCGCCCTGTACGGCGAGCTGGTCGGCCCCGAGCACCTGCCCGCGCAGCTCCTGGACGACCTGCGGCGCTTCCAGTGGGACTTCGCGACCTTCAAGGTCGACTGGGCCCTCGACGGCCCGGTGCCCTGGCAGGCCGAGCAGGCGTCCCGGGCCGGTACCGTGCACCTCGCCGACGGCCTGGACGAGCTCACCCGCTTCGCCGCCCAGATCGCCATGCGGCAGGTCCCGGACCGCCCGTTCCTGATCTTCGGCCAGATGACCACCTCCGACGCCTCCCGCTCTCCCCGGGGCACCGAGTCGGCCTGGGCCTACACCCACCTGCCCCACGACATCCGCGCCGACGCCGCCGACGAGGGCGTCACCGGACGCTGGGACACCAAGGACCAGGAGCTCATGGCCGACCGGGTCGAACGCCAGGTGGAGCGCTTCGCGCCCGGCTTCCGCTCCCTGGTCCGTGCCCGCCGCGTCCTGGCCCCTCCGACTCTGGAGGCGCTCGACGGCAATCTGGCCGGCGGCGCCATCAACGGGGGCACCACCGCCTTGCACCAGCAGCTCGTCCTCCGCCCCGTGCCCGGCACCGGGCGCCCCGAGACCCCCGTGCCGGGCCTGTACCTCGCCTCCTCCGGGGCCCACCCGGGCGGCGGCGTCCACGGCGGCCCCGGGGCCAACGCCGCCCGGGCCGCGCTGCGCCGCAACCGGCCACCCGGCCTCGCCGGGGCGCAACGGCTCCTGTCCCACCGCGACCGCACCGGGACCAGGCGCTGAACCCCGTGGCCCCCACAGCCCCGGGGGCCCGGAACGGGAAGGAGGGCAGCCCATGCGCAGCAGCCCGCTGGCCGAGCGCACGGTCGTCATCACCGGAGCCGCTCGCGGCGTGGGCGCCGCTCTGGCCCGCGAGACCGCCCGGCGCGGTGCCCGGGTGGCGCTCCTCGGCCACGAGAGGGCCGCCCTGGAGGCGGTCGCCGCGTCCCTGCCCGGCCCGGCGCTGGCCGTGGAGGCCGATGTCACCGATCTTCCCGCGCTGGACGCCGCGGCCCGCACCGTGCGGAGCACCCTCGGCCGGCCCTCGGCCGTGGTGGCGAACGCCGGCATCGCCGAGGGTGGCGCATTCCTCACCTCGGATCCCGGCGCCTGGCGCCGCGTGATCGATGTCAACCTCACCGGCAGTGCCCAGACGGCCCGCGCGTTCCTGCCGGACCTGATCGGCACCGCGGGCTACTTCCTCCAGGTCGCCTCCCTGGCGTCCATCGGCGCCTCCCCGCTGATGAGCGCATACTGCGCTTCCAAGGCGGGGGTCGAGGGCTTCGCGCACGCCCTGCGGGCGGAGGTGGCGCACCGGGGCGTCGCCGTCGGCATCGCCTACCTCAACTGGACGGACACCGACATGATCCGCGACGCGGACCGGTACGCCGTCCTGCGGGAACTGCGCGCCCACATGCCCCCGCCGGCCCGCCGGGTGTACCCGGCCGACGTGGTCGCCGCCCGCCTGGTGAGGGGCATGGAACGCCGCCGTACGGCGGTGTACGCGCCGGCGTGGCTGCGGCTGGTCCAGCCGGTGCGCCCGGCCCTGCCCTCGGTGGTGCTGCGCGTGGCACGCCGTGAGCTGCCCCGCCTGGAGGCCACCGGCCCGGTCCGCTACACCGGGCCGCTCGGCGCCGGCGGCGCGGCCGACCGCGCGGCGGCCGGGCCGGGCCCCTGACGCCGGCGGCCCGCCCTGCCCGGGCACGCGCGCGCATGCAGGACACTGGTCAGCAGGGGAAGGGAGGCCGACCGTGCTGACCGGAGTCCGAGAACAACTGGGCCAGGCCCTGTTCCGCCGCGTCGCCGGCCCCGGCGGACCGCAGACGCGTGCCCGTATCCACGACACGCCCGGCCCGCGCTGGTTCGGGCCCGACCGGCCGATCCGCACGGTCCACGGCGACGCCTCGATGTTCATCGGCGGGCTGACCGCACTGCTGCTGCAGTCCCTGCACCCGCTCGCGATGGCGGCGGTGGCCGGGCACTCCGGCTACCGCGGCGACCCGTGGGGCCGGCTGCAGCGCACCAGCACCTTCCTGGCCGTGACGACCTACGGAACCGCCGGGGACGCCCAGCGGGCGGTCGACCACGTCCGCGGCATTCACGAACGGATCCGCGGGACGACGGCCGAGGGCGTGCCGTACCACGCGGCCGATCCGCATCTGCTCGGCTGGGTGCACGCCGCCGAGACGGACAGCTTCCTGCGCGCCCACGAGCGCTACGGGGCCCGGCCGCTGGATGCCGCCGGCTACGACGCCTACGTCGCCGACACCGCGCGCGTCGCCGAGGCGCTCGGGGTGAGCGATCCGCCGCGGGACCGGCGTGACCTGTCCGAGCGCCTGGCCGCCTACCGGCCCGAACTGCGGGCCACGTCCGAGGCCCGGGCAGCCGCCCGCTTCCTGCTGTTCCAGCCACCCCTGCCCCTGGCCGTACGGCCCCTTTACGGCGGGCTGGCCGCCAACGCCGTCACCCTGCTGCCGCCCTGGGCGCGCGGCCTGCTGCGGCTGCCCCGGGTGCCGGTCGTCGAGGGCCTCGCCGTGCGCCCGGCCGGCCAGGCCCTGACCCGGACCATCCGCTGGGCCATGACCCCGCCCCGGCAGGGGTCAGGGCTGCCACCCCAGCGCCCGTGAGATGCCCCGCGCCGCCACCCGCACCGCCGGGACCAGGACCGGCACCTGGGCGTCCGCGTGGGGCACCACGATGGACACGGCGGCGGTGACCGTACCGTCCGCGCCGCGTACGGGCGCGGCCACCGACAGGGCGTCCTCCGTCACCTGACGGTCGCTCACCGCGACCCCCGACCGCCGCACGTCGGCGAGCACCTGCCGCAGCCGCGCCGGATCGGTGATCGTGTAAGGGGTGAAGGAGGCGAGCCGGCCCGCGCAGTACTCCTGCTGCGCCTCCGGGTCGCTGTGGGCCAGCAGGGCGAGCCCGACGCCGGTGGCGTGCAGCGGCCAGCGGGCGCCGACGCGGATGTGCACGCCGACCGCCGACCGGCCCGACAGCCACTCGGTGTAGACGACGTCCCGGCCGTCCCGCACGGCCAGCTGCACGTTCTCGTGCGTCGCCTCGTACAGGTCCTCCAGGTACGGCAGCGCGATCTGCCGCAGGGCGAGGCCGCGCGGGGCCAGTGCGGCGAGCTCCCACAGCCGGAGCCCGACGTGGTAGACGCCGGACTCGTCCCGCTCCAGGGCGCCCCAGTCGGTGAGCGCGCCCACCAGCCGGTGCGTCGTGGTCAGGCTCAGCCCGGCCCGCCGGCTGATGTCCGTCAGGGACAGCGCCGGATGCTCGTGGTCGAAGGCCGCGAGCACGGACAGCAGCCGGTCGGGGGCGGTGGGGGTGCCCCCTGACCGGGCGGAACCGAGACCTTGGGGGGGTGGGGTCATGGCCGGGCGTCTCCCGGGTGGGCGAGGTCGTAGGGGCGGGGGTAGGCGGTCGGACGGTAGGAGATGTAGCGGGGCTCGGCCGTCGGGTCCTCGGCCTTGGCGCGGGAGTTGAGCGTGCGGGGGTCGGCGGCCCAGCGGCCGGTGTCGAGGCGGTGCTCCAGGGTGCGCAGGGCGGCCAGCGTCTCGCCCGTGGTGAACGTGCAGTGGCCCGGACCGTCGACGTACGCCTGGCGGAGCAGCCCGGCGGAGCCCGCCCCGGTGGCCGCCCGCCGGTAGGCGCTCTCGGCCTGCACCGGGATCAGCGCGTCACCGGTGGTGTGGATGTTCAGCTGGGGGTCGGTGAGCCGGCCGGAGAGCACGCTGGTCTTCCGCATCCACCGTACGGCCGACGGGTCGGCGGAGATCCGGGGTGCCCGGCCCAGGGCCGAGAGGTCGGTGCGCAAGGACAGTCCCGCCTCCTTGTAGAGCTCCGTCACCTCTTTGTACAGCGGGGACCGGGCGAGCATGGCCGTGTAGTCGACGCCCGTGTTCCAGGACGGGTTGCCCCCGGCGCGGCTCTCGGCTTCCTGCCGCCAGCTGAAGGCGGGCAGCTGGAGGAGGCCCCGGACGGCGGCGTACTGGTTGGACTGCCAGGACTTCCAGTCGGCCGGGCCCGGCTCGGGCTGCGAGGCGTCGTTGTGGCCGGGGATGTTGTGCAGGGCGGCGGCGAGGGCGATCCGGGCCCGGCCCTCCGGGGTCTGCTGGGCGGCCTCGACCTTCGAGGTGAGCGATTTCGCGGCGGCGGTCGCCTCCGCCTGGTCCGCGAACCCGGCGAGCCGGACGCCGGAGCCCGGGGCGAGCAGCGTGCGCAGCGCGAACACCGGGTCCAGTGTGCTGTTCCAGTTGGCGACGCCACCCTGCACCAGCCCGCACATCGACAGCGACCCGTCGAACCGGCCGGCGTGCCGCTCGGCGAGCATGCTGGTGACGAATCCGCCGTACGAGGTGCCCCAGGCGAGTGTCCGCCGGGCCACCCCGAACTTGTCCGTGAACAGATCCAGCGTGGCGAGCTGGTCGGGCACCGCCTCGGAGACCGCCCAGCCGTTCGTCGCGTACGACGAGCCGATCAGGGCGTAGCCGTCGGCCAGGAGGGCGTCCCGGGCGGCCGGGCCGGGTGTGTTCTGGGCCGGGTTGGGGGCCCCGGCCGGGCTGTAGCCGTGGCTGTAGAGCAGGACCGTGCCGTTCCAGGCCGCCGGTACGTCCATCACGTACGTGGCGCCGGAGGGGAGCCTGCCCTCCAGGTGGCTGCCGGTGGCGGCGGCCGACGGGGAGGGCAGCGCGGTCGCCGCCAGGGACAGGCAGGCGGTCAGCAGGGCGAGGCGGATCCTCAACGCGGGGTTCCTTCCAGGACGGGGTGGCGGCGGGGGAGTCCAGGGCGTCCGTGTGGGTCTCCCGCACCCGCCACACGGTGACCGCGGTGATCGCGGCGCCCGTGCACAGCAGCAGGGACACCGGGGTGCTGCCGCCGCCGAAGGAGGCCAGGAGGCTGCCCGCGCTCAGCGGGGAGAACCCGGCGCCGATCAGGGGTGCTCCGAAGCTGCCCGTGCCCATCAGGGCCATGGTGGGCAGCATCATCGACTTGCGGCCGATCCGGTCGCCGAAGTGGACGGAGACCATGCCGCCGAGAGGGCGGGCGAGGTAGCCCGCGGCGAAGGTGCCGAACGCCGCGATGGTGCCGACCGCCGGGTCGGCCCGGGGGAAGAACAGGTCGCCGAAGACGAGCGCGGCGACCGTTCCGTGGAGGAGGAAGTCGTAGACTCGACGGTCGTGCCGAGCAGGCCGGACACGGCCACGCGGCGCAACTGCCGTGGGCCGGAGGAGGGTTGGCCGACGGGTGGGGGTGGCTGCACGGTGGGCTCCCGGGGACGGGGGGCGCGCTTGGCCGTGAAGTTATGCAGCCGCCGTGCAGCCGTCAATCATCTGCACAACATCAGTTGAGTCCGTCCTCCGCCATCCGCAGCAGCAGCGCGTGCAGCGTCTCCCGTTCGGCCGGGTCCAGCGGGCCGAGCAGTTCGCTGGTCACCCGCAGCCCGGCCTCGTCGGTGTCGCGCAGGAACGTCCGGCCGTTCCCGGTCAGGGCGACGATCCGGCTGCGGCGGTCGTCGGGGGAGGGCCGGCGCTCGGCGAACCCCAGCTTCTCCAGGTCGTCGACCAGGCCGACGATCGCGCTCGGGTCGTAACCGAGCCGGGTGCTCAGCTCGCGCTGCAGGGTGCCCTCGGTGGTGGCGAGGAAGCGCAGCACCGCGTAGTGGCGCAGGCGCAGGCCCGACTCCTGGAGGCAGGTGTTGAACAGCTGCCCCGAGCGCAGGCCCAGGCGGTACAGCAGGTAGCCCGTGTCGGAGTGCAGACCGCGCATCCATGGTTCGTGGGCGTCGATGGGGGCCTGGTTCATGGCGTGCTGGCGGCTGATGGCGGGCTCCCTGGTCGTGCGGCGATCGCTGGTACCGGTCCAGTGTCCCGCACCTTTCGGTTGGCAACAACTATTGACGTCAACAATTATTGCTCTTAGCTTCGATCTCGAAGCCGCACCCCGCATCCCGCCGGATGCGCATCACCCGCGTCACCGTGTGAAGGGACCCACTCGTGCCCACCATCGATCTCACCGGCAAGGCCGCCGTCGTCACCGGAAGCGGCCGTGGCCTCGGCCTCGCCTATGCCCACGCCCTGGCCGCCCACGGCGCGTCCGTGGTCGTCAACGATGTCGACGAGGCGGTGGCCGAGGCGGCCGTGAAGTCCATCACCGAGGCGGGCGGCAAGGCCGTGGCGGAGGTGGTCCCGGTCGGTACGACCGAGGCGGCGGACCGGCTGGTGGCCCGCGCGGTCGAGGAGTTCGGCCGGCTGGACGTCCTCGTCACCAACGCGGGCATCCTCCGCGACAAGGTGCTGTGGAAGATGACCGACGACGACTTCGACGCGGTGCTCACCACCCACCTCAAGGGCACCTTCACCTGCGCCCGGGCCGCCGCCGTCCGGATGCGCGAGCAGGGCGAGGGCGGCTCGCTGATCCTGGTCGGCTCCCCGGCCGGACAGCGCGGCAACTTCGGCCAGACGAACTACGCCGCCGCCAAGGCCGGCATCGCGGCGATGGCCCGCACCTGGTCCATGGAGCTGGGCCGCGCGAACATCACCGTCAACGCGATCGTGCCGGTCGCCGCGACCGCGATGACCGAGACGATCCCGGCCTTCGCCCCGTACATCGAGGCCATGCGGGGCGGCGAGCCCCTGCCGGACTTCCTGCGCAAGGGCGAGGGCTTCGGCACCGCCGAGGACTGTGCCGCCCTGGTCCCGTTCCTGGCCTCGGAGGCCGCGCGCGGCGTGACCGGCCAGTGCGTCGGTATCGGCGGCGACAAGGTGGCACTCTGGTCGCATCCGCAGGAGATCAGGGCGGCCTACGCCGACGGCGGCTGGACCCCCGACGCCCTGGCGGACGCCTGGCCCACCTCGGTCGGTGCCGAACTCCAGTCGGTCGGCATCCCCGCACCGAAGTTCCCGGAGGCGTGATGGCCCCCTCCATGAACGTCGAGGACCTGGTCGCGATCGACGTCCACACCCACGCCGAGGTCTCCTCCAAGGGCCACTCCTCCCTGGACGACGACCTGCACGACGCCTCCTCCGCCTACTTCAAGGTGGAGGGCAAGCGCAAGCCGACCCTGGAGGAGACCGCCGCGTACTACCGCGAGCGGAAGATGGCCGCCGTGATCTTCACGGTCGACGCCGAGTCCGCCACCGGCACCCAGCCCGTCCCCAACGAGGAGGTCGCCGAGGCCGCCGCCGCCAATGCCGACGTCCTCATCCCCTTCGCCTCCATCGACCCCTTCCGGGGGAAGGCGGGGGTCAAGCAGGCCCGCCGCCTGGTCGAGGAGTACGGGGTGAAGGGCTTCAAGTTCCACCCCAGCATCCAGGGCTTCTTCCCCGACGACCGCTCGGTGGCGTACGACCTGTACGAGGTGATCGAGGAGACGGGCACCATCGCCCTGTTCCACACCGGCCAGACGGGCATCGGCGCGGGCGTCCCCGGCGGCGGCGGGATCAGGCTCAAGTACTCCAACCCGCTCCACATCGACGACGTCGCCGCCGACTTCCCGCACCTGAAGATCATCCTGGCTCACCCGTCCTTCCCCTGGCAGGACGAGGCCCTGGCCGTCGCCACGCACAAGCCGGGCGTGCACATCGACCTGTCCGGCTGGTCGCCGAAGTACTTCCCGCCGCAGCTCGTGCAGTACGCGAACACACTGCTGAAGGACAAGGTCCTCTTCGGCTCCGACTTCCCCGTCCTCACCCCCGACCGCTGGCTCGCCGACTTCGACAAGCTGACGATCAAGGAAGAGGTCCGGCCGAAGATCCTCAAGGAGAACGCCGCCCGCCTGCTCGGGCTGACGCAACCGTAAGGGGCGTGACATGCGCAACGAGGGACTGGGGTCGTGGCCCGCACGCCGGGCCCGCAAGACCCCGCACCGCACCGCCCTGGTCCACGGCGACACCACCCGCACCTACGCCTGCCTGTACGACCGCACCACCCGCCTCGCCCACACGCTGCGTGACCGGGGCGTGCGCCGCGGCGACCGCGTCGCCTACCTCGGCCCGAACCACCCCTCCTACCTGGAGACCCTGTTCGCGACCGGCACGCTCGGCGCGGTCTTCGTCCCCCTCAACACCCGGCTGGCCGGCCCGGAGATCGCCTACCAGCTCGCCGACTCCGGTGCCAAGGCCCTCGTCTACGGCCCCTCGCACGCCGGTCTGGTCGCGGGACTGCCCGGCAGCACGGACGTCCGTACGTATCTCGAAGCGGGCGCGGAGTACGAGGAGGCGCTGGCCTCGGCCTCCCCTGAGTGCATCGACACGCCGGTCACCCCGGACGACACCTGCATCATCATGTACACCTCGGGGACGACCGGCCGCCCCAAGGGGGCCATGCTCACCCACGGCAACCTCACCTGGAACGCGATCAACGTCCTCATCGACCACGACCTGGTCGCCGACGAACGCGCCCTGGTCTCCGCCCCGCTGTTCCACACGGCCGGCCTGAACATGCTGACCCTGCCGGTCCTGCTGAAGGGCGGCACCTGCGTCCTGGTCGAGGCCTTCGACCCGGACGCCACCTTCGACCTGATCGAACGGCACCGGATCACCTTCATGTTCGGCGTGCCCACCATGTTCGACCAGGTGGCCCGGCACCCGCGCTGGCCGGACGCCGACCTGTCGTCGCTGCGCATCCTGACCTGCGGCGGCTCCCCGGTTCCCACTCCGCTGATCGCGGCGTACCAGAGGCGCGGCCTGACCTTCCTCCAGGGCTACGGCATGACCGAGGCCGCCCCCGGCACGCTGTTCCTGGACGCCGAGCACGCCGTCAGCAAGGCGGGCTCGGCGGGCGTGCCGCACTTCTTCAGCGACGTACGCGTCGTACGGCCCGACCTCGCGCCGGTCGAGGCCGGCGAGGTCGGCGAGGTCGTGGTGCGCGGGCCGCACGTCATGCCCGGCTACTGGGGACTGCCCGAGGAGACGGCCGCGTCCTTCGCGGACGGCTGGTTCCGCAGCGGCGACGCCGCCCAGGTCGACGAGGACGGCTACGTCTACATCGTCGACCGCATCAAGGACATGATCATCTCCGGTGGCGAGAACATCTACCCCGCCGAGGTCGAGGACCAGCTCCTCGCCCACCCCGGCATCGTCGAGTGCGCGGTGATCGGGGTGCCGGACGACAAGTGGGGCGAGGTGCCCCGGGCGGTCGTCGTACCCCGCGAGGGCGTCGCACTCGACCCCGACGAGGTGCTCGCGTCACTCGCCGGCCGCCTCGCCAAGTACAAGATCCCGAAGTCGGTCGTGGTGGCGGACGACCTGCCCCGCACCGCCTCCGGGAAGCTCCTCAAGGCCCGTGTGCGCAAGCGCTACGGCACCGACTCCCAGTGAAGGACGGCTCCATGAGCATCACCGTCAACGGCCTCGACGAACTGAAGAAGCTCGCGGGCAGCGACCTCGGCACCAGCGAGTGGATCGAGGTCACGCAAGAGCGGATCGACACCTTCGCCGACGCGACCGGGGACCACCAGTGGATCCACGTGGACCCCGAGAAGGCCAAGGAGGGCCCCTTCGGCGCACCCATCGCGCACGGCTACCTCACGCTCTCCCTCTTCATCCCGCTGTTCACCGAGCTGCTGGACGTCCAGGGCGTGACGACGAAGGTCAACTACGGGCTCAACAAGGTGCGTTTCCCCTCCCCGGTGAAGGTCGGCTCCCGCATCCGGCTCACGGCGAAGCTCGCCGAGGTCGAGGAGGTGCCGGGCGGCGTGCAGATCACGGTCGACGGCGCCGTCGAGATCGAGGGCGCCGCCAAGCCGGCCGCGGTGCTCCAGAGCCTTTCGCGGTTCTACGCCTGAGGCCGCGCGGGCACCAGGTCGAGAAGGCGTTCCGAGGCGTCGCGGGCGAGCGGTGAGAACCGTTCGTGCACGGCCCGGAACGTCTTCTCGGCCCCTTCCGCCGGCCAGTCGTCCGGCAGGTGCTTGACGGGCAGGCGCGGGTCCCGCCGGACGATCCGCAGCCACTCGGTCTGGAGCCGCAGCCGCAGCACGAGCGCGTCGTCGGGGTCCGGCAGGCCGTCCTCCCAGGGCTGCCAGCGCCGGACGAACCCCTCGTAGCCGGCGGCCAGGCCGGACAGCTCCCAGGTCTCCTCGATCATCTGGCCGATGTCCATCCCGGCGTCGGCGTGCGCCCGGAAGACCTTCACGTGGGCGGACAGGCCGAGCTCGGCCACCAGCGCCGACACGTCGACCTCACCCGGCGCGATCCACAGGCCGTTGAACAGCGGGCCGAAGCCGCTCCAGGTCAGCTGGGAGCGCAGGTCGTGGCGCTGACGCTGCCAGGACTCCGGCAGGGAGAAGCCGAGCAGGGTCCAGGTGCCGTCCCAGTGCCGGTTGACGGCGCCGGTCTGCCAGATGCGGTGTTCGCCGTCGCGCAGCACCGCCTCCGAGCGCTCGGTCAGCCCGAAGTACATACGGCGGCCCTCACGCTGCCGCCGCAGCAGGTCACGCCCCACCATGCGGGTCAGCGTGGAGCGGGTGGCCTGCTCGCCGATCCCGGCGCGGGCGAACACGTCGATGACGCTGGCCGAGTACACGCACACCTCGCGCCCGAGCACCTGGTCGCCCAGGAACGTCAGCATCAGGGACTGGGGCCGCAGCGGCTCCTCACCGGTCACGCGGCCCACCGTACCTCCGCTCGATCGGTCCGTGACCTGCCTGTACGCGGGCGGCCGTCGCCACCGCGGCCCCCTCCCGTCAGGTCAGGAACCTTCCACGTCCACGAACACCGGGGTCGCGCAGAACCACGTGTCGGCCCACGGGCCACCGTCCCCGGCACGCGGCACCCGTGCGTCGTGATGCGCCACGGCGGCGAAACCGGCCGCGCGATGCCGGTGAGCGGGCCGCGAGGTGCGCGATGCCGCCCGGGCCGCAGCCCCTGCCCTTCGTCCAGCAGCACCTCGGGCCCGTCGTCGTCCATGGACGCGTCCTCTCGCGCGGGCTTCGACGGAGGTCGTCGAAACTCTTCATTTCTGCGAGCGGAATCGTGCACTGCTGGAGGAGATTGGTCATTGTCCGAGCAGAAGTGACCATAGGTAGGGGCGCCAGCTGCACGCCGACGCGGCGAGGTTCCCCGGGCACGGCATGGCGAAGGTCCGCGGTCCCGGGACCTGGACGCGTGGCGACGAACGAGCCGGTCGACCCGGCGACGCCGGCTTCCTCCCAGGAGGCGGGCGTCGAGGTCGTCATGGCGGGAAAGGTGCAGAGGTGAACCCATCCTCAGCCGAAGCGGGGGGAGCCGCGACCGCGGCGACGCCGGCGGCAACCCCGGCACCGCCTCCCCGGCCGGCGACGTCCACCCCGCCGACTGTGCGGGCCGCCGCGGCCCTCAGCGGCCGGGAGGGTCCCGCACCCTCACCACCGGCCGGGCCGGAACCAGCCTGGTGTACGGAAGCACGTCCCAGGAGGCGGCACGTGCCTGGCTCTCGCGACGCGCTCCGCGCGGCCGACCGATTCGGAGGAACCCGGTGAAGCTGACGATTCTGGGCGGCGGAGGATTCCGTGTGCCGCTGGTGTACGGGGCGCTCCTGCAGGACCGCGGCGAGGGCCGGGTGACCCGTGTCGTCCTGCACGACCTGGACGCCGGACGGCTGTCGGCGGTGAGGCGGGTCCTGGCCGAGCAGGCGGCCGGCGTGCCCGACGCACCCGAGGTGACCGCCACGACCGACCTCGACGAGGCCCTGCGCGGCGCCGACTTCGTCTTCTCCGCGATCCGTGTCGGCGGGCTGGAGGGCCGCGCCCAGGACGAGCGGGTGGCTTTGGCGGAGGGCGTGCTGGGCCAGGAGACGGTCGGCGCGGGCGGCATCGCCTACGGCCTGCGCACGGTCCCGGTCGCCGTGGACATCGCCCGGCGGGTGGCCCGGCTCGCGCCCGACGCATGGGTCATCAACTTCACCAACCCGGCCGGCCTGGTCACCGAGGCCATGTCGCGCCACCTCGGCGACCGCGTCATCGGCATCTGCGACTCCCCGGTCGGCCTCGGCCGCCGCATCGCGCGCGTGCTCGGTGTGCGGAACCCGGGCGAGGCGTGGATCGACTACGTGGGCCTCAACCACCTCGGCTGGGTGCGCGGCCTGCGCGTCGCCGGTCGGGACGAACTCCCGCGGCTGTTCGCCGACCCCGGCCTGCTCGGCTCCTTCGAGGAGGGCAGGCTCTTCGGCGCCGACTGGCTGCGGTCCCTCGGGGCGGTCCCCAACGAGTACCTGCACTACTACTACTTCAACCGCGAGGCCGTCCGCGCCTACCGGCAGGCCGAGAAGACCCGCGGCGCCTTCCTCCACGACCAGCAGGCCCGCTTCTACGCCGAGATGAGCAACCCGGACGCCCCCGCCCTCAAGGTGTGGGACCAGACCCGCGCGGAACGCGAGGCCACCTACATGGCCGAGAACCGCGAGACCGCGGGCGCCGGCGAACGCGACGAGGACGACCTGTCCGGCGGTTACGAGAAGGTCGCCCTCGCGCTGATGCGGGCCATCGCCCGCGACGAGCGCACCACCCTGATCCTCAACGTCCGCAACCGGCACACGCTGTCGGTCCTGGACACGGACGCCGTCATCGAGGTCCCCTGCCTCGTCGACGCCAACGGCGCCCACCCCGTCGCCGTCGACCCGCTGCCCGGCCACGCCACCGGCCTGGTCTGCGCGGTCAAGGCCGTCGAGCGCGAGGTGCTGGCGGCCGCCGAGTCCGGCTCCCGCACGACGGCCGTGAAGGCCTTCGCGATCCACCCCCTCGTCGACTCCGTCCATGTGGCCCGCAGGCTGGTCGAGGGCTACACCGAGGTTCATCCCGGGCTGGCGTACCTTAGGTGAGCGCCGTTCGGCAAGCGCTTTCCCCGCTCTTCCCGCTTCCTGGAGACATGCCATGCACGACGAGAGCCGCCGCATCGAGGAGCGCGTGCAGCGCCTTCACGACCAGCGCATCAAGACCGCGATCTACGCGGCCACCGTTCCCTTCGAGGTGGAGGCCTGGCAGGCCCCGGGGGAGCCGGTCCCGTTCGAAGAGGCGGCCGCCGCCCCCTACGAGCCGTTCGCGATGGGCACCCCGTGGGGCCCGCCCTGGGGCACCACCTGGTTCCGCATGCGCGGTCAGGTGCCCGCCGAGTGGGCGGGCAGGCGCGTCGAGGCCGTCATCGACCTCGGCTTCGTCGGGGGCTGGCCCGGCAACCAGGCCGAGGCGCTGGTGCACCTCACGGACGGCACCCCGCTGAAGGCGGTGAACCCGCTCAACCAGTACGTGGCGATCGCCAACCCCGCGCGGGGCGGCGAGACGGTCGACTATCTGGTCGAGGCCGCCTCCAACCCGGACATCCTCGCGGACAAATTCTCGAGGACCACCCCGCTCGGCGACATCCTCACCGCCGGGGACAAACCCCTCTACACCTTCCGCAGCGCCGGTCTCGCCATCCTCGACGAGGAGGTCTTCCACCTCGACCTCGACGTCCAGGTGCTGCGCGAGCTGATGCCGGAGCTCGGCGAGCACGACCCGCGCCGGCACGAGATCGCGCACGCGCTCGACCGGGCGATGGACCTGCTGGACCTGGACGACGTCTCCGGCTCGGCCACGGCCGTGCGTGAAGCGCTGAAGCCGGTCCTGTCCAAGCCCGCGCACGCCAGCGCGCACACGATCTCCGGCGTCGGCCACGCCCACATCGACTCCGCCTGGCTCTGGCCGATCCGCGAGACCAAGCGCAAGACCTCCCGCACCTTCTCCAACGTCACGTCCCTGGCCGACGAGTACGACGACTTCATCTTCGCCTGCTCCCAGGCCCAGCAGTACGAGTGGGTCCGCGACCACTACCCCAAGGTCTGGGCCCGCATCCAGGAGTCGGTCAAGAACGGCCAGTGGGCACCGGTCGGCGGCATGTGGGTCGAGGCCGACGGCAACCTGCCCGGCGGCGAGGCCGTCGCCCGCCAGTTCATCCACGGCAAGCGGTTCTTCATCGAGCACTTCGGCATCGAGACCAAGGGCGTGTGGCTGCCGGACTCCTTCGGCTACAACGCGGCCTACCCGCAGCTCGCCAAGCTCGCCGGCAACGAGTGGTTCCTCACCCAGAAGATCTCCTGGAACCAGACCAACAAGTTCCCCCACCACACCTTCTGGTGGGAGGGCATCGACGGCACCCGCATCTTCACCCACTTCCCGCCGGTCGACACCTACAACGCCCGCTTCAGCGGCGTGGAGATGTCCCGCGCGGTGCGCAACTACCGGGAGAAGGGCGGCGCCTCCCGCTCCCTGGCCCCCTTCGGCTGGGGCGACGGCGGCGGCGGCCCCACCCGCGAGATCATGGAACGCGCCCGCCGGCTGGCGGACCTGGAGGGCTCCGCGAAGGTCGTCGTCGAACACCCCGACGCGTTCTTCACCAAGGCCCGTGAGGAGTACCCGGACGCGCCCGTCTGGGTGGGCGAGCTCTACCTGGAACTGCACCGCGCCACCTACACCTCCCAGGCCCGCACCAAGCAGGGCAACCGCCGCTGCGAGCACCTCCTGCGCGAGGCCGAACTGTGGGCGACCACGGCCGCGCTGAACGCGCCGGGTTACGCCTACCCGTACGAGAAGCTGGACCGGCTCTGGAAGACGGTGCTGCTGCACCAGTTCCACGACATCCTGCCCGGCTCCTCCATCGCCTGGGTGCACCGCGAGGCCGAGGCCGAGTACGCCCGCGTCGCCCGCGAGCTGCGGGCGCTGACCGCAGAGGCGGTGGCCGCGCTCGGTGCCGGCGGGACCCGCGTCTTCAACACGAGCCCGTACGACCGCGCCGAGGTGGTCCGCACCGCCGACGGCGCACCGGTGTACGTGGAGGTGCCCGCGGGCGGCTCCGCGCCGCTCACCGGCGCCGAGCCCGCGCGGCCGGTGACGGTGGACGGCCTGGTCCTCGACAACGGGCTGGTCCGCGTCGAGGTGGCCGAGGACGGCACCCTGGCCTCCGTCCGCGACCTGCGCGCCGGCCGCGAGGTCCTGGCCGAGCCGGGCAACCTGCTCCGCCTGCACACCGACCTGCCCAACTACTGGGACGCCTGGGACATCGACAAGCACTACAGGAACCGCTACACGGACCTCCTCGACGCCTCGTCCGTCACGGTCGTCGAGCAGGACCCGCTGATCGGCGCGATCCGCGTCGAGCGCGACTTCGGCAAGGGCTCGAAGATCACCCAGACGATCACCGTCCGCGCCGGCAGCCCCCGGATCGACATCGAGACGGACCTCGACTGGCGCGAGACCGAGAAGATCCTCAAGGCCGCCTTCCCGGTCGACATCCGTGCCCCGCACTCCTCCGCCGAGATCCAGTTCGGGCACATCCAGCGCCCCACCCACACCAACACCAGCTGGGAGGCGGCCCGCTTCGAGGTCTCCGGCCACCGCTGGGTGCACATCGGCGAACCCGGCTACGGCGTCGCCGTCATCAACGACTCCACCTACGGCCACGACATCTCCCGCACCGTCCGCGAGGCGAGCGAAGCGAGTTGGGGGTCCCCTCGGCCGGAGGCTGGGGGAGGCACCACGACCACCGTCCGTCTCTCCCTGGTCCGCGCCCCGCGCATCCCGGACCCCGAGGCAGACCAGGGCCGCCACCGCTTCACCTACGCGCTGCTGCCCGGCGCGCGCATCGAGGACGCCGTCGCCGAGGGCTATGCCCTCAACCTCCCGCTCCGGGTGGCCGACGCGGCCGGCGCCCCCGCACCGGTCGTCTCCGTCGAGGGCGAGGGCGTCACCGTGGAAGCGGTCAAGCTCGCCGACGACGCCTCGGGCGACGTCGTCGTACGGCTCTACGAGTCCCGCGGCGGCCGTGCCTCGGGTGTGCTGCGCACCGGGTTCCCGCTGGCCGGGGCCCAGGTCACCGACCTGCTGGAGCGCCCGCTGGAGGACGCGGAGATCACCGGCGGCGGTGTCGCCGTCGCTCTGCGCCCCTTCCAGATCCTGACGCTGCGCCTGCGAAGGGCCTGACCGGTGGCCATGCGACCGTGGTTCCAGGACGGCACCGTCCCGCACGCCACGGCGTCGGCCGTGGAACGGGAAGGGGAACCGGCGCCGTCCCGGGGGGAGGGCCGCTTCTGACGCCGCTGAATTGACCCACGATCGCGGTAGCGGAATGCCCCCTGTCGTGGGTCGCCCGGCTCCGTAGGGTCATTGCCATGACGACGACACCGAACGAGACGGGCCACACCGGCGGCTTCGCACCGGTTCTCACCCGTGCCGCCGAGGCCGCGACGACGCGGGACCCGAGCAGCGTGATGACCCTCCTCGCCGACTCCGGGGACACCGGCGGGCGGCTCACCGCCTACCGCTCGGCGTTCGCCGAGGGCACGGTCGGCGCGCCCGCCCACCTGCACACCAAGGCGTCCGAGATGTTCCATGTGATCGACGGTGCGCTCCAGGTGCTGGTGGGCGAGGAGATCACGGTGCTGGAGGCCGGCGACTTCCTCCTGGTGCCGCCGAACACCCCGCACGCCTTCGCCGCCGCGCCCGGAGCGACAGCCGACGTACTGTTCGTCTTCACGCCGGGCGCGGGACGCTTCGACTATCTCCGGCTACTGGGCCGCGTGGCACGCGGCGAGGCCGACCCGCAGGAGATCGAGGCCTCCTCGGAACGCTTCGACAACCACTACGTCGACAGCCCGGTGTGGCGCGAGGCGCTCGCGGCCAGGCCCGGGAGCGGCACCGCCTGAGCCGCCGCCCCGACGGTGCCGACCGGCTCGGCCGCCGCGGGCGCGGGTACCGCCGACAGCGGCTCCGCCGCCTCCGGCCGCTGCTGCGGCAGCGACAGCGGCCGCAGCGGACGCGGCCCCGACACCACCGTGTAGTCCTGGCCCAGGAACGGCGGGACCACCTCGCCCGGGTCCTCGCCGAGCGCCAGCTGCACGGCGGCCCAGGGGGCGTTGACGCCACACAGGGACAGCTGGTGCAGACCGCCGGCCGGTCGGGTGTTGACGTCCATGAGGACCGGCCGCTCACCGAACATCCGGAACTGGATGTTGGACAGGTAGTGCAGGCCGAATCCCTCCGCGATCCGCCGGGCGGGCTCCAGCCACTGCTCGTGCAGCGTGAAGCCCCGGCGGCGGCCGTTCTTGGTGCGGCCGACGGCCAGCCGGACCCGGTTGTCCGGACCGGTCAGGCAGTCCACCGACACCTCGGGCTGCTCCAGGCGCGGCATCACCAGCCAGTCCACCGGCTCCTCGGCCCGCCCCAGCGCCTCCAGCACCAGGTCCAGCGGCACGTACGGGCTCGGGAACCCGTTCAGGTGCATCAGCGAGAAGGGGGAGCGCGTGATCACGCGGAAGCCCACCCCGCCCGCCCCGGACGCCGGCTTGAAGCACGCCTTGTGCCCGGCGGCCTCCAACTCCTCCACGGCGGACAACAGTTCGTCACCCGACCGGACCCGCCACCACGGCGGCACCGGCACGCCGATCGCCTGGACCGCCTCGTAGGCGATCACCTTGTCGTGGAAGACGGCCACCGCCTCGGGCGGCGGCGCCAGCACCGTCGTACCGGCCGCCTCGAACTCGGCACGGTGCGCCACGATCGCCGACTGGTGCAGCCGGGGCACGAACACGTCGATGCCGCGCCGCGCGCACTGGTCCAGCGCGTACTCGACATACCCGGCGGGGGAGAGGTTCTCGGGTTCCAGCTCGGCGGTGTCGGCGGCGGCCAGGACGGGGGAGTCGGGGTCGCCGTGGGTGGCGTGGATCTCGACCGCCCGGTCGCTGGGATTTCTCCGCAGCTGATCCATGAAGAACACGTTCTCCGCGTACGTGCGGTTGAGCCAGACGCGTACGCGAGAGACCATGCAGGCCGCCTTTCACGGTTCGCGGGCAGGGCTCAGCGGCCCGTGCCCGGGCAGGATGAATGGAGGGACACCAAACCGCCCCTGTGGAAGGGAGGTTCGAAGCGGTGGTGTTGGGGCAGATCATACGGCTTCGGCGGAGCTTCTCGTGCAACGCTCGTGTGAACGAGTTCTCCGCCCGGTGCCGTCCGGCCGCCCTTGTCCCTGGCGCGTCCGTGTGATCTCTTGGGGGAGGTCTCGGGGAGCGCGAAGGGGTGAGAGGTGACGTCGACGGCCGGTGGTGCCGCACAGTTGCTGGCCATCAGCGATCTGCACATCGGTTACCCGGAGAACCGTGCCCTGGTCGAGGAGATGCGGCCCGGCACGGACGAGGACTGGCTGCTCGTCGCCGGTGACGTCGCGGAGACCGTGGCCGACATCCGCTGGGCCCTCGAAACGCTCGCGGCCCGCTTCCGCAAGGTCGTCTGGGTGCCCGGGAACCACGAGCTGTGGACCCATCCGAGCGATCCCGTCACCCTGCGCGGCGTCGCCCGGTACGAGTACCTGGTCGCACTGTGCCGGGAACTCGGCGTGACGACACCCGAGGACCCCTATCCCGTCTGGGAGGGCCCCGGCGGGCCGGTGGCCGTCGCCCCGCTGTTCCTGCTCTACGACTACTCGTTCCTGCCGGCCGGGTGCGCGACCAAGGAGCAGGGGCTCAGGTACGCGCACGGCACGGGGATCGTGTGCACCGACGAGTACCTGCTGCACCCCGACCCCTACCCGAGCCGGGAGGCCTGGTGCCGGGCCCGGGTCGCCGGGACGGAGCGCAGACTCGCCGAACTGCCCGACGGCCTGCCCGTGATCCCCGTCAACCACTACCCGCTGCACCGGCACCCCATGGACGTCCTGTGGCACCCCGAGTTCGCCATGTGGTGCGGCACGGCCCTGACCGCCGACTGGCATCACAGACTCCCCGTCCACACCATGGTCTACGGCCATCTCCACATCCCCCGCAGCACCGTCCACGAGGGCGTGCGCTTCGAGGAGGTGTCGGTGGGCTATCCGCGCGAGTGGCGCAAACGGTCCGGGCCGCCGGGGCGGCTGCGGCGCATCCTGCCGGGAGAGGGCGAGGAACGATGATCGAGGAACTGCTGCCCGGCACGGTGGTCACGGTGGAGGCGCACGGCGACGAGGACGCGGGCACCCCGCTGTACCCGGAGGAGGCGGCACTCTTGGCACGGGCGGTCGCCAAGCGGCGGCGGGAGTTCGCCGCCGTACGCTCCTGCGCGCGCCGCGCCATGGAGAAGCTCGGCGTGCCGCCCCAGCCGATCCTGCCCGGGGAGCGCGGCGCCCCGGGCTGGCCGGCGGGGCTGGCCGGCAGCATGACCCACTGCGACGGCTACTGCGCCGCCGCGCTGGTCCGCGCCGCCGACCTGGCCTCCCTCGGCATCGACGCGGAGGTCCACGGACCTCTGCCCGAGGGGGTCCTGGAGGCCGTGGCCCTGCCGACGGAGGCGGCCCGGCTGCGGCGGCTCGCCGCCGAACGCCCCGACATCCACGGGGACCGGCTGCTGTTCAGCGCCAAGGAGTCCGTCTACAAGGCCTGGTTCCCCCTCACCGGCAGGTGGCTGGACTTCATGGAGGCCGACATCGAGCTCACCGCGGACGGCACCTTCCGCGCGGCGCTGCTCGTGCCCGGCCCGCTGCTCGGCGACCGCCGCCTCGACCACTTCGAGGGCCGCTGGACCACCGCCCACGGCCTGGTCGCGACGGCGGTCGCCGTACCGCACGCCTAGGTGTATCGCCCTTTGCGCGCCCGGGTCACGGCAGTTCGGCCCGGAGCCGCGGCACAGGGACTCGGCAGGGCCGGGCGCGCGTCAGGTCCGGAATGTGGGCTCGGTTCTCGGCAGGCCCGGGCCTCGGCGGGCCGGGCCGGGCGCGCGTTTCGGCCCGGAAGCCGGGCACCCGCCCCGGCAGGCCGGGCCGGGCCTGCCGGGGCAGCCGGCGTTCAGGGGCCCGGCTCTGGACACCAGCTCTCCAGCAGGCGGAAGAACGTCTCCTCGTTGCCCGTCAGGCCGGCCCGCTCCAGGGCCTGTTCGGCCTCGGCGAGGACCGCGGGCGGGACCAGGGGCGGGCCGCCGTCGCGGTCGAAGGCGGCGCGGACGGTGTGGAGCAGCCGCAGATAGGCCTGGACGGCGGTGCGTTCGCGGTCGGTCAGAACGGCGGTGGGCATCGGTCGGCTCTCCCCGTGTCGGCGGCATCGGTCCCGCGCCCGCGAGGCGCGCACGCCCCGCACAGCGGTGGCGCACCTCCAGCTTGCCGTCCACCACTGACAATCCGGCCGCGCAGCCCTCCGGTTCGCCCGCTCGGCGGAGGCGGAACCGCTGCGTGCCGCCGGGCGGCGGCCGTCAGCCCTGCGGCCCCCGGTACCCCAGTGACGCCTCGATCCGCCCGGCCAGATGATCCCGCTGCACCGGCCCCCGCGACGACGAACCAGCGAGCCACGCCCGGCACTTGCTGGCGAGCAGTAGCCCGAAGCTCTCGGCCTCCTTCTCGTCGTCGAGGTCGAAGCGGGTGCGCGCGGCGACCTTCAGCACGGTCGCCTGGAGATCGGCGCCGTCGTTCAGCAGCCGCGCGGCGACGGACGCGCCCTCCACGTGGTGGGAGCAGTGCCCGGCGTTCATGTGCCACAGCTCGTGCCCCAGGATCACCAACTGATGATCGGGAGCGGTGCGTTCCTCGATCACCACGAGGTCCTGCTCGGCCATGTCGAGCCACAGCCCGCTGGCGGTCCCGACTGGGAAGGCGGCCGTACGGAAGTGGACGGGGCGGCCGCGGCGTCTGCTCATGGCGTCGCACAGCGCGGTGTACAACTCGTCGGGCCGTGCCGGCGCGGGGAGGGTCAGCTCCGCGACCAGTTCGCCGCACAGGCGGCGCATTTCCCTACCGATGCCCACAGTTCTCCCCACGGTCACGACTCGGGCCGCTTGACGCTCTCCAGGAGCATGTCCAGCCACTCCGCGACCTTGTCGCGGTGCTGGTCGGTGGGCAGCTGAGCGGCCCGCCAGGCGATGCCGCGCACGCCGTGGTCCTGCAGCAGCCGCTCCAGGGGGTCGTCCGCCGCCGCGGCCGCCTCCCGCTCCCGGTCGGCGAGCTTCTGCAGCAACTCCTGCTCGCTGTGCTGGAGAGCGCTCACGAGGGCCTCGGGATCCTCGGCCGTCAGGAAACCGGCGTGCACCCGGAAGAACCGCTGGAGGGCGTCGCAGTGCTCCATGGTCGGCCGCCGGTCGCCGTTGATGAGGGCCCCGGCCTGCTGCCGGGACATGCCCGCGCCGTCGGCGATCTCCTGCTGGGTGTACTTGCGGCCGTTGGGCTTGAGCCGGGTCCGGCGCAGCAGGTCCAGGCGCTGCAGGAACCGGGCCTGCACATCGGGCTCCCCCGCCGGCCGGCCGCTGAGGAGAGCCCGCACCACGGGCTCAGGGACCCCGGAGGCGACGGACAGCCGGCCGGTGTCGAAGACCTCGGCGTGCGGCACGCCGATCCGGTCGGCGAGCGCGCCGACACGGGAGACGACGGCCGGTAGCACGGCCGTCGGCGTGACGCCCGGACCCTCGACGAAGCCACCCGTCACCGACAGATCTCCTACGTCTCTCACAGGCTTCTCACAAGTGGATGCCGTGACTTACCCCGGCGTGAACTTCCCGGAGCGTAGCGGGTGCTTCGAACTCACATCCAGGTCTCGCCACAACTGTGGCCAATTTCAGCCGCCAACGGGCGCGGAATGCCACGATAGTTGACACGCCTCAGCTCCGGGCAGCAGGATCGGGGCGCCGCGTCAAGGCCGCACAGGCAAGAGGGGTGACCTCCCGATGGCATATCAGGCAGGAGGGCAGCGGCCGGCACCGCGGCCCGTCCCCGAGACTCCCGAGGCCCAGGCCTACCTGGACGACTACGCCGGGCTCCTGGAGGCGGTCTCCTTCCCCTCCCTCGTCGTCGACCACTGCTGGGACGTGGTGCTGACCAACAGCGCCTTCCGGTCACTTTTCAGTGCGGTCGGACCGCATCCGACGGCGATGCCGGGCGACAACTTCCTCCGGTTCGTGCTCTTCCACCCCGACGCGCCCACCGTGCTCGGCGAGCACGAGGCGAGCTGGTGCCTGCCGATGCTCGCGCACTTCGCGCGGACCGTGGAGAGCCTCGGCCCCGACCACGGGCTCCAGGCCATCCGCCGGGACATCGCGCAGGACCCGATCATGGAGGCCGCCTACCGGCAGGGCCTGCCGCACTGGATCCGCTCGGTCGGCGAGGGCGCCGTCGAGCAGGACGGTGCCGTACGGCCGCTGCTGCACCCGGACCCGCGCCGGGGCGCCACCGAGTGCCGGCTCGTCGCCGAGACGTCCCGGGTGCTCGACGAACTGGGCTGCACCCGGATCACCTTCGTCCTGCGCGAGGCCCGCCGCGCCCCCTCCCGGGACCGCCGCACGCGCCGTACCGCCTCCCACCTCAGGGTCGTGCCCGCGGCCGACTGACCGCGCCCGACTGCTCCGCGACCCCGGTCCGCCCCATTCCCAGGCAATGTGCTGTGTGACATAGTACTACCGTGAGCGAGCCGCTGACCTGCGATGTCGTGGTGGTCGGAGCCGGAGTGGTGGGCGCCGCCTGCGCCCTGTACGCGGCCCGGGCGGGTCTCGACGCCGTCGTGGTGGACCGGGGCCCGGTGGCCGGCGGCACGACCGGCGCGGGGGAGGGGAACCTCCTCGTCTCCGACAAGGAACCCGGACCCGAGCTCGAACTGGCCCTGCTCTCCGCCCGCCTGTGGGCCGAACTGGCCGCGGAAGGACTGGGGAAGGCGGTCGAGTACGAGGCCAAGGGCGGTGTCGTCGTCGCCGGCACCGGCAGGGCCCTGGCCGGGCTGGAGGAACTCGCCATCGCACAGCGGGCCGCCGGGGTAGAGGCGGTCCCGGTGCCGCCCGACCGGCTGCCCGACCTGGAGCCGTATCTCCGCCCGGGCCTCGCGGGCGGCGTGCACTACCCGCAGGACGCCCAGGTGATGCCCGCCCTCGCCGCCGCGCACCTGCTGCGCGCCTCGAACGCCCGGATCCTCACCGGCCAGGAGGTGACCGGGGTGCTGCGAGGGCCCGACGGCGCGGTGCGCGGCGTGCGGACCGACCGGGGCGACCTCCACGCCCCGGCCGTCGTCAACGCGGCCGGCACCTGGGGCGGCGAGGTGGCGGCCCGGGCCGGAATGTCCCTGCCGGTGCTGCCGCGGCGCGGCTTCGTCCTGGTCACCGAGCCGCTGCCGCCCCGGATCCGGCACAAGGTGTACGCCGCCGACTACGTGGCCGACGTCGCGAGCGACTCGGCGGCGCTGCAGACCTCTCCGGTGGTGGAGGGCACGCCCGCGGGGCCGGTCCTCATCGGCGCCAGCCGCGAACGGGTCGGTTTCGACCGGTCGTTGTCCCTCCCGGCCGTCCGGGCGCTGGCGGCGGGCGCGACCGGGCTCTTCCCGTTCCTGGCCGGAGTCCGGGCCCTGCGGACCTACGCCGGCTTCCGGCCGTATCTGCCGGACCATCTGCCCGCGATCGGCCCCGACCCGCGGGCGCCCGGGCTGCTGCACGCCTGCGGGCACGAGGGCGCGGGCATCGGGCTGGCCACCGGCACCGGGCAACTGATCGCCCAGGTACTGACGGAGCGGACGCCCGACCTGGACCTCGGCCCGTTCCGGCCCGACCGCTTCCCCGAGGAGGCCGTGTGAATCCGCTGGAACTGGCGGGAGCCAGGCCCGGCCCCGCCTTCACCGTCACCTTCGACGGGCGGCCGGTCGAGGCACGGCCCGGGCAGACGGTCGCCGCCGTGCTGTGGGCGGCGGGCGTCACGTCCTGGCGCACCACCCGGGGCGAGGGCCGCCCACGCGGGGTGTTCTGCGGGATCGGCGTCTGCTTCGACTGCCTGGTGAGCGTCAACGGACGGCCCGACCAACGGGCCTGCCTGGTGACGGTGCGGCCGGGGGACGTGATCGCGACGCAGGACGGGACGGGCCACACGAGGCCGGCCGGTGGGGGAGCGGGCGACGAGGGGCCGGTCGTGCGGACCGACCTCGCCGTGATCGGCGCCGGACCGGCCGGGCTGGCCGCCGCCCTGGCGGCCTCCGCGCGCGGTGCGCGGGTCACGCTCGTCGATGCCGCGACCGAGCCGGGCGGGCAGTTCTACCGGCAGCCCGCCGCCGGGCTCGGGGCCGCACGGCCCGAGGCGCTGCACCACCGGTGGCGGACCTGGGAGCGGCTGCGCGACGGGCTCGCCGCCAGTGCCGTGCGCGTCCTGACGGATCACCATGTGTGGTGTGTGGAGCGCACGTCCGGCGGCTGCACGGTGCACGCGCTGCTCGGGCCCGGACAGGAGGTGGGGGCCGAAGTGCATACCCGGGCCGTGCTCCTGGCCACCGGGGGATACGAGAAGGTGCTGCCCTTCCCCGGCTGGACCCTCCCGGGTGTCGTCACCGCCGGAGGAGCGCAGGCCATGCTCAAGGGCGGGCTCGTGGTGCCGGGGCGCCGGGCAGTCGTGGCCGGGACCGGGCCGCTGCTGCTGCCCGTGGCGACCGGACTCGCGGCAGCCGGTGTCGAGGTCGCCGCGCTGGTGGAGTCCACCGCCCCCCGGCGTCTGGCCGGCCACGCCGGGGCCCTGGCCGGCAAGCTCCCGGAGGGCGCCGGACACGCCGCCCGGCTGCTGCGCCACCGCGTGCCGGTCCTCGCCCGCCACACCGTCGTCCGTGCCCACGGCGACGACCGGCTGACCGGTGTCACGGTCGCCGCGCTCGACCCCGACGGCCGCGTCCGGCCCGGCACCGAGCGGCACCTGCCCTGCGACACCCTGGCCGTCGGCCACGGCATGCTCCCGCACACCGACCTCGCCGACGGCCTCGGCTGCCGGCTCGACGGGCTCACCGTGGCCGTCGACACCGAGCAGCGCACGAGCGTGCCCGGCGTCTGGGCGGCCGGGGAAGCCACCGGCATCGGCGGCGCCGCCCTCGCCCTCGCCGAGGGACACATCGCCGGCTCCTCCGCCGCGGCCCGCCTGCGCGGCACCGCCCCCGAGCCGGCCCCCGCCGCCCTGAAGGCCCGTACCCGGCTCAGGAGATCCGCCGCCTCCCTCGACTCCGCCTACGCCCCGCCCGCCCACTGGCCCGAGCAGGTCACCGACGACACCGTGGTCTGCCGCTGCGAGGAGGTCACCGCCGGGACCGTACGGGAGGCACGGGAGCTCGGAGCCGGCGACGAGCGCACCGTGAAGCTGCTCACCCGGGCCGGGATGGGCTGGTGCCAGGGCCGGATGTGCGCCACCGCGGTCGCGGGTCTCGCCGGCTGTGACCCCACCCCGTCCAGACGGCCGTTCGCCCGGCCCGTGCCGCTCGGCGTCCTCGCCCGGCAACACCCCCAGGAGGGACCGTCATGACCGAACACCGCCCCTGGCGCGGCGTCCTCGTCGCCACCGCGCTCCCGCTGAACGCCGACCTCTCCGTGAACTACGACCAGTACGCCGAGCACTGCGCCTGGCTCGTCGAGAACGGCTGCGACGGCGTGGTGCCCAACGGTTCCCTCGGCGAGTACCAGGTGCTCACCCCCGAGGAGCGCGCCCGGGTCGTGGAGACGGCCGTCGCCGCGATCGGCGGGCAGCGTGTCATGCCCGGCGTCGCCGCCTACGGCTCCGCCGAGTCCCGGCGCTGGGCCGAGCAGGCGGGTGAGGCGGGCTGCCGGGCGGTGATGCTGCTGCCGCCGAACGCCTACCGGGCCGACGAGCGGTCCGTCCTCGCCCACTACGCCGAGGTCGCGAAGGCGGGCCTGCCGGTCGTCGCGTACAACAACCCGATCGACACCAAGGTCGACCTGGTACCGGAACTGCTCGCCCGGCTGCACGGCGAGGGGCACATCCAGGGCGTGAAGGAGTTCTCGGGCGACGTCCGCCGGGCCTACCGGATCGCCGAACTCGCGCCCGGACTCGACCTGCTGATCGGCGCGGACGACGTCCTGCTGGAACTGGCCGTCGCGGGCGCGAAGGGGTGGGTGGCCGGCTACCCGAACGCGCTGCCCCGCGCCTCGGCCGAGCTGTACCGCGCGGCCGTCGCAGGCGACCTCGACACCGCGCTGCCCCTGTACCGGCAGCTGCATCCGCTGCTGCGGTGGGACTCGCGGGTGGAGTTCGTCCAGGCCATCAAGCTGTCCATGGACGTCGTCGGCCGTCACGGCGGACCCTGCCGCCCGCCGCGCGTGCCGCTGCTGCCCGGGCAGGAGGCCGCCGTCCGAGCCGCCACCGAGAAGGCCGTCGCGGCCGGATTGTCGTAGGGATCATGCGCAGCAGACTCGTCCTGCACGCCGTCGACTCACACACCGAGGGCATGCCGACCCGCGTGATCACCGGCGGCATCGGCACCATCCCCGGCGCCACCATGAACGAACGGCGGCTGTGGTTCCGCGAGCACCGCGACGACATCAAGCAGTTGCTGATGAACGAGCCGCGCGGCCACTCCGCCATGAGCGGCGCGATCCTCCAGCCGCCGACCCGGCCCGACTGCGACTGGGGCGTCGTCTACATCGAGGTCTCCGGCTATCTGCCGATGTGCGGGCACGGCACCATCGGCGTGGCGACCGTGCTCGTCGAGACCGGCATGGTCGAGGCGACCGAACCGGTCACCACCATCCGGCTCGACACCCCGGCGGGCCCGGTCGTCGCCGAGGTCGCGGTCGAGAACGGCGCCGCCAAGGCGGTCACCCTCCGGAACGTCCCCTCCTTCGCGGTCGCCCTCGACCGAGAGGCCACCCTCGCCGACGGCCGGACGGTCACCTACGACCTGGCCTTCGGCGGCAACTTCTACGCCATCCTGCCCCTGGAGCGGCTCGGCCTGCCCTTCGACCGGTCCCGCAAGGACGAGATCCTCGCCGCGGGCCTGTCCCTCATGGCCGCCGTCAACGCCGAGGACCCGCCCGTCCACCCGGAGGACCCGTCCATCCACGGCCTCCACCACGTCTACCTGGCCGCCCCCGGCTCGACCGCCCGGCACTCCCGGCACGCCATGGCCATCCACCCCGGCTGGTTCGACCGCTCGCCCTGCGGCACGGGCACCAGCGCCCGCATGGCGCAGCTCCACGCACGCGGTGAACTCCCCCCGCACACCGAGTTCGTGAACGAGTCCTTCATCGGCACCCGGTTCACCGGCAGACTGCTCGGCACGACCGAGGTCGCCGGCCGCCCGGCCGTGCTGCCCAGCTTCACCGGACGCGCCTGGATCACCGGCACCGCCCAGTACCTGCTCGACCCCGAGGACCCGTTCCCGGCCGGGTTCGTCCTGTGAACCGGCCCCGGTGAGCCGGACACGACCTGTGCACCAGAGAGGAACCCCGACCGACATGGCCCCGCGGCACACCCCCGCCCTGCCCGTGCTGGGCAGCAGGAAACCCAGTCACCGGGAGCGGGTCGCGGACGCGCTGCGGGCCGCCCTGATCGCCGGTGAACTGCGCCCCGGCGAGGTCTACTCGGCCCCCGGCCTCGCCGCCCGGTTCGGTGTCTCGGCCACCCCCGTGCGCGAGGCCATGCTCGACCTGGCAAAGGAAGGCCTGGTCGACACCGTGCCCAACAAGGGCTTCCGCGTCACCGCCGTCTCCGAGAGGCAACTCGACGAGTACACCCACATCCGCGCGCTGATCGAGATCCCCACGACGGCCGGCCTGGCCCGCACGGCCGAACCGGTGGCACTGGAGGCGCTCCGCCCGGTCGCCCGGGAGATCGTCACCTCCGCCGCGGCGGGCGACCTCATCGCGTACGTAGAGGCCGACCTGCGCTTCCACCTCGGCCTGCTGGCCCTCGCCGGCAACGGCCACCTCGTCGACGTCGTACGGGACCTCAGACGCCGCTCCCGGCTGTACGGGCTGACCGCGCTGGTGCAGCAGGGACGGCTGGAGGCGTCCGCCGAGGAGCACCTGGAGATCCTGGACGCGCTGCTCGCCCGGGACGAAGAGGCCGTACGGGCGGTGATGACCCGGCACCTCGGGCACGTCCGTGGCCTGTGGGCAGCCCCCTGACCGATCCCGACCTCCTGCCTCGCGAGGGGCCCCATGAGGAGCCCACTCCGAGCCGGAGTGAACGCCCCTGCTGCAACAGCATGTTGACGCCCCCTCGGGGTTCACAGATCCAGCACGAGCCGCTTCCCTCGGCAGCGGGACACGCAGATGAGCATGGTCTCGCCCGCCGCGCGCTCGTCGTCGGTCAGGACGGAGTCGCGGTGGTCCGGCTCGCCCTCCAGGACCTCGGTCTCGCACGTGCCGCAGGTGCCCTCGGTACAGGAGTACAGCACCTCGATCCCGGCGGCGCGCACGGCGTCGAGGACGGACACGTCCGGTGCGACGCTGAGCGTCCGGCCGCTGCGCGCCAGCTCCACCTCGAACCCGGTGTTCTCACCGGTCTCCCGCTTCTTCGGCTGGAACCGCTCGACGCGCAGCACCCCCGAGGGGCACCGGGCCTCGACCGCGTCCAGCAGCGGCCCGGGGCCGCAGCAGTAGACGAGGGTGCCCTCGGGTACGTCGTCCAGCACCGGCGGCAGGTCCAGCAGCCCCGTCTCGTCCTCGGGCGCGATCGTCACCCGGTCCCCGTAGCGGGCCAGTTCCCCGCAGAACGCCATGGACCGGCGGGTGCGGCCGCCGTACAGCAGGGTCCACTCGGCGCCCGCCGCCTCGGCCGCCGCCAGCATCGGCAGGATCGGGGTGATCCCGATGCCGCCCGCGACGAATCGGTACCGGGGGGCGGACTCCAGGCCGAAGTTGTTCCGGGGCCCGCGCACCCGGAGCTTGGCGCCCTCGCCGAGCTGCTCGTGCACATGGGCGGAGCCGCCCCGCCCGGCGGGCTCGCGCAGCACCGCGATCCGCCAGGCGGACCGGTCCGCCGGATCGCCGCACAGTGAGTACTGCCGCTCCAGGCCGGGTCCGAGCACGACGTCGAGGTGCGCGCCCGGCTCCCAGGGCGCAAGCGGCTCGCCCAGCGGATGACGCAGGGTCAGGGCGAGCACCCCCTCGGCCGCGAACTCCCGCTTCTCGACGACCAGTTCGGCCTCGTACACGCTCATGAGCTGTCCCCTCGCGGCTCGTCGGTCCTCACGTGCCCCTGTGGATGGGCGAGCATCCACTCCCACATCTCGACCGGGTCCTGCGCGGTGTGCTCACGGCCGCAGTGGCACGTGCCGTGCAGGACGTCGGTGCCGGGCAGCCAGTCGATGCGGTAGATCTCGCCGGTCGGAGCCGTCACTGGACCTTCTCCACGGGCTTCTCGCCCTGCTCCACCAGCCGGGCGAGGATGCGGCGGGCGGCCAGACCGCCGGTGTCGATGTTGATGCTCAGCTCCTGGTAGCCGGTCCGCTCGGTGCCGAGCGTCTTCTGGAGCAGGTTGAGCGCGGTGACGTCCTGCATCACGACCGTGTGGTTGTTGCCCCGCAGGAACTCGGTGACCTCGGCGTCGTCCGTCGCCCAGTCGCGCGAGACCGCCCAGAAGTCGTACACCTTGCCGTCGCCGGACGGGGTGATCGCGTACGTGATCTCGGTGTGGAAGCCGTTCGGGTCGCTGCCGTCCGCCTCGGGCTCCACTCCGACCGGCGCGATACGGCTGTGCAGCAGGTACAGGCAGGGGGCGTGGTACTCGATGTCCTGCCAGCGGGTGATCCGGCCCTCGATGCCGGTGGACCTCGCGTAGAACGGCGGGCACTCGGCGTCGTCCATGTGCCGGCTGACCCGGACGATCCCGGCGCCCTCGTCGACCTCCGTCGTGATCGGCGTCTCGGCGACCTCGGGGGTGCCGATGTAACCGCCGTGCAGATACGTCTCGTGGGACAGGTCGAGGAGGTTGTCGACCAGCAGGCCGTAGTCGCAGTCGATGGGCTCCATGCCGCGCACGGTGACCCAGCCCGGGGAGTCCAGGTGCCTCGCCCGGGGGATGACCTGCGGGTCGGCGAGCGCCGGGTCACCGATCCACACCCAGATCAGCGAGTCCTGCTCGATGACGGGGTAGGAGGCGACCCGGGCCGTGCGCGGCACCCGCTTCTGTCCCGGCACGTACACGCACGTGCCGGTCGTGTCGTAGGTGAAGCCGTGGTACCCGCACACGATCCGGTCCCCGTCCAGCCGCGTCGGCGCCTCCGACAGCGGGTACCGGCGGTGCACACACCGGTCGTGCAGCACGACCGGTGTGCCCTCCTCCTCGGTCCGGTAAAGCACGAGCGTCTCGCCGAGGATCGTCCGTCCGAGCAACTCCCGCCCGACCTCGTGACTGTAGGCGGCGACGTACCACTGGTTCCTGGCGAAGGCGGTGGTGTGAGGCATGGGGTTCCCGTCCCTGTCGGCGGGGCGCCGTCGCCCCGCGTGCCGTGGTTGGAATCAGGGTCGTGATGCCGGGGCCGCTTCGGCAAGGCGACTTCCGCCAGGCGGAAGGGCTCCCGAGAAGGTGCTGGTCTCCGCGCCTTCGGCTGCCGTGCTCGCCGGCGTCGGCGACTGCGCCCGGCGCGAGCTATTGACGCGATTCGGGCACGGGCATAGCCTCCGCATGCCTTGTTCGGTAAACGTACAAACGTTCGCAATGCGCACACATCGTTCTCATCAGGAGGACCCATGCAAAGACGCGTTCTTGGGCTTGCCGTAGCGGTAGTGACGGTCGCGGCCGCGGCCGGATGCGGATCGTCTTCCGGGACCGGTGGTTCATCCTCCTCGGGTGAGGGCAAGGCCACCCAGGTCAAAGTGGGGATCATCCCGATCGTCGATGTGGCGCCGCTGTATCTGGGACAGAAGAAGGGCTTCTTCAGCAGCCGCGGAATCGACCTGAAGATGGAGTCCGCCCAGGGCGGTGCCGCGATCATCCCCGGTGTGGTGAGCGGTCAGTTCCAGTTCGGGTTCAGCAACGTCACTTCGCTGATGATCGCCCAGACCAAGGGCGTGCCGATCAAGTCCGTGGTCAACGGAGCCGCCTCCACCGGTGACACCGACAAGGACATCAGCGGAGTGGGCGTCAAGAAGGACAGCCCGGTCAAGTCGGCCAAGGACCTCGTCGGCAAGACCGTGGCGGTGAACACGCTGCGGAACATCGGGGACACCACCGTCCGCGAGTCGGTACGCAAGGACGGCGGTGACCCCTCGAAGGTCAAGTTCATCGAGATGCCGTTCGATCAGATGCCGGCCGCGCTGGACGGCGGGCAGGTGGACGCCGCCTGGATGGGCGAGCCCGCGCTGACCATCGCCAGGGGGCAGGGCGCACGGGTCGTGGCGTCGCCGTTCGCGGAGACCGACCCGAAGCTCACCATCGCGACGTATTTCGCCTCCGCCAAGCTGGCGCAGGAGAACCCCGATCTGGTGAAGAAGTTCACCGAGGCGGTGTCCGAGTCGCTCGAGTACGCCTCGGAGCACCCGGACGAGGCACGTCAGATCGTCACGACGTACACCAAGATCGACGGTGAGGTGCTGAAGAGCCTGACCCTGCCGACCTGGCCGACGGAGTACGACATGGCCTCGCTGGAGAAGGTGGCCTCTCTCGGTGAGCAGGACGGCATGTTCGACGGCAAGAAGCCCGACCTGGCCGCACTGTTCTCGTGACCGGGTCAGGGAGCACTTCCGCGCTGACGAAGACCGTCGGAGCCGCCGGAGCCGATACGGCTCCCGGCGGTCCGGGCGGTGGCCGCGCCCGGCGTGTGCTGGAGGGAGCCGCCACCCCGCTGCGCGGACTGGCCGGCCTGGCCGGGCTGGTGATCCTGCTTCAGGTCCTTCCGTACAGCGGGCTGGTGTCCGCCGACTACCTTCCGCCCGCGTCGGAGATGGGCCGGGCCCTGTGGCTCCTGCTCGCCGAGGACACGTTCTGGACCGCGCTCGGTGACACGCTGACCGGCTGGGGCCTGGGGCTCGCCATCGCCGTCGTGACGGGCGTGGTGGCCGGAATCGTGATCGGCTCGGTGCCCGTGCTGCGGGCGGTGACCGCCTCCACCATCGAGTTCCTGAGGCCGATACCGTCGGTGGCCCTGATCCCGGTGGCGGTCCTGCTCTACGGCACCGACCTGAGGTCGAAGCTGCTGCTGGTGGTGTACGCCTCCTTCTGGCAGGTGCTCGTCCAGGTGCTGGCCGGAATGCAGGACGTCGACCCGGTCGCGGACGACACCGCCCGCAGCTACCGGATGGGCAGGTGGGGGCGGGTGCGGTACGTCATGTGGCCCACCGCGCTGCCGTATGTGATGACGGGTGTGCGGCTGGCCGCGACCGTGGCGCTCGTCCTCGCCATCACCGCGGAACTCGTCATCGGTTCGCCCGGGCTGGGCCATCTGATCGCCGTGGCGCAGACATCCGGCGCCGTGCCGCGGGTCTACGCCCTGGTCCTGGTCACCGGGGTGCTGGGAGTCGCGATCAACCTGGTGGCCCGGGCTGTCGAGCGGCGGGCGCTGCACTGGCATCAGTCCATTCGCAGGGAGGGATAGCCGGATGATCCCAACGACAGTCCTCACCATGGCCCGGCGGGCCGCGCTGATCCTGGGCCTGCCCGCGGTCCTGTTCGCCGTGTGGTGGTTCGCCACCGCGGACAGCACCGACTTCTACGTCCCGCCGCTGGCCACCATCCTGGAGAAGTTCGGGGAGGTGTGGACGGGGGAGCGGCTGCTGTCGGACGCCGTACCCAGTCTGCTCCGGCTGGCCACGGGCTATCTTCTCGCCGTCGTCATCGGCGTCGGCCTGGGGCTGGTGGTGGGCATGAGCCGCGTCGCGCGCGACGTGCTGGAGCCGGTCCTGGAGCTCTTCCGGGCCATCCCGCCCCCGGTGCTGGTGCCGGTGATCATGCTCTTCGCGGGCATCGGCGACACCATGAAGGTCCTCGTCATCGTCAGCGGCTGTATGTGGCCGGTCCTGCTCAACACGGTCGAGGGCGTCCGCGCCGTGGACGAGGTGCTCAGCGACACCTGCCGTTCCTACGGCATCACCGGCACCGCCCGACTCCGGCACCTGGTGCTGCGCTCGGCGAGCCCGCAGATCGTCACGGGCATGCGCCAGGCCCTCTCGATCGGGATCATCCTCATGGTCATCAGCGAGATGTTCGCCGCCAGCAACGGGCTCGGCTTCACGATCGTGCAGTTCCAGCGCTCGTTCGCCATTCCCGAGATGTGGAGCGGCGTCCTGCTGCTCGGCCTGCTCGGCTTCGCCCTGTCGCTGCTCTTCCGATTCGCCGAGAACCGGGTCCTGGCCTGGTACCAAGGCCTGCGCCGGGCTCAGCGCAACCTCTGACAAGGAGACGTCGATGCTCGACGTACGCAACCTGAAGAAGATCTACGCAGGACGCAACCGCAGCGTCGAAGCGCTGCGCAACCTGACATTCCATATCGGTGCCGGTGAACTCGTGTGCCTGGTCGGGCCGTCGGGCTGCGGCAAGACCACCCTCCTGAAGTGCATGGCCGGACTGCTCACGCCGACCAGCGGCGAAGTCCGCCTGGACGGCCGCCCGGTGAGCGGGCCGCCGCCCGGCATGGCGGTGGTCTTCCAGGAGTACGGCCGTTCCCTGTTCGCCTGGATGAACGTACGCGACAACGTCGCCCTGCCTCTGCGCCGCAAGAAGCTCGGCAAGGCGCGGACCCGGGAACTGGTGGACCACGCCCTGGAGGTGGTCGGTCTCGCCGACGCCCACCAGGCCTATCCCTGGCAGCTCTCCGGAGGCATGCAGCAGCGCGTCGCCATCGCCCGCGCGGTGGCCTTCGAGCCGAAGGTGCTGCTCATGGACGAGCCCTTCGCGGCCGTCGACGCCCAGACCCGCGCCGAACTCGAGGACCTCATCCGGCGCCTGTGGCACGAGCTGGGCGTCACCGTCCTGTTCGTCACCCACGACATCGACGAGGCGGTCTACCTCGGCCAGCGCACCCTCATCCTGTCCACCTCGCCGACCGTCGTACTGGAGGACCTCACCATCGACCTCCCCGACGAACGCGACCAGCTGCACACCCGCTCCAGCACCCGTTTCGCCGAACTGCGCGCCCACGTCTACGAGCAGATCCAGCGCGCCAAACACCACAACGGCGACACGGACACGACGGTGCCCGACCGAAGTGACGCGCTCACCTCGCACATGTCCGAGTCCTGACACCCCGTCCGACACAGGAGCCACAGCGTATGGACGACAACGAACCCGGGCGTTACTTCGTGCAGTCCCTCGAGCGAGGGCTGGCCGTCATCCGTGCGTTCAGCGCCGACAGGCCCGCGATGACCCTCTCGGAGGTGGCCAGGACCACCGGCATGAGCCGTGCCACCGCACGGCGGTTCCTGCTGACCTTCGCCGACCTGGGGTACATGGCCACGGACGGCCGCGACTTCCGCCTCACGCCCCGGGTCCTGGAACTGGGCTACGCCTACCTGTCCAGCATGTCCCTGGCGGAGATCGCCCAGCCCCACCTGGAGCAGCTGGTCGCCGAGGTCCGTGAGTCCTCGTCGGTGGCGGTCCTGGACGGCGAGGACGTGGTGTACGTCAGCCGGGTGCCCACCCGGCGGATCATGACGGTCTCCATCAGTATCGGGACCCGCTTCCCCGCCCATGCCACCTCCCTGGGCCGGGTCCTGCTCGCCCACCTCGACGAGCCCCAGCTGCGGCACTACCTGGACACCGCCTCCCTGACGCCGCTCACCCCCGGCACCATCACCTCCAGGGAGGCACTCGCCGCGGAACTGGAACAAGTGCGGGCACAGGGCTGGTGTCTGGTGGACCAGCAACTGGAACAGGGCCTCATCGCGATCGGCGTACCCATCCGGAACGAGGCGCGGCGGGTGGTGGCGGGCATCAACCTCGCCACCCACGTCAGCCGGCGCACACCGGACTCGATACGCCACGATCTGCTGCCGCCCCTCCTGGCCACCGCCGCCGACATCGAGGCCGAGCTGAAAGTCCTCGGCTAGCCGCTCCGGACGCCGACGCCGAGCTGGCGGTCCGCCACACCAACCGGGGCCCCGGTCAGGCGCCGTCAGCCGCCGCTGGTACGACCTGGCGGTCACCGCCGAGGGCGACACGGCGTTCCGCGGCGGTTCGCGGGGCACGTCGAGAACGGGCGGCCGGGTCGTGCGGCCGGGGCACCCGCGCCGGGTCGGCCCCGACCGCGCCGACCCGTGGGGACCGGGGCGGCGCGCACCCCCGGCCGGGTGGGGGTTCCCCTGTGAGCGGCGGGGGCGCCCCACCCGGCCGACGGTGTCCGGCGGCGAGGACGTGGGTCAGACGTCCTGGCCGTTGCCGTTGCCCGTCGACACCTTGATGCCCTTGGTGATGTCGTCGAGGACGGACTCCTTCTGGTCGGCGTCGACGCCGACCCGGACGACGACCATCTGCCGCGCGTTCGCGGGGGAGGGGAAAACGAGCGACTGCACGATGCCGTCGGCGCCCTTGCTCGTGACGGCCTTCCAACGGACCATGTAGCCCTTCTGCCCGGCGACAGTCACGGCCCTGGAGGCCAGCACGTCGTGGGAGGTGATCCCGCCGTAGGACTTGCCGCCGTAGGACTCCTCGGCGTTCGCCGCGATGTCCGCCTCGGCCATCTCCTCGACGGTGTCGCCCTTGGTACCGAGGGCCAGGGCCGGGACCGAGTAGGCGCCGCCCTTGGTGCAGGTCGAGGAGGTGTCGCCCGGGCACTTGTAGGAGTCCTCGGACGTCACCTGCGCGCCGGCGTTGATCTGCTGCCCGTACCAGCCCTTCGGGATCGGCAGGCTGATCCCGTTGACCGCGTCGGTCACGGAACCACTCTTGATCTTCGGAGGCTCGGACTGCTCGGGCTGCGGACTCCGCCCGCCGGAACCACCGGACCCGCCGGACCCGCCGGACCCGCCGGACCCGCCGGACCCGCCGGACCCGCCGGATCCGCCCGGTCCGCCGAACGGCCCGCCCTGGCCTCCGGGGCCGCCGCCGGGCCCCTGTGAGCCGGCGGTGCCGCCGCCGGAACCTCCGTTGTCGGTCAGCGCGTACACCCCCACGCCGATGCTGGCGAGCACCACGACGGCCGCGGCGACGGCCGCGCCTATCCGCAGCCGGCGGCCCTTACCGGGCGGAGGCGCCGCGGGGTAGGTGGGATACCCGGGGCTTGCCGCCGGGTATCCCGGGCCGGGCGGATACCCCGCGCCCGTCGGATACCCGGCGCCGGCCGGCTGTCCGGCAGCACCGGGATACCCGGCGTCGGCCGGCTGTCCGGCACCACCCGGGTATCCGGAGGGGCTCGGCTGTCCGGCACCGGCCTGATAGCCGGCGGCTCCGGGTGTACCAGCGCCGGTCGGATGCCCGGGGCCGGCCTGATGCCCGGTGGCTTCCGGCTGCCCTGCACGTTCCGCATGCCCGGAGGCGCCCAGGTGTTCGGCAGTCCCTGACTCCGCGCCGGCCGGCTGTCCGGGGCCGGCCTGATGCCCGGCGGCATCCGGCTGACCGGCACCTCCCGGCTCCGTGGCGCCGCCCGGCTGTCCGGGGTCGGCCGGGCCTCCGGGGGACCCTTGCTGTGCGGTATCGCCTGGGTCGGTGGAGGCTCCCGGAGCCTCGTCGCCGGTCGGCTGCCCGGCGGCACCCGGGTGCCCGGCAGCCCCCGACTGCTCGCGGTGAGCCGGCCGTCCACCCCCCGGCTGCTCCGCGCCGGTCGGCGCTCCGGCAGCCTCCGGCTGCCCCGCCGTCGCCGTATCCCCCGAGGGCGTCACATCCCCCGACGGAGACCCGTCAGGAACCGGAGTCGAGGGGAAGGCCCCCGTTGCCGGGGGGCTCCAAGCCGTGGGTGGTTGTGCCGGTCGGATGGTGGCCGTCCACGCCTTGCCGTCCCACCAGCGCTCCGTGGCGGGCCCGTCGCTTGTCTGTCCGGGGTCGGGGTACCACCCGGGTGGAGTCTCCTGCGTCATGCCCCCACCGTATGAGGCGTCGGTGAAAGAGGCATGAGAGGAGCCGGACCCAGTTGTTCCGCGCGTCGGCGGCACGCCGGTCAGCGTCGGCGCGACCGTCATCAGCGTCATCACCAGGACCGGTGCCGGACGCCGGGCGGCCCGGTCGCCGAGGTGGCTGAAAATCGCCGCCGACGGGCCGGAGGGAGAACGCGAGCGCGCAGGAGGTGTAGGCCCTCTCCAGAGCCTCGGCCTTGCTGCCGCCCTCCGGCTGTGAGGAACCGCGCGGCGATGATCGTCACGAGCCGGCCGTAGACGCCGAACCCGTACCACCCGGTGAGGTGGCCCACCGACGCCGCGGCCGGCGCCCGTCGCCCGCGCCCTGTGTCCCGATTTCGGTGAATGAACGTCATTTCCCTTACAGCCGCGCACAGTTGACCCGAAGGTCCCTGGTGGCGGGCCGGGGCGCGTCGTCCGGCCGCACCCGGTGTCACCCGTCACGGCAACTGGTGCCCCGAGCATCCTCCACTCGGGCAATCGGACGGCTACGCTCGACGTCTGTACGTCATTCGGGCGACTTGGGGAGGTAGCGGGATGACGGAGGTACGGCCCACGGCCGGAGCCTCGGCTTCCCTGTGGGAGCGAGACGAGGAAGTCGCCGCCGTCGCACGGGCGGTCGGCAACCTGTGCGCCGACCGCTCCTCGTCCGGCGGACTACTGCTCTTCCGCGGCGAGGCCGGACTCGGAAAGACCGCGCTGCTGGCCGAAACCCGCCGCATCGCCGAGGCCCGCGGCTGCACGGTCTGGTCGGCCCGCGGCGGCGAGACCCTCAGGTCGGTCCCCTTCAACGTGGTACGGCAGTTGCTGCAGCCCGCGCTGGTGTCGATGCTGCCGGAGGAGGCCCGCGAGTACCTCGGCGACTGGTACGACATCGCCGGCCCCGCCCTCGGCATAGCGGACCCCGGCGAGCGGCAGGCCGACCCGCAGGGCGTGTGCGACGGCCTGGTCGCCGCCGTGCGCCGGCTCGCCCGCCGGGACTGGCCGCTCGTGCTGCTGATCGACGACGCCCACTGGGCCGACCAGGAGACCCTGCACTGGCTCGCGGGGCTCGCCCAGCGCCTCGACGAGATGTCCGTCCTGGTCGTCGTCACCCGCCGCCCGGACAAGGTTTCCGGCACGAGCGCCCGCCACCTCGACACCGTCGCCGCCGCCGCGGAGGGCCCCGTCACGACGCTGAGCGCCCTCACCCCGGCCGCGACCGCCGGCCTCACCCGCGCCACCCTCGGCACACACGCCGACGCCGCGTTCTGCCGCGAGGTCTGGGCCGTCACCGCCGGCAACCCCTACGACACCGTCGAACTCCTCGCCAAGGTGCGGGACAGCGAACTCGAACCGGTCGAGGCCCGGGCCGGGGAACTGCGCGAACTGAACCGCTCGGCCCGCGGCGGCGGCCTCGTCGCCCGCCTGGAGGAACTCGGCATCGACGCCACCAGGTTCGCCTGGGCAGCCGCCATCCTCGGCACCGGCATCTCCATCGACCTGGTCGCCAAGCTCGCCACCCTCGGACCCGGTGACGCCCGCCGCTGCGCGGAACTGCTGCGCACCGCCCGCATCCTCACCGCCCCCGACCCCGCGACCGGCCGCACCGCCGAGGGCGACCTGGAGTTCGTCCATCCCCTCATCGCCACCGCCGTCTACAACTCCATCCCCGACGCCCTGCGCACCGCCATGCACGGCATCGCCGCCCGCATCGTCACCGACGAGGGGCACGGCGCCGCGGCCGCCGCCCGCCACCTCCTCGAAGTCCACGCGGACGACGACGAGGAACTCGTCGGGCAACTGCGGGAGGCCGCCCGGGAGCACCTCGCCGTCGGTGCACCCGACGCCGCCCGCCGTTGCCTGGAACGCGCCCTGCGGGAACCGCCCCGGCCCGACACCCACCCGCAGGTGCTCTACGAACTGGCCGAGGCCACCTTCCTGACCGCGCCCGCCCGCACCATCGGCCATCTGCGGGCCGCGCTCGCCATGCCCGGCCTCGACGGCGACCAGCGGGTGGACGCCGTCTTCCGGCTCTCCCAGGCGCTCCTGCACAACGACCAGCTGGAGGAGGCCGTCCGCACGGTCGAGGCGGAGGCCGCCCGGCTCCGGCCCGGCCCCGCCCAAATGCGGCTCCACGCCGTGCACTTCATGTGGGAGTGCCTCCACGCCGGCGAGGCCACCTCACCCGACCGCTCCCGGCGGCTGGCCGACCTGGCGAGCACCTGCACCGGCCGGGACAACTCCGAACGCGCCCTGCTCATCCTGCGCGGCTTCGACGCCCTCATGCATGGCGAGAACGCCGAGGAGGTCGCCGAGCTGTGCGACCGCGCCCTCGTCAACGGCCGCCTGGCCCCGGGCCTCGGCTGGACCGACACCGAATGGGGCATCGAACTGCTGTTGATGCTCGCCAACGCGTACGCCTTCACCGACCGCCTCGACCGCGCCGAGACCCTCTACAACGAGGCCCTGCGCGCCTACGAGACGGCCGGCTGGAGCGGCGGCCACCTCGCCCTGGCCCACGCCTACGTCGGGCTCGGCCACCGCAGGCGCGGCCGTCTGAAGGAGGCGGAGGCGTCCCTGCGGGAGTCGCTGCGCCTCGCCGAACGCGTCGGCCGCGGCCTGCCCCTGTACTGGTCCGCGACGTGCAACCTCGTCGACACGCTGCTCGCCCGCGGCCACGTCGACAAGGCCTGGGACGTCGCCGAACGGTACGGCTTCGCCCCGCCCTACCCCTCCACCATCGTCCTGCCGGACCCACGCTCGGTGCGCGGCCGGCTGCTGCTGGCCGTCGGTCGCACCAAGGACGGCATCAACGAACTGGAAGCCGCCGAGAAGGCCGCTGCGGCACGCGGCCACCACAACCCCGTGCTCGTCCCCTGGGCCACCGACCTCGCCCGCGCCCTCAGCACCGAGGACCCGGCCCGGGCCGCCCGGCTCGCCGTGGACGTCCGCCGCCAGGCCGAGCGCTTCGGCACGGACACCGCCATAGGGGAGGCCCTGCGCTGCGCCGCCGCCCTGGAGACCGGCCAGCGCGCGGTCCGGCTGCACGCCCAGGCCGTCACCTATCTGGAGGCCTCGCCCTGCCAGTACGAGCACGCGGCGGCCCGCATCGAGTACGGCATCGCCGCCCGCTCGGCGAGCGACCTCGACCGCGGCCTGGACCTGGCGGTCTCGTGCGGGGCGGACGGACTGGTGGCGCGGGCACGTGCCGAACTGGCGTCCGGAGCCGGGCTGCGGTAGCCCACCGGTGCCTCAGGCGCGCACCAGCTGATCGGTCACCGCGGCCGGCCGCGCCCGCACCCCCCGGCTCGTACGCCGCCTCGTGGGCCCGTGCCGGACGCGTCCCGTCGAATTACCGGCCGCTGCCCGAGTCCCGCGTGGCCAGGGCCAGCACGCCGGGCGCCCCGTCGGCGACGAACGCCTCGGCGTCCCCCTCGGTGCGCAGTTCCTCGGCCAGCCGCTCGGTGCGGCCCGCGTCCCGGCCGTGGACGAGGACGACATGCCCCGACCGGACCAGTTCGAAGGCGACGTACCGGCCGGGACCCGAGGTGGCGCCCGTGATCAGGATGGTGGACATGCTCCCACCGTAGGCACGCCGTGCGGCCCGGGCGAGCCACCGCCGAGGCTGGGACCAGCAGGGCCACCCTCCCGTTCACCCTCCCGTGGAGTCCTCCTCGGCCAGCACCCGCTGGGCCGTCGCGAACGCCGAGTTCGCCGCCGGCACCCCGCAGTACACCGCCGTCTGCAGCAGCACCGCGCCGATCTCCTCCGGGGTGAGCCCGTTGCGGCGCGCCGCCCGGACGTGCATGGCCAGCTCGTCGTAGTGGCCGTGCGCGACCAGCGCGGTGAGGGTGATCATGCTGCGCTCGCGGCGCGACAGCGTCGGGTCGGTCCAGATCTCGCCCCAGGCGTAGCGCGAGATGAAGTCCTGGAAGCGGGCGGTGAAGGGCGTCTGACGGGCCTGTGCCCGGTCGACGTGCGCGTCGCCGAGCACCTCCCGCCGCACGGCCATGCCCCTGAGCGCGTCCTGGCCGAGGTGGGCCCGCAGCGCGGTCAGTACCGCCTTCGGGCACTGTGCGGGTGCCAGATGTGAGGCGCCCGGGATCTCCACTAGCGTCGCGCCCGGCACCGCGTCGGCGATCTCACGCAGATGCGCGGGCGGCGTCGCCGGGTCCTCACGGCCGGCGACCAGCAGGGCCGGCACCCTGATCTCGGCCATCCGGTCCCGCAGATCGAACGCGGCGAGCGCGTCACAGCAGGCGGCGTACGCCTCCGGGTCGGCCTCCCGGTGGTCCCGCACCAGCCGCGGCACGGTGAAACCGGATGTGAACCAGCGCGCCTGCGCGCTCTCCGCCAGCCCGGCCAGCCCCTCGCGCCGAACCAGCGCGGCCCGCTCCTCCCACGGACCGGACCCGTTGAAGTGCGCCGACGAGCAGATCACGGCCAGCGACGACAGCCGCTGCGGATGGTGCACCGCGAGATGCAGCCCCACGGCCCCGCCCAGCGACACCCCCGCGTACGCGAACCGCTCGATCCCGAGCGAGTCGGCGAGCGCAAGCACCAGCCCGGCGAGGTCACCGACCGTCGCGCCCGCCCGGACGAGACCGGCCGCCGAACCGCCGTGCCCCGGCAGGTCCCAGCGGACGACCCGGTGAGTGATCGACAGCTCGGGCGCCACCTCGTCCCACAGGGCGTACGACGTGCCGAGCGAGGGGCCGAGCAGCAGGGGCGGCGCGGAGGCGGGCCCTTCGACACGGTGGTTCAGGAGGGTCAACGTCGCTCCAGGGCACGGTCGGTGAGGGCGCCGGCGGAGCCCGTGTAGTGGGTGGGATCGAGGTCGGCGTCCGCCAGCTCGGGTGCCTCGGCGAGCGGGCGGCCCTCCGAGGCCAGCCGGGTGAGCAGTTCCTTGGCACGGGCGCGGCCCAGCACGGGGGCGAGTTCGGCGGACAGCCGCTCGGAGACGATCAACCCCCCCGTGAGGTCAAGGTGTTCGCGCATGACGTCGGCCCTGACCCGCAGTCCCTCGGCCAGCCCGACGGCGTCGCGGGCGGCCCCGCCCACCAGCCGCAGCAGGTCCCGCAGCGGCTCCCACTCCGCGTGCCAGGCCCCGGCCGGCCGCTCGTCCTCCGCCGCCATCGACCCGTACAGCGTGGCCGCGAGCTGTGGTGCCCGCCGCGCGGCGGAGGCGATGAGGGTGCTGCGCACGGGGTTGGACTTGTGCGGCATCGCGGACGACCCCCCGCCCCTGCCCTCCACGACCTCGGCGATCTCGGTGCGCGACAGCGTCAGCACGTCCACGGCGACCTTGCCCAGCGCGCCCGCCGTGAAGGCGAGACACCCGGCGAGATCGGCGATGGGCGTCCGCAGGGTGTGCCAGGGCAACTCCGGTGCCCGGAGTCCTAGTTCGCGCGCGAATGCCGCCGGCAGCGCCGTCGGATCGCTCGCGCCGTACGCGCCGAAGGCGGCCAACGTACCGGCGGCCCCGCCGAGTTGGACGGGCAAGGACTCTCGTACGATCTGCACCCGGTCCCGCGCGTCGAGCACCAGTGACCGCCATCCGGCGGCCTTCAGCCCGAAGGTCGTCGGCACCGCGTGCTGGGTGAGCGTCCGCCCCGGCATCGCCGTGTCACGGTGCTCGGCGGCCGGCCGCGCCAGGGCCGCCGCGGTCCGGCCGAGGTCGGCGAGGACCAGGTCCAGCGTCCGCGCGGCGGCCAGCATGACCGCGGTGTCCAGGATGTCCTGGCTCGTCGCGCCCCGGTGGACGTAGGGGCCGTACGCCTCGCCCACGGCCTCCGTCAGATCCGCGACCAGGGGGATGACCGGGTTGCCGCCCGCGCGGGCGCGTTCGGCGAGGGACCGTACGTCGAAGGCGCCGGTCCCGGCCGCCTCGGTCACCGCCGTCGCTGCCTCGGCCGGGACGAGCCCGGATGCCGCCTGGGCCCGGGTCAGCGCGGCCTCCGCGTCGAGCAGCGCCCGCAGATACGCGTGGTCGCTCGTGGCGGTCGCGGCCGCCGAGGCTGCCCACCCGGGGGCGAGCAGGCCGGGATCGTCGTGGGGAGCTGTCACTGGAACTCCAGGAAGACCGTCTCGCCTTCGCCCTGAAGGCGGATGTCGAAACGGTACGTGCCGTCACCCTCCACGGCGGCGATCAGCGTGTCGCGGCGGGCGTCCTCAAGCCGGGACAGCAGCGGATCGGCGGCGAGGGCCGCCGCGTCGCCCGGCAGGTAGATCCGGGTGTACAGGTGCACGAGCAGCCCGCGCGCGAAGACGCACACGCTGAGGTACGGGGCGCTCCGCCCCCGCGCACCGGGCCGCAGGGTGCGCGCGTACCAGTGGCCGTCGGTATCGGTCTGGATGCGCCCCCAGCCCGTGAACTCCACGCCGTTGCGCCCGAGGAAGCCGCCCGAGGCCGGGTCGCGCCGCATCGAGCCGTCGGCGGTCGGCAGGTTGCCGTCGGGGTCCGGGCCCCACAGTTCGATCAGGGCGTCGGGCAGCGGACCGCCCTCGCCGTCGGTGACGTAGCCGTGCACGGTGACCGTCTCCGGGTGCCCGAGGGGCGCGATGTCCTCGCCGCCGCGGAACGGCAGGGCGTGGCCGTAGAAGGGGCCCACGGTGTGCGAGGGGGTGGGCAGCACGCTCTCCGGCAGGGCGGTGTCGATCTTCGTCATGGCAGGTCAGCGCCCTTCTTCGATCCAGGTGGCCATCGGGCCGTCCAGCACGATGTCCCAGTGGTAGCCCATCGAGAACTCCGGCACCGACAGGCTGTGGTCGTACGTCGCGACCAGCCGCTGCCGGGCCGCGTCGTCCGTCACGGACTGGATGATCGGGTCGTAGGGGAACAGCGGGTCGCTCGGGAAGTACATCTGCGTCACGAGCCGCTGGGTGAACGCCGTGCCGAAGAGGGAGAAGTGGATGTGCGCGGGCCGCCAGGCGTTGAGGTGCTGGCTCCACGGGTACGGGCCCGGCTGGACGGTGGTGAAGTGGTAGTGGCCCTCGGCGTCGGTGAGCGTGCGGCCCACACCCGTGAAGTTCGGATCCAGCGGCGCGTCGTGCTGCTCGCGCTGGTGGGCGTAGCGGCCCGCCGAGTTGGCCTGCCAGATCTCCACGAGCTGACCGCGGACCGGACGGCCGTCGCGGTCCAGCAGCCGGCCGGAGACGGTGATGCGCTCACCGATCGGCTCGCCGGCGTGCTGCCGGGTGAGGTCGTTGTCGATCTCGGTGATGTCCCGCTCCCCGAAGGCCGGGGAAGCCAGTTCCACCAGTTCCGGATCCTTGCTGACGTCGATGGGGACGGGCGGCTGCTTGGGGTGGCGGAGCACCGAGGAGCGGTAGGGCGCGTAGTCGCGGCGCGGCTGATGCTCGACGGGCCCCCCGTCGGCGAGCCGCTTCTCGTACGCGGCGTGCCGCGCCGCGATCTCCTGATCGATGTCGTGCTGGGTGAGAGTCATGGTGATCCTGCGTTTCGTCAGCGTTCGAGGACGAGGGCGAGACCTTGGCCCACCCCGATGCACAGCGTGGCGACACCGACGCCGGTGCCGCGCCGGGCCAGTTGATGAGCGACGGTGCCGGCGAGCCGGGCTCCGGACGCCCCCAGCGGATGGCCGAGGGCGATCGCACCGCCCTGCGGATTGAGGATCGCCGGGTCGAACTCGGGCCACTCGGCCACACACCCCAGCACCTGCGCGGCGAACGCCTCGTTCAGCTCCAGCACGGACAGGTCGCCGAACCCCTTGCCCGCCTTGGCCAGTGCCCGGCCCACGGCCTCGACGGGGGCGAGTCCGAAGTAGTGCGGGTCGGTCGCGGAGACACCCGACGCGCGGACGCGGGCGAGCGGCTCGCGACCGGTCGCCCTCAGCCCCTCCTCGTCGACGAGCAGCAGCGCCGCCGCACCGTCGTTCAACGGCGAGGCGTTGCCCGCGGTCACCGTCCCGCCCTCCGGACGGAACGACGGCTTCAGCCTGGCCATCGCCGCCAGGGAGGCGTCCGAGCGGACGCTCTCGTCGGCGGCGACGACCACCGGGTCGCCCTTGCGCCGGGGAATCGTCACCGGCGTCAGCTCGACGTCGAACAGGCCCTGTCGCTGGGCGGCCGCGGCCTTCTCGTGACTGAGCAGCGCGAACTCGTCCTGCCGCTCCCGGCCGATCCTGTGCTTGTCCGCGATGAGTTCCGCGCTCTCGCCCAGCGGAATGGTCCACTGCGGTTCCATCCGCGGATTGACCATGCGCCAGCCGAGGGTCGTGGAGTACAGCTCGGTGTGCCCGGCCGGGAAGGGCTTGTCGCTCTTGGGCAGCACGTAGGGCGCCCGGGTCATCGACTCGACACCGCCCGCCAGCGCGATCGAGGCGTCGCCGAGCGCGATCGCCCGGGCCGCCTGGACCACGGCCTCCAGCCCGGACGCGCACAGCCGGTTGACGGTCACGCCCGGCACGGAGGTGGGCAGGCCCGCGAGCAGGGCGGCCATGCGGCCGACGTTGCGGTTCTCCTCTCCGGCGCCGTTGGCGTTGCCGAGGTACACGTCCTCGATCCGGGCCGGGTCCAGCTCCGGCGTACGGGCGAGGAGTTCACGGATGGCGTGCGCGGCCAGGTCGTCCGGGCGGACCGGGGCCAGTGAGCCGTTGTAGCGGCCGATCGGCGTGCGGACCGCGTCGACGATGTAGACGTCCCTCACTTCACGCCCTCCGGCACGGTCAGTTCGGCGTCCGTCTTCGCGACGATCTCCTCGGCCGTCACGCCCGGCGCCGTCTCCACCAGTACGAGTCCGTCGTCGGTGACGTCGAGGACGCCGAGGTCGGTGATGATCCGGTTCACGCACCTCGTGCCGGTCAGCGGCAGGGCGCACTCGGCGAGGATCTTCGGGGAGCCGTCCTTGGCGGTGTGCGTCATGACGACCACGACCGTACGGGCGCCGTGCACCAGGTCCATCGCCCCGCCGATGCCGGTGACCAGCTTGCCCGGGACGGCCCAGTTGGCCAGGTCGCCCCGCTCGGAGACCTGCATGGCGCCGAGCACGGCCACATCGATGTGCCCGCCCCGGATCATCGAGAAGGACAGCGCCGAGTCGAAGAAGGACGCCCCGGGCAGGACCGTCACCGTCTCCTTCCCGGCGTTGATCAGGTCCGGGTCGACGGTGTCCTCGGTGGGGTAGGGGCCGGTGCCCAGGATGCCGTTCTCGGATTCGAGGACGACTTCGACGCCCTCGGGGAGGTGGTTGGGGATGAGTGTGGGCAGGCCGATGCCGAGGTTGACGTACTGGCCGTCCCTCAGCTCCCGCGCCGCCCGGGCGGCCATCTCCTCGCGCGTCCAGGCCATCAGGACCTCACCGTCCGCTGCTCGATCTTCTTGTCCGCCGCCTGCTGAGGGGTGAGTGCGAGCACCCGCTGCACGAAGATGCCGGGCAGGTGCACCGCGTCCGGGTCGATCTCTCCGGGCTCCACCAGTTCCTCCACCTCGGCGACCGTGATCCGCCCGGCCATCGCGGCCAGCGGGTTGAAGTTCCGGGAGGACTTGTTGAAGACCAGGTTGCCGTGCCGGTCGCCCTTCGCGGCCCTGACCAGGGCGAAGTCGGTGCGGATGCCCCGTTCCAGCACGTACGGGGTGCCGTCGAAGTCCCGGACCTCCTTCGGCGGCGAGGTGAGTGCGACCCCGCCCTGACCGTCGTAGCGCCAGGGCAGCCCGCCGTCGGCGACCTGGGTGCCCACCCCGGCCGGGGTGTAGAAGGCGGGGATCCCGGCGCCACCGGCCCGCAGCCGCTCGGCCAGCGTGCCCTGCGGGATCAGCTCGACCTCTATCTCCCCGGCCAGGTACTGCCGGGCGAACTCCTTGTTGCCACCGATGTAGGAGCCCGTGACCCGGGCGATCCGGCCGGCGGTGAGCAGGACCGCCAGGCCCGACTCCATCGCCCCGCAGTTGTTCGAGATCACCGAGAGCCCGGCCACGCCGCGCTCGTGGAGCGCCTGGATCAGCGCGTTCGGCACACCGCTCAGCCCGAAACCGCCCACCGCGAGCGACGCGCCGTCCGGCACGTCGGCCACCGCCTCCAGGGCTGTGGCGACCACCTTGTCCATCCGAGAGGCCCCATCTCTTCCGAGTGACCCGACCATATTAATCAGGGCACTGAGTAATGCTGCGAGCTGTCCCTCACGCTGCCATCGGGACAGTGGGGCGTCAAGACCTCGGCATATGCGTCTGTGATTACCTGCGCGGACCGCAGACGGCTCCGCATCGGTCGACTATTGTTCAGTGCACCGACGAAAACGACCGAGGGGTGCACATGGCGGCCGCGGACCTCACCACCCACCCCGGGCACCTGGCCCGGCGGCTCCAGCAGGCGCACTACCTGCTGTGGAACACGATGGTCTCCGAGGAGATCACCTCGCCCCAGTTCGCGGTCCTGAACACGCTCGTCGACGAGCCGGGCCTGGACCAGCGCACGGTGGGGGAGCGGGTCGGGCTCGACCGGTCCACCATCGCCGAGGTGATCAGCCGGCTGAGCCGGCGCGGGCTGCTCGACAAGGTCCGCGACCCACAGGACGGCCGCCGTTCCCTGCTGCGCCTGACGGACGAGGGCGTGCGCACGCATCGCAGGCTGAGCGTGCGCACCGCCCGGATGAACCAGGTCTTCCTCGCCCCGCTCACCGCCGACGAGCGGACGGTGTTCTTCGATCTCATCCGGCGGGTGGCGGACGCGGCCGAGGGGCTGCGCAACCCCGAGGAGTCCCTGGCCGTGAACCGTGAGTGACACGGGCCGGTCAGGACGCCTCGGCGTACACCACCCACACCTGGCCCTTCGCGAAGTTCACCGGCGAGCCGTCACCGGTGGTGAACGCCGTGCCGTCCGCGGCGCTCTCCCGCTCCCAGTTCACGTCCCAGGCCCGTCCGTCGCGCAGCACCTTCGCCTTACCCGAGCCGACCGTCTCGGTGTACGGCGTGTTGTTGCCGAGGAAGTCCTGGAAGGCGGACTCGCGCACCTTCACGTACTGCACGACGACCGTCGCGGGCGCCATCCGCTGCCCGTCGGCCGTCGTCGCGGGGCTGCCGTCCATGCCGACCAGCCAGCGGTCGCGGGAGTCCGACCAGGTGAAGGTGAAACGGGCCGCCGGGTAGCGCACCGTCTGCGCGTCCGTCGCCGTGCCGCCGCCGGGGGCGGAGCCGTAGCGGAAACCGGTGGTCAGCGCGAGCTGGCCCGGGGCCTCGGACACGAGCCGCTCGGGCCGTAGGTAGAGGTTGTGGGGGGCGGGCTTGCCGCCGCTCCGGAAGTAGGCGTCGGCGGCGTTCGCCGGCGTCCGGGCCCGCAGCGGCGCCTCGTCGATCAGCGGCAGGAGCTTCTTCTGCGCACCGGAGAAGGCGAGCGTGGGACGGTCGAACTGGCGCAGCAGCTCCAGATCCGACTCGCGGGCGCTGCGCACCGGGCCGACCGTCTCCGGGAGCTCGGTGGCGTACAGCGCCATCAGCCGGCTCAGTCCGCCCTCGACCTGCTCGACGTACACCACGTCCGCGGCGTCGACACCGGTGTGGGGACGGGCCGCGCTCGCGTTGTCGATCTTGACGGCGAGCACCGAGGGGCCGGTCGCCGTGGGTGAGGCGCCCCGCTCCGACTCTCGCGACGACCCCCGTCCGTCGTCGGTGGTACCGCCCCCGTTCGTGCAGCCCGCCGCCAGGGCGGCCGTCGCCGTGACGGCCAGCAGCGCCGCCGTCGTCGCGGTGCGCCGTCCGCGCGCCCCTCGTCCCTTGCCCACCGTCGCCATCGCACCTCATGTCGTCGATCTGTCTCGATTGTGCGCTTATCTGAACATCGATGGCCATAGTTGATTGATTTTGCCGCGTGGGTGTCTCCACGGCGTCCGTCGATCGGCTCAAGGTTCAGCGCGGGACCCAGGGGTACCCGGGCCACGCCGACCGACCGACGCGCACGCTGACGGAGGGAGCGCGAGGCGATGAGGGCAGTGACCTGGCAGGGCAAGCGGGACGTGCGGGTGGAGAACGTGCCCGATCCGGAGATCCAGGAGCCGACGGACGCGATCATCCGCATCACCTCCACCGGGCTGTGCGGGTCCGATCTGCACCTGTACGAAGTGCTCACCCCGTTCATGACCCCGGGAGACATCCTCGGCCACGAACCGATGGGCATCGTCGAGGAGGTCGGCGCCGGCGTCCCGGACCTCCAGGCCGGCGACCGGGTCGTGGTGCCGTTCCAGATCGCGTGCGGCACCTGCTGGATGTGCCTCACCGGCCTGCCCACCCAGTGCGAGACCACCCAGGTCCACGGCGAGGGCATGGGTGCCGCCCTGTTCGGCTACACCCGTCTGTACGGTGCGGTGCCGGGGGCCCAGGCCGAGTACCTGCGGGTCCCGCAGGCGCAGTTCGGCCCGATCAAGGTCCCTCAGGGCCCGGCCGACGACCGTTTCGTCTACCTCTCCGACGTCCTGCCCACCGCCTGGCAGGCGGTCGCCTACGCCGACGTCCCGCAGGGCGGCAGCATCGCCGTGCTCGGCCTCGGGCCCATCGGCGACATGGCCTGCCGCATCGCCCAGGCGCGCGGCGCGGGGCGGGTGTTCGGTGTGGACCTGGTCCCCGAACGGCTGAGCCGGGCCCGCGCGCGGGGCGTGGAGACGTACGACCTCAGGTCCTTCGACGACGAGAAGGAACTCGTCGCCGCGATCCGCGACGAGACCGACGGACGCGGGCCCGACGCCGTGATCGACGCCGTCGGCACGGAGGCCCACGGCAGCGCGGCGGCCCGCCTGGTGCAGAACACCGCCGCCCTGCTGCCGCGCAAGCTGAGCGGCCCGATGGCCGAGCGCTTCAGCGTCGACCGGCTCGCCGCGCTGTACACCGCCATCGACCTGGTGCGCCGCGGCGGCACCATCTCGCTGTCCGGGGTCTACGGCGGCACGGCGGACCCGCTGCCGCTGCTCACCCTGTTCGACAAGCAGGTCCAGCTGCGGATGGGCCAGGCCAACGTCCGCCGCTGGAGCGACGACATCATCCCGTACCTGACCGACGAGGACCCCCTCGGCGTGGACGACTTCGCCACCCACCGGGTGCCGCTGTCGCAGGCGCCGCACGCCTACGAGATGTTCCAGCGCAAACAGGACGGCGCCGTCAAGGTGCTGATGCAGCCCTGAGCAGCCGTCAGGCGCCCAGGATCTCGGCGAGGTCGTAGCGGACCGGCTCCTGCAACTGTGCGTAGGTGCAGCTCTCCGGGGTCCGGTCCGGGCGCCAGCGGCGGAAACGGGCGGTGTGGCGGAAACGCTGCCCGTTCTCCATGTGGTCGTACGCCACCTCCGCCACCCGGTCCGGCCTGAGCGGCACCCACGACAGGTCCTTGCGGCCCGACCAGCGGCTCGGCGCCCCGGGCAGCCGGGCCTTCTCGTGCGCGGCCTCCTCGGACCAGGCCGCCCACGGATGGCCCGTCACGTCGTCCAGGCGCAGCGGCTCCAGTTCCTCCACCAGCTCGGCGCGCCGCTTCATCGTGAAGGCGGCGGACACTCCCACGTGCTGGAGCGTGCCTCCCTCGTCGTACAGGCCGAGCAGCAGCGAGCCCACCACGGGGCCGCTCTTGTGCAACCGGTACCCGGCGACGACGACATCCGCCGTCCGCTCGTGCTTGATCTTGAACATGGCCCGCTCGTCCGGGCGGTAGCGCACGGTCAGCGGCTTGGCGATGACCCCGTCGAGACCGGCCCCCTCGTACTCCTCGAACCACTGCCGCGCCACCTCGATGTCGGTGGTCGCCGGCGCCAGATGCACCGGCGCCGTCTTCCCCGGCAGCTCCCCGACCAGCAGCTCCCGCCGTTCGGTCAGCGGGGCGTCCATCAGTGACGCGTCGCCCAGCGCCAGCAGGTCGAACGCGACCAGCGAAGCAGGCGTCCGCTCCGCCAGCGTCCGCACCCGCGAGTCCGCCGGATGGATCCGCTCCGTCAGCGCGTCGAAGTCCAGATGCCCCTCCCGCGCGATCACGATCTCCCCGTCCACCACGCACCGCCGGGGCAACCGCTCCCGCACGGCCACCACCAGCTCGGGAAAATACCTGGTCAGAGGCTTGCCGGTACGGCTTCCCAACTCGACCTCGTCCCCGTCCCGGAACACGATCGCCCGGAACCCGTCCCACTTCGCCTCGTACTGCATGCCCGCGGGGATCGCTGCCACGGACTTGGCGAGCATCGGCAGGACAGGGGGCATCACCGGCAGATCCATGGGTCGATTCTGCGCCGATGTGTCCTGGTGTGCCCGATGTGCGAGGTGTGCGGGCTACGCCTACCGTGGCGAGCATGGGTGACGCGGTGGAGCTGGAGGCCGGCGGGCGCACCGTACGGCTGTCCAGCCCGGACAAGATGTTCTTCCCCGAGCGCGGTTTCACCAAGCTGGACCTCGCCCGCTACTACCTGGCCGTCGGCCCCGGCATCCTGCGCGCCCTGCGCGACCGGCCGACCACCCTGGAGCGCTACCCCGAGGGCGTCGGCGGGGAGAACTTCTTCCAGAAGCGGGCGCCGAAGAACATGCCCGACTGGATCCCGACCGCGCACATCACCTTCCCCAGCGGCCGCAGCGCCGACGAGATGTGCCCCACCGAGGTGGGCGCCGTGGTGTGGGCCGCACAGTTCGGCACCCTCACCTTCCACCCCTGGCCCGTCCGCCGCGACGACGTCGACCACCCGGACGAACTCCGCGTCGACCTCGACCCGCAGCCCGGCACCGACTACGAGGACGCCGTCCGCGCCGCCCACGAACTGCGGGCGGTGCTCGATGAGTTCGGCGGACTGCGCGGCTTCCCCAAGACCTCCGGCGGCCGGGGCCTGCACGTCTTCGTGCCCATCGAACCGCGCTGGACCTTCACCCAGGTCCGGCGCGCCGCCATCGCCGTCGGCCGGGAGATGGAGCGGCGGATGCCGGACCTCGTGACCATCAAGTGGTGGAAGGAGGAGCGGGGCAAGCGCATCTTCCTGGACTACAACCAGACGGCACGCGACCGCACGATCGCCTCCGCCTACTCCGTACGCCCCCGCCCGCACGCCCCCGTCTCCGCGCCCCTGCGCTGGGACGAGGTCGGGGTCGCGCGCCCCCAGGACTTCGACCTCGCGACCATGCCCGCGCGCTTCGCCGAACTCGGCGACGTGCACGCGGACATGGACGACCACCGCTACTCCCTGGAGGTCCTGCTCGACCTCGCCCGCCGTGACGAGCACGACCACGGGCTCGGGGACCTGCCGTACCCGCCCGAGTATCCGAAGATGCCGGGGGAACCCAGACGGGTACAGCCGAGCAGGGCCAGGAAGGCGCCCTGAGGGCCTACAACTCCTTGATCCGGATGTCGCGGTACGAGACCACGTCCGTCGTGCCGTGTACCTGGAGCCCGATGTGGCCGGAGGCGAACCGCCGCCCGTCCGTGCCCGGGTCGTCCGAGCGGGGCGGGGTGAACTCCTGGCCGCCGGTGTTGTCGAACTCGTTGATCAGCACACCGTTGCGGAACACCGCGTAGCGCTGGCCCTCCACGCGGATCTCGTAGTCGTTCCAGGTGCCCTTCTGTGTCACGCCCGCGCCGGCCAGACCCACGCGGTCGAAGCCGTAGACCGAACCGGTCTTGTACATGTCGCCGTCGGGCCGGTCGAGCACCTGCACCTCGTGCCCGTACGTGATGGCCACCCACTCCGGCCGGGACTCCTCCGGGTGGCCGTGGACCCACGGGAAGCGCACGAACACACCGGAGTTGGCGTTGCCCGTGCCCGGGGCGTCGTCCCGCCACTGGAGCTTCAGCGAGAAGTCGCCGTACTTGCGCTGCGGGAACCACAGCATGCCCATGCCGGGCGTCGTGGTGCTGGAGGTGATCGTCCCGTCGGCGTTCAGCCCGAACGAACCGCCGCCCACGTGCTGCCACTTGGCGAACGACTCCGCGCTGCCGTCGAAGAGCGCCCGGTAGCCCTCGGTCTGCCCCGGCTTGCCGATGCCCGACTGGCGGGCGGCCTTCCGGATGGCCCTGGACTCCCGCTGGTCGATCACGCCTTCCTTCAGCAGTGCGTCGAGGACGGACGTCACGTGCTTGAGGAACAGCGCGTGGGACGTCCACTCCTTCTCGTCCTCGACCAGCTCGCCGATCCGGCACCGGTTGTCGGTCACCCGGTTGCGCACCCCGGAGTCGACCGTGCCGACGATCACCGTCAACCGCTCGTCGTACTCCGGGCAGTCCGGCGCCGGGACCTGCCCGGAGACGACGGTGAAGGTCACCGTGCGGGCCGCCGCGGTGTTGCCGGCCTGGTCCGTCGCCCGGTACGCCACGGTGTGCGCGCCCGCCCGGTCGACCACCACCGGCGCCGAGTACGCCAGGTACGGCCCGCCGTCGAGCGCATACTCGATCTTCTCGACGCCCGAGCCGTGCGCGTCGGTCGCCGTGACGGTCACCCGGGCGCTGTTGACGTACGCCCCGTCGGAGTTCTTCGTTCCCTCCACGCTCACGCCCGTCACCGGCGGGGTGGTGTCCTGGGGCGGCGCCGCGACGACCGTGAACCGCTCGCTCTTCTCGGCGGCGACGTTGCCGGCCTTGTCGGTGGCGCGGTAGCGGACGGTGTGCGCGCCCGTCTCGTGCACCATCACGGGCCCGGTGTACGGCTGCCAGGCGCCGGAACCCACCGCGTACTCGATGGTGTTGACCCCGGAACCCGTGTCGGACGCGGAGACGGTGACCGTCGCCATACCGATGTACGCCCCGTCCGGGTCGCGCTCACCGGTCACGGTCGCCGAGGTCTCCGGCGCGGTGGTGTCGTCCGACTGCGGTGCCACCACCGTGAACCCGGCGCTCTTCTCGGCGGAGACATTCCCCGCCTTGTCGAACGCGCGATAGCGGATTTTGTGGCTGCCGACCTGGTCGACGACGACCGGCGCGGTGTACGGCTGCCAGACACCCGCGTCGCCGAGCGCGTACTCGATCTTCTCGACTCCGGAGCCGCCCTCGTCGGTGGCGTGCAGCGCCACGCTCGCCGAACCGACGTACTGGCCCTGCGTGTTCCGCGTGCCGCTCACGTGAGCCGACGCCTCGGGCGCCGTGGTGTCCTCGCCGGTGCCCTCGGTCACCTCGAGGATGCCCTGCATCCGGCCGTGGCCGGGGATCGTGCAGTGGTAGAAGTACCGGCCGGGCGTGAGCGTGACCTGGGCGGTGTGCTTGCCGCCCCGGGCGTCGTTCGGGTTGGCCAGGATGTTGAGCTGCACGTCGTCGTTGAACTCGGGATCGCTGGTCACGAACGTCAGCGTGTGCGGCATGCCCGTGGTGTTGCCGGTGGCCACGCTGTTCTCGAACACGATCGTCGCGGTGCCGGCGACCGCCGTCCTCGGCGCCGAGAGGTACGTGTCGATGTCGTCGCCGGCCGTCCAGGTGAGCACCTGCTCGGCCGCCTGTGCCGTCGGTTCGGAGGCCGCGGGCACCGCCTGCAGCCCGAGCACCATGAGCAGGGCGGCCACCAGGGCGGCCCGGATCCTTCGTCTCCGGATCACGCGGACCCCCTCGCCAGCTGACCGGCGGCCGGGGTCGGCCCGCCGCCCTTGTAGGTGACCCGCCACAGGGCCGACTTGGAATGGGAGGTGAAGAAGCCGCGGCCGTAGTCGAGGACGTACAGCGCGCCGTCCGGACCGAACCTCCAGTCCATGAGGTTCTTGATGCCGTCGTTGCCGGTCGGCACGATCTTCTTCAGCGACTCCGAGTGCACCGGCAGTCCGCCGCCGCCTTGCGTCCTCGGGTCCATGAGCACCGCGTTGCGCGGCTGGTCGGCGTCGTAGAAGTCACCGACGAACCACTTGCCGTCCCAGTACTCCGGCCACTTGACCGCGCTGTCGGACGCGACCGTGCCGTACCGGTAGACCGGCCCGTTCATCGCCGCCTGCCCGCCGCCCTTCAGCCAGGGCAGCCGGTACGTCGCCTCCTCCGGCTTGTACGAGGGCACACCGTTCGCGTCCCGCGGGTAGTCCGGCGCGCCCCCCTGAGGTGCGTACCAGATGTTGTTGCCGGTGACCGGCGGCAGGTCGACCAGGCCGTCGTTGTTCGGCGACTCGTTCCTCGGGTGGTCGCAGTCGTACCAGCCCAGCGGCTTGGACGGGTCCGGCAGACCACGGTCCCGGTAGGGTTGCTTGTTGCCCATGCAGTACGGCCAGCCGCGGTTGCCCGCCTCGGTGATGACGGCGAACGTGTCGTACTTGGCCGGGCCCCAGGTGGTCGAGGGCGCGCTCGCGTCCGGGCCGACCCAGCCCGCGTAGAGCACGTCGGTCTGCGTGTCGACGGAGATGCGCGCCGGGTTGCGAACACCCATCACGTAGATCTCACCGCGCGTCTTGCCGCCGCCCTCGGCGGTCTCCTCCCCGGTGAAGAGGTTGCCCTCGGGGAGGGTGTACGTCCCGTCCGGCTCCGGGTGGATGCGCAGGATCTTGCCGTTGAGGTTGTTGGTGTTGCCGGCGGTGCGGCGCGCGTCCGCGAAGGAGACGCCCTTGTAGTTCGGCTGCGGATTGTTGCCCGAGTAACCGTCGCTGAACCCGCTGGAGTTGTTGTCACCCGTGGCGATGTACAGGTTGCCCTTGGAGTCCCAGGCCATCCCGCCGCCCGCGTGGCAGCAACTGTGGATCTGCACCGGCCACTTCAGCAGCACCTTCTCGCTGCCGAGGTCCAGCTTGTTCGTAGCCTGGTCGAGTGTGAACCGGGAGACCCGCCGCTCGGCCATCCGCGTCTCGCGGTTGATCCGCTCGTGCGGCGTGTAGTGCAGATACACCCAGCCGTTCCGCTCGAACCCCGGGTCCAGCTCGATACCGAGCAGCCCCTCCTCGACCTTGACCAGTTCGTCGCCACCGCCCTTGTTGCCGAAGACGGTGAGCGCTCCGGCCAGGGTGACCTGCCTGGTCTCGGGATCGTAGACGTGGATCTCGCCCTTGCCCTTGCCGATGCCGGGATTGTTCCAGTCCGTGATCACGGGCTGCGAGGAGTCCGCGCCGCCCCGGCCGATGTAGAACACCCGGCCGTCGGGCGCGGTGACCAGCCCGTGCGGTTCGCCGATCTGGTCGTTCTGTCCCGGCTGGTTCGGCTCGGTCAGTCGCTCCGCCGCGTAGTTGGCGTTGATGGTCGCCTTGCAGTCGGCCTGCTCCAGACGGGTCGTCCACATCAGCGCACCGCGCAGATGGGCCCGGAAGTCGGTCTCGTCGTACGACGACACCGTGCCGCCCATGCCGGTGTAGAAGGAGCGTCCGCCGTCGTAGTCCCGGCACCAACTGACGGGATGGTCCCAGCCGTTGGCACCCGTACCCGGCTGGTAGCCCGACTCGCGGACCCGGGCGACCGTGTGGACGTCGCCCGAGGGGCTCTTCACCCAGTTCAGCCACTTGTCGGGGCGCTTCCACTGCACCGGCAGGTTCTTGGTGGCGGGGTGCCGACGGTCGCCGACCTCCACGGTCGCGCGCTGGACGGCCGCGGGGCTCGACGCGGCCGGGCGGGCGCCCACCAGCCCGGTGAACCAGTCGGAGTACGGCTCCGCGCGCGCCGCGTCATGGATACCGACGAACCCGCCGCCGGCCTCCATGTACGCTTCCAGGCCCGCCTCCTGCTCCGCGTCGAGGACATCGCCCCCGCCGGTCAGGAACACGATCGTGTTGAAGCGGCCCAGCCTCTTCTCGTGGGTGAACACCGAGGCGTCACCGGTGGCTTCGACCTTGAAGCGGCGATCCGCCGGTCCCGACAGCCCGATGTCCTCGATCGCCTCGATCCCGGCGTTCACCACGGGCGACTCGTCCCCGGCCGCGGCGGAACCGTGGAAGATCAGCACTCGTACGTTCGCGCCGCCCGGCGGCGACTTGATCGACATCGTTGTCAGTGACGGCTCCGGATGCGGGCGCGCGCTCGCCGCGGGCCCGGACAGGAGTCCGGCGGTCACGGCTGCGGCGGCCATCGAGGCCGCTCCGGCACGTCTTCTCTTGCTCAGCCCTCGTAAGTGCATGGGCACCTCCTCGGTCACAGCAACACAGCCAAGGAAGCTAAACCCCTTTGCACATCCCGCCAATACCTATGACCGCGATGGCGCCAACTTTGTCTTGAGTGTGGATAAACGGGAGCACGGCCGGTACCGTCTCACCGGTTCATCACAGGTACGTCTCCGTAAAAGCCTTACCCGGGTGGGGAGTTCCGCATGGACAGACGCAGCTTCAACCGGCGGGTCCTGCTGGGCGGCGCGGCCGTCGCGACCTCGTTGTCCGTGGCGCCGGAGGCCGTCAGCGCCGACAGGCCGGCGAAGAGGGCCCCCGCCGGAGGTGAGGTGAGGCGCCTCAAGCTGTACGCCGAGAAGCTGGCGGACGGTCAGATGGGCTACGGGCTGGAGAAGGGCAAGGCGACCGTCCCCGGCCCGCTGATCGAGCTCAACGAGGGCGACACGCTGCACATCGAGTTCGAGAACACCATGGACGTGGCGGTGAGCCTGCACGTCCACGGCCTGGACTACGAGATCACCAGTGACGGCACGAGACTGAACCGCAGCCATGTCGAGCCGGGCGGCACCCGCACCTACACCTGGCGCACCCACGCCCCCGGCCGCCGCAAGGACGGCACGTGGCGGTCGGGCAGCGCGGGCTACTGGCACTACCACGACCACGTCGTCGGCACGGAGCACGGTACGCGGGGGCTTCAGAAGGGCCTCTACGGGCCGGTCGTCGTGCGCCGCGAGGGCGACGTCCTGCCCGACCGGACGCACACGGTCGTCTTCAACGACATGCTCATCAACAACAGGCCGCCGCACTCCGGGCCCGACTTCGAGGCCACGGTGGGCGACCGGGTCGAGTTCGTCGTGATCACGCACGGCGAGTTCTACCACACCTTCCACCTGCACGGTCACCGCTGGGCGGACAACCGCACCGGCACGCTGACCGGCCCCGACGACCCCAGCCAGGTCATCGACAACAAGATCACGGGCCCGGCCGACTCCTTCGGCTTCCAGGTGATCGCGGGGGAGGGGGCCGGGGCCGGCGCCTGGATGTACCACTGCCACGTCCAGAGCCACTCCGACATGGGGATGGTGGGGCTGTTCCTGGTGAAGAAGCCGGACGGCACGATTCCCGGGTACGACCCGCACGCGCACGGAAAGGAGCCCGCGGGAGGCGGTCACGAGCACTGACGGGCGCCTGCGGCCGGGCGCTCCCCGGCCCGGGGGAGAGCGCTCTCACCCACCCCGCCACCGGGGCTATCCTGATCCGCAACCGCAGATGAGGAGCCCCGAAGTGACCGACACAGCGCCGCGTCCCACCCTGGAGGCCGTGGCCGCCCGGGCCGGTGTCTCGCGGGCCACCGTCTCCCGCGTGGTCAACGGCGGGGACGGCGTCAGGGACATCCTCGTGGAGCGGGTCCGCAAGGCCGTCGAAGAGCTCGGCTACGTGCCCAACCAGGCCGCCCGGTCCCTGGTGACCCGGCGGCACGACGCGGTCGCCGTCGTCGTCGCCGAACCGGAGACCCGCGTGTTCGCCGACCCCTTCTTCGCGCTCCAGCTGCGCGGCATCAGCAAGGAGCTCACGGCCCACGACAACCAACTCGTCCTGCTGCTCACGGAGGGCCGCGACGACCACGCCCGGGTCGGCCGCTACCTCGCCGGCGGACACGTCGACGGGGCCCTCGTCTTCTCCCTGCACCTCGACGACCCGCTGCCGGAGCTGACCCAGCGGGCCGGCATCCCCACCGTCTTCGGCGGGCGGCCCGGCTGGAGCGGCGACCGGCGCGACGTGGTGTACGTCGACAGCGACAACCGCGGCGGTGCCCGCGACGCGGTCCGCCATCTGGCCGGCCTCGGCCGCACCCGCATCGCGCACATCACCGGTGCCCTCGACCAGACGTCCGCCGTCGACCGGCTCGACGGGTACCGGGACGTCATGGTGGACGCCGACCCGCGCCTGATCGTCGAGGCCGACTTCACCCCCGCCGGCGGCGAGCGGGCCATGCGCGAACTCCTCGACCGCTGTCCGGACGTGGACGCGGTCTTCGCCGCCAACGACCTCACGGCCGCCGGGGCGCTGCGCGTCCTGCGCGCGTCGGGCCGCCGCGTCCCCGACGACGTGGCCGTCATCGGCTTCGACGACATGCAGCCCGTCGCGGAACAGACCGACCCGCCCCTCACCACCGTCCGTCAGGACATCGAGGAGATGGGCCGCCTGATGGCCCGCCTCCTCCTCCGCGACCTCGAGCGCGACACTCCCCGAGGGGGCGTTACGGGCACGCCGTCGAGCGTGGTGCTGCCGACGACGCTGGTGCGGCGAGGGTCCGCCTAGAAGACGGAAGAAGACGCCGGGTTCTGGTCCTGCCGCGATGCGCTGCGGATCACCGCGGAACGGGCGCCGTACGGGTCCGTCGGATGGGCGAAGGAGCCGTGGCTGGCAGGCCGCCGCCGGGCAGGCCGGTAGCGGGCCTGCGGACCGCGCCGCCCGGCTCCCGGGCGCTGGCGTCGACAGCGTCCGTGTCCGCGACTTGACCTCGAAGACCTCGAAGACCTCGAAGTTCGAAGATTTCGAAGACCTCGAAGTGCGGAAGCCGGTGCGCCTCCTCGTCGGCCGGGGTCGTCGGCCGGGAGACCCGTTCGTCTGCCCTGCCGGGTCTCACGCCGCCCACGGACGACCGCCGCCGGGGGGCCGTCGGGGCGTGTGCCCGAGTTTTCGATGTCTCCGCGCGCCGCCGTGCGTCGGCCCGTCCGGCGGGCGACCATCGAGACGGCCGGAGGCCCGTGAACCCCGTGTTGATCCCGCGTTGATCGAACGTTTTTCGCCGGCCGCGACGCTCGGGCCATGCTCATCGACACCATCACCTCACCCGAGCTCGCCTGGCAGCAGGAGGCGCTGTGCGCGCAGACCGGGGCGGACTTCTTCTTTCCCGAGCCCGGCAGCTCGGTGCGGGAGGCGAAGCGGATCTGCGGTATGTGCCCGATCCGCACCGCCTGCCTGGAGTACGCGATCGACAACGACGAGCGCTTCGGGGTCTGGGGCGGCCTGTCGGAGAAGGAGCGGCTCGAGCTGCGGCGGACGGCGCGGTAGCCGCACGGTGCGCGCCTCCCGGCCCGCGGCGCTCGCTCACCCGCTCCGTGTCGTGGAACGGCACGGGGGTGCGGTCGTGTTCACGCCGGAGGCCCCGACCACTCATGGCGGTCGGGGCCTCCGGGAGGTGGGTGCCGGGTCCCGGGTCGCCTGTCAGGCGCCGGCCCGGGCCGCCATGCGGGCCTTGCGGGCCGCCAGCTTCTCGTCGAACTTCGACGCCTCGGAGTCCAGGCCGCCCATGAACAGGCCCAGCTCCTCCTGCGCCTTGAGCCCCTCGGGACCGAGCCCGTCGATCTCCAGGACCTTGAGGAAGCGCAGCACCGGCTGGAGCACGTCGTCGTGGTGGATGCGCAGGTTGTAGACCTCGCCGATGGCCATCTGCGCGGCGGCCCGCTCGAAGCCGGGGATGCCGTGGCCGGGCATCCGGAAGTTGACGACCACGTCCCGTACGGCCTGCATGGTCGGGTCGGGCGCGAGGTCGAAGGCCGCCTTGAGCAGGTTCCGGTAGAAGACCATGTGCAGGTTCTCGTCGGTCGCGATGCGGGAGAGCATGCGATCGCAGACCGGGTCACCGGACTGGTGGCCGGTGTTGCGGTGCGAGATGCGGGTGGCCAGCTCCTGGAAGGCGACGTAGGCGACCGAGTGCAGCATCGAGTGGCGGTTGTCCGACTCGAAGCCCTCGCTCATGTGGGACATGCGGAACTGCTCCAGCTTGTCCGGGTCGACCGCGCGCGAGGTGAGCAGGTAGTCCCGCATCACGATGCCGTGCCGGCCCTCCTCCGCGGTCCAGCGGTGCACCCAGGTGCCCCAGGCGCCGTCACGGCCGAAAAGGCTGGCGATCTCGTGGTGGTAGCTGGGCAGGTTGTCCTCGGTCAGGAGGTTGACGACGAGCGCGATGCGGCCGATCTCGGTGACCTTGGAATGCTCCTTCTCCCAGGCCTCGCCGTCCTCGAAGAGGCCGGGGAAGTTGCGCCCGTCGCTCCACGGCACGTACTCGTGCGGCATCCAGTCCTTGGCGACCTGCAGATGCCGGTTGAGTTCCTTCTCGACCACTTCCTCCAGTGCGTACAGCAGCTGAGCGTCGGTCCAGGCGCCGGCGGGGCTGACGAGGTGGGGAGTGGTGATCGTCATGGACTCTCCAGGGGACATGCGTACGAGCGGTAAACAGTAACCTACGGCATCGTAGGCTACGTATCCGTAGGTTACGATGCCGTAGGTCAAGGGCGCTGTAAAGGCCGCTGATCAGCGGTGTCGTCCAAACGTGTGCCGGACCCTCCGGACCCGCAGGCCGGCGGCCCGTCGGGCGGCTTGGCCGGTCCCGTCAGACGTACAGCTCCCGCAGCCGGACCGAGAGGCATGTCACACAGCCCTCGAGCTTCTCGAACTCGCTGATGTCCACGACCACCGGTTCGTACCCGAGGTCCGCGAACAGCTCCGCCGTCTTCGGCGCACTCGCCGCCATGAGCAGTTTGTCGCCGCCGAGCAGCACGACGTGTGCGCCGGCCTCCTCCGGCACCGGCAGGAAACGCGCGAACAGCGACGGCGCGTCCATCTTCGGGATGTGCCCGATGACCGTGCCGTCGGGCAGCGCCGTGACCGCGGACTTCAGGTGCAGCACCCTGCTCACCGGTACGGCGACGATCCGTGCGCCGAGCGGTTCGAACGCGGCGCGCAGCTGCTGGACACCGGCGGCGTTGGTGCGCCCGCCTCGGCCCACGTACACGGTCTCGCCGATCTTCAGTACGTCACCGCCCTCCAGGGTGCCCGGGTCCCAGATCCAGTTCACCGAGCAGCCCAGACCGGCCACGGCCTCCTCGACCCCGGCGGTCTCGTCACGCCGGGAGTCGGCGCCCGGGCGGGCGATCAACGCCACGTTCTTGTACATCACGACCGTGTCCTCGACGAACACCGAGTCCGGGCAGTCGTCGGCCGGCTCCACCTCGACCGTCTCCCAGCCGTGCGTGCGCAGGGCCTCCACGTACGCCTCCCACTGCTCGACCGCGAGGCCGGCGTCGACCCTCTCCCGCTCGATGTGCGTCACCAGCCCCTCGGCGAGGCGCGGGCTGGGGCGGCGGACGAGGGCCTTCTTGCTGGGCACGAGCGTGACTCCGTATCGGGTGGGACGTGTCTGGACCGCACCGACAGGGCCTCCGGGATCGACCGGAACCCATCGGGCGTCGGCCGACCATCATGCAGGGCGAATCGGGGAGAGGACACCCCTGGGACCCGTGCCCGTCGCCGGCTCGGTGGCGGCCCGGGCACTGTCCCCGGGCCCGCCACCAAGCCCCTACCCCACCTCCGTGAACTCAGCCCACCGATCCGACGCCCTCGGATCCGGCCGCCGCGGCGACCGACCGATCCGGCGCCGTCCGATCCGGCGCCGCTGAGCCGGGGCCCGCTGATCCGGCACTCACCGACCCGGTGCCCTCCGGCTCCCGCCGTCGAGCCGGTGCCGCCACGCCGTCGGCCCCCTCCCGAGCCTCCGCGCGGGAGGCACTCGATCAGGCAGTCACCGCCGTCCGCATCCCGCCTCGCCCCCGGCGTCCCGCTGCCGAGCCCGGGAAAGCACCGGTCGAAGGATCCCAGGGCGGTCGGAGGGAGTACCGCTCACTCACCTGGGGAGTTCACGCCGGCACGCCGACGTCAGCCTGGACCGCCCGCCTCAGATGCTCCCCGGTGAACGACCCCTCCACCTTGAGGAGTTGGCGCGGCGTACCCTCGAAGACGACCTCACCGCCGTCCCGGCCGCCGTCCGGGCCGAGGTCGATCACCCAGTCGGCCCGGGCGACGACGTCCAGGTTGTGCTCGACCACGATGACCGTGTTGCCCGCGTCGACCAGCCGGTCCAGCAGGGCGACCAGAGCTTCCACATCCGCCGTGTGCAGGCCGGTCGTCGGCTCGTCGAGCACGTAGACCGCGCCCGTCCGGTGCAGCCGCGTGGCCGGTTTGATGCGCTGCCGCTCACCGCCCGAGAGCGTGGACAGGGGCTGGCCGAGCGTCAGATACGTCAGTCCGACGTCCCGGAGGGCGCGCAGCCGGCGCCGTACGCCCGGGTCGTCGAAGAAGCCGAGTGCCTGCTCGGCGGTCATCTGGAGGACGTCCGCGATGGAGTTGCCCCGCGCGGTCAGCCGCAGCACCTCCTCCTTGAAGCGCCTCCCCTCGCAGTCGTGGCAGGTCGTCGTCACCGGGTCCATGAAGGCGAGGTCGGTGTAGATGATCCCCCTGTCTTCGCATGTGCCGCAGGCGCCGCTGGAGTTGAAGCTGAAGAAGCCCGCCTCGGCTCCCGTCTCGCGGGCGAAGACCTTCCGGACCGTGTCCATGATCCCCAGGTATGTCGCCGGGGTGGACCGGCCCGAGATCCCGATCGACGACTGGTCGACGACCACTGCCTCGTCGTGGGCAGCGGTGAACTCGCGTACCAGGGTGCTCTTTCCCGACCCGGCGACCCCGGTCACCACCGTGAGCACACCGGCCGGGAACCGCACGGTCACGTCCCGCAGGTTGTGCCGGCCGGCGCCCTCGACCCACAGCTCGCCGGTGGGTGGGCGCACCTCGTCCTTGACCGCCGTACGGCGGCGCATACAGCGTCCGGTGAGCGTGCCAGATCGTGTCGAAGACGACCGACGACTTCCCCGACCCCGAAACGCCGGTGAACACGGTCAGCCGGCCCTTCGGGATGCGGAGGGTGACGTCCTTGAGGTTGTTCTCACGGGCTCCGGTCAGGGTGATGAATGCGGGCATGCACCCGAAGCTAGGCGGAAAACCCGACAGCCTCTGGCGTGATTTCCGTCAGTTCTCCCTCCTCAAGCAGCAGCCAGCGCGTGATGCCGATCGACTCCAGGAACGGCAGGTCGTGACTGGCGACGATCAGCGCCCCCTCGTACGACCCCAGGGCTGTGGTCAGCTGCCGCACGCTGGCCATGTCGAGGTTGTTGGTCGGCTCGTCCAGCATGAGCAGCTGCGGGGCGGGCTCGGCCAGCATCAGCGCGGCCAGCGCGGCCCGGAAGCGTTCGCCGCCGGACAGCGTCGCCGCCCGCTGGTCGGCCCGGGCGCCCCGGAACAGGAAGCGCGCCAGGCGCGCCCGGATCCGGTTGTTCGTGGCGCTCGGCGCGAACCGGGCCACGTTCTCGGCGACCGTCCGTTCCCCGTCCAGGACGTCGAGCCGCTGCGGCAGGAACCGCAGTGGGACATGCGCCGTCACCTCGCCCGACTCCGGAGCCAGCTCCCCGGTGACCGTGCGCAGCAGCGTGGTCTTGCCGGCGCCGTTGCGTCCGATCAGAGCGACCCGTTCGGGACCGCGCAGCTCGAAACCGCCCGCCACCCGGGCGCCGTACCGGAGCCCGAGATCCTGGAGGGTGAGGACCGTACGTCCCGGCGGCACGGCCGTGTACGGCAGGTCGACGCGGATCTCGTCGTCGTCCCGTACGGCCTCCGCCACCTCGTCCAGCCGCTCCCTGGCCTCGGCGAGCTTCTCCTCGTGCATGATCCGGTGCTTGCCCGCGGACTCCTGCGCCGCGCGCTTGCGCGCCCCCATGACGATCTTCGGCTCGCGCTTCTGGTCCCACATCTTCTGCCCGTACCGCTTGCGGCGGGCCAGCTTGACCTGGGCGTCGGCCAGCTCGCGCTTCTGCTTGCGGAAGTCGGCCTCGGCGACTCGCATCATGCGCTCGGCCGCCTGCTGCTCGATCTCCAGGGCCTCCTCGTAGTCGGAGTAGTTGCCGCCGTACCAGGTGATCTCGGCCACCCGTCTCCCACCACCACCCTCAACCGAGGCGCTGCGCGCCGCAGGATTCACTCGGCGGAGATCGGCGATCTGGTCGACGAGGTCCAGCAGTTCCCGGTCGTGACTGACGACGACCATGACGCCCGGCCAGGACTGGACGGCCGCGTACAGCCGCCTGCGGGCGTACAGGTCGAGGTTGTTCGTCGGCTCGTCCAGCAGCAGCACGTCGGGTCGGCGCAGCAGCAGCGCGGCCAGACGCAGCAGCACGGACTCGCCGCCCGACACCTCGCCGACCGTGCGGTCCAACTCGACGTGCCCGAGGCCTAGTTCGCCGAGCGTGGCGAGGGCGCGCTCCTCGACGTCCCAGTCGTCGCCGACGGTCTCGAAGTGCGCCTCGGCCACGTCACCGGACTCGATGGCGTGCAGCGCGGCCCGCCGCGCGGCGATGCCGAGCGCCTCGTCGACCCGCAGGGTGGTGTCGAGCGTGACGTTCTGCGGGAGGCAGCCGACCTCGCCGGCGACACGGACGATGCCGTCGGCCGGTGCGAGCTCACCGGCGATCAGCTTCAACAGGGTTGATTTCCCTGATCCGTTGACGCCGACCAGGCCGGTTCGGCCCGGGCCGAACGTGACGTCCAGGCCCTCGAAGACGGGGCTGCCGTCGGGCCAGGCGAACGACAGGGACGTGATGGTGACGGAAGCAGACATGGGGCCTCGCGGTTGCTTGGAGCGGTCAGGGGCAAACGCGTGTCGAGACACCAGCGACCAGGAAGGAGGCTCCACGGGCATGAGAAAAGCCCTGTACCGGAGGACGGCTCGGACGCCGAGGTCGCACGCGGCGCACACACCAGACGGGTGTGAGGCGGTGTCTCAGGACCTCAGACGAGCAACGTCCTTCTCCAATCGACGGCAACAGGACCGCTGTACACCGTAGGAGGGGGCCTTGAGCCTGTCAACGCATTAGCGTCCGACCCCGACCGTCCCACCCTGAGGAGGCCCCGTGCCCAACGGCCCGCTCTCGCTGCCGGCCCGGCTCTGTCTGCTGGCCTGGGACGCCGCGCGGCCGCCCGTCACCGGCACCGGCCACCTGCCCGGCCTGGTCCGGGCCGGTGCGCTGGTCGAGCTGGCGCGGCGGGGTCTGCTCGTCGACGAGGACGGCATCGCCACGCCGGTCGATCTGGACGCGAGCGCCGGTGACGCGGTCCTCGACGGGCTGCTGGAACTCGTCCACGAATCGTGCCCGCACACCTGGCGGACGTGGCTGACGCTGCGGGCGCGGGTCACCCTCGACGCCGTACGGGAGCAGCTGGTGGCCGAGGGGTATCTGCGGGCGGAGAAGAAGCGGGTGCTCGGGGTGTTCCCGTCCGTGGAGTACGCCCTGGAGCGCGTCCGGGCCGTGGAGGCGCTGCGGGAGAAGACGCGGCAGGTCCTCCGGGGGCCCCTGCCGGCCGCCGGGATCCCGGAGCGGGACGCGGCCCTCGCCGCCCTCGCCGCCGCGGCGGACCTCCTCGGCGAGAGCACTCCTGGGCAGCGCGTGGAGGAACTGACCGAGCGGGCCGGGGCGGCGGCGCCCGGGCTGGGGAGCATCGTGCGCGAGGTGCGTACGGCGGTGACCGCGGCGGGGGCGACGGCGGCCGCCTCGCCCTGACGGACGTCCAGGGGGCCCGCGGCGCCCACGTCGACCGGCGTGGAGGTGGCCCCGCGGCGGTGCCGCCGGTGCGTGCCGCCCCGTCCCGACCGACGACCACTCTGTCGGATTCCTGCCAACCACGGCCTCGATTCCGCTGGTTGGGTGGACCGCGTGACGCATCAGCCCGAGCCCGTCGCCGAACTGGGCCGCCCTGGGCGTCGCTCGCGTCAGCGTGGGCTCGGCCGTCGCCCGGGCCGCCCACGCCCTGGTCCGCCGGTCCGCGCGGGAGCTGCTCGGCCCGGGGGGCGTACGGGTCACTGGCCGGGGCGCTCGGCCACGACGCGGTCAACGCCCTTCTCGAGTGGACGCGTCAGCGTTCAGCACGCGTCCCGCATCAGCTCCGCCAGACCGTGGTCGAGGTCCAGCTGGAGGTGTTCCAGGCCGACGGGTACGAGCTCGCTGGTCGCATCGAGGAACGTGCGGATCTCACTCGAGCGGACATGGACCACGGCGGTCCCCTCGGGGGCGTGGAACTCCAGCACGGTGCGGTCGTACCCGTACGGCCGCACCCGCACGTCGCCGTGGCCCTCGATGTCGTGCAGGCCGGCGGCGAGCAGCTCCCGGGAGAAGGTCCAGCAGACCTCGATGCCCTCCAGCGTGGCCGGGGCCGGGAAGGTCATGCGGACGGCGAACGGGTCACGCCGGTCGTAGTGCAGCGTCGCGGGAATGCTCGGCATACGCGGCGCGGCGGCGACGAGGCGGGCCTCCACAGGCTGCTCGATGACGATGGACAACGCCTTGCTCCCTTGTGACGGCTGGACGGGACACTTCCGGGCGGATGAGGCCGGGCACTGGAAGAGACGACGGAATCAGCCAATCCGTGCACACGAAGTGCGAGTGACCTCTGTCACCGCGTTCATGCACCAGAGTGACGTGACTCTCCTCGTGTGCCCCGCCGTGCACGTGGGGCGCCCGCCGGCACAGCCGGGGCACGGGCGGCCGCGCCCACCCCCGACGGCGGCCGCACCTGGCGGACGGTCGACACCGGCTCCTACGACACCGACGACTGCACCCCGGACCGGGGGTGCTGGGCCGCCGGTGAGGAGGGGCGGGTTGCCCGCCTGGAGCACTGAGCATGCGAGGTGCCCTGATCGTTGGCAGGGTGGGTACTCGTTCACTGATCGTGAAAGGAAGTGAGCGGTGATGCCACGCGGTTCGAGCTCCAAGCGGGAGCGCCAGTACGAGCACATCAAGGAAAGTGCGAAGGACCGGGGCGAAAGCACCGGCCGCGCCAAGGAGATCGCCGCGCGGACGGTGAACAAGGAACGCGCCCGCTCCGGCGAGTCGAAGACGGCCAGCCGCACCTCCACCCAGGACATGTCGTCCGGCAAGCGCGGCGGCCAGCGGTCGGGGCAGGGTTCCCAGGGGCCCACCTACGACCAGCTGTACCAGGAGGCCAAGCGCCGTGGTGTGGAGGGCCGTTCCAGCATGAACAAGAGCCAGTTGCAGCGCGCACTGGGCAAGTGAGGAACCCGCACGGCGAGGCCGGCAGGACTCCCTGATCCTCCCGGCCTTCGCGCGGCCCGTAGGCTCAGCGGCACCATGACGACCGTACGCACCCCCGAGGACTGGCCCGCCACCGAGGAACAGGCCCGCGCCGTCCAGGACGAACTGCGCGCCCGCGTGATCCTCGACGAACCCGGACCGCAGCCCGGGACCGGCCATGTGACCGGCGTCGACGTCGCCTACGACGACGAACGGGACATCGTCGTGGCGGCCGCCGTCGTCCTGGACGCGTCGGGGCTCGGCATCGTCGCCGAGGCCACGGCGGTGGGCCGCGTCTCCTTCCCCTACGTGCCCGGACTGCTCGCCTTCCGCGAGATCCCCACGGTCCTGGCAGCCCTCGATGCCCTGCCGTGCCCGCCGGGTCTGGTCGTCTGTGACGGCTACGGCCGTGCCCACCCGCGCCGCTTCGGCCTCGCCAGCCACCTGGGCGTCCTGACCGGCCTGCCCACGATCGGCGTCGCCAAGAACCCGTTCACCTTCACCTACGACGACCCGGACACCCCGCGCGGCAGCACCTCCGCGCTGCTCGCCGGGACCGAGGAGGTCGGCCGCGCCCTGCGCACGCGCGACGGGGTCAAGCCGGTCTTCGTCTCCGCGGGCCACCGCGTGTCCCTGGCCAACGCGTGCGCGCACACCCTCGCCCTGACTCCCGGGTACCGCCTCCCGGAGACCACGCGCCGGGCGGACGCGCTGTGCCGGAAGGCGCTGCGGGAGACCTACTCCGCCTGACCGGTCACGCTCCAGCGGCCCACTTCGCGGTACTCCGAGTCGTGGATGACCGACCCGTCCCCGGGCCGGAGCGCGTAGTGGCGCAGATTGCCGCCCCAGTACCTGAGGATCCGGCCCAGCTCGCCCGCCGGGTCCCCGGCCAACGCCGCGTCGTCCATGGTGACTTCGAGAAGGAACTTCATGCCTTCAATGGTTTCATCGAACTCCTTGTTGGTACTTTTCGAGCTGTCACCAGGAGCGGAAGGCGCAAAGCCTCAAACCGGGGGCGAGGCCTGCGCAGGGCGGGGCGGGGGATCTGAGTACCGTCCCTGAGTACCTGTACGGATGCCCGCCGCCACCCGCCTCGGCAGGCTGGGCACATGACAACGCACCGCGCCCCCAAGCCCGTCGCCGGCCCGACCCAGAGCGTCGAGCGGGCCGTCACCATAGGACTGATCATCGCCGTGCTGGCGGGGCTCGGCTGGATCGCCGGGATGATCTACACCATCGCCGAGTGGCCGCTGTAGGACCGATCGTCGAGTGGCCGCTGCAGGTCCGTCAGCGCGTCGACGCGACGCGGAAGCGGATGCCCGCCGCGCGCAGCCGGCCGACCAGCGTGTCGCCCATCGCCACCGCCGTGGTGACCTGCCCCGACGTCTCCGGCAGGTCGTCGACGGCCAGGCACAGCGCCGACTCGGCGAACATCTTCGCCGTCTCGTCGTAGCCGGGATCGCCGCCCGAGACCTCCGTGTACACCCGCCGGCCGCCGCCCTCGCCGACGAAGCGCACGGAGAACCAGCTCTTCGCCCGCTTCTGCGGGCTCGGCCCGTCCCCCGGCAGCAGCCGGTCCGACAACCAGCGCCGCGCGGACGGCACCTGAGCCGCCGCGACCAGTGCCCCGACCGTCGCGACACCGCCCACCGCGACCGGCAGGTGCCGGACGGCCGCGTACTGCCGGTAGCGGAAGTCGGGCCCGTACCGGTCGAGCGCCGACGCCGAGCGCCGCACGATCTGCGGGTCGATGGTCGGCATCGGCAGCGCCCACGCGCCGACCTCCCTGGCGAACCGCGGCCCGCCCACCGGCGCCGACGCCCGCCGGCCCACCAGCCGTGGCTCGTGCCGCCGCCGGTCCCGCGCGGCCGCCGCCATCTCCCGCTGCCGCGCGAACTGGTTGAGGGCGGAGGCGAAGGTGCCGCCCGAGAACGCCGCGTCGGCCGTGACGAAGCCCTCCACGCTCAGCGGCACGTCCTCCGGGAGCTGCTGCACGGTGAAGTACACCCCCAGGTCGTGCGGGATCGAGTCGAACCCGGCGGCGTGCACCAGCCGCGCCTCGGTCTCCCGCGCGCGTGCGTCGTGCCGGACGTACATCAGGTCCACGAACTCCGGCTCGCCGCAGAGGTCCAGGTAGTCGGTCCCGGCGTCCGCGCAGGCGGCGACGAGCTCCTCGCCGTACGTGAGGTACGGGCCGACCGTGGTGGCCACCACGCGCGCGTGCTCGGCGAGGTCGCGCAGCGAGGCCGGATCGCGGACGTCCGCCCGCACCACCCCGACCTCGGTGTCACCGGGCAGCCGCTTCCGCAGCCGTTCCAGCTTCTCCGCGTCGCGGCCGGCGATCGCCCAGCGCAGCCCCTCGGGCGCGTGGGCCGCGAGGTACTCCGCGGTGAGCGCGCCGGCGAAACTGGTGGCTCCGAAGAGCACGATGTCGTACGGACGGTCCGTCCTGCTTTGCCTGTTCATGACACCCCTCGGTCGTGCAGCCCGTGCCGCTGTCGGTGGCCGAGGCTAGCGTGAGGGGTGCGGAGCCCGACGACGAGCCCGGAGGACGACGATGGCCGTGCCCAGGAATGCCCTGAAGAAGTGGGAGAAAGTCCGCGCGTTCGCGCTGGGGCTGCCGGGTGCCGTCGAGGAGTTCCCCTGGGGCGAGTCCGTCGCGAAGGCCGACAGGAAGGTGTTCGTCTTCCTCGGTGCCCGGGACGGCAGTTACCCCCTGGGAGTGACAGTGAAGCTCCCGGACGAGACGGCCCACGCGCACGCCTTGGCCAGTCCCGGCGCCGAGCCCGCCGGATACGGCCTGGGCAAGGCCGGCTGGGTGAGCATCCCCCTGGAGCGGCAGGGCGCCCCGGCCGCGGAGGTCCTGTGCGACTGGGTGGAGGAGAGCTACCGGGTGATCGCGCCGAAGCGCCTGATAGCGGAGCTGGACGGGAGCTGACCTCGTCGGGCAGATTGCTAAGCGCTTGCTCGTTCGGGGGTTGTGCCGAGTGGAACGCGTTCTTAGCATCACTGGTGTTACATCAGTTGTGTCACAGCACTGGGGGCTGGATGACCACGGCAAGGACGCCAGGACACGGCCCGCTCACCGGCGTGCGCGTGGTCGAGTTGGCCGGCATCGGGCCCGGCCCGTTCGCCGCCATGCTCCTGGCCGACCTCGGTGCCGACATCGTGCGCGTGGACCGCCCGGGCGGCCCCGGCCTCGCGATCGACCCGGCATACGACGTCACCAACCGCAACAAGCGCTCGGTGGTCGTCGACCTGAAGGCGCCGGACGGCCCGGACCGGGTGCTCGGCCTCGCCGCCCGCGCCGACCTCCTGGTCGAGGGCTACCGCCCCGGCGTCGCCGAGCGCCTCGGCGTCGGCCCCGAGGCCTGCCACGCCCGCAACCCGCGTCTCGTCTACGGCCGGATGACCGGCTGGGGCCAGGACGGCCCGCTCGCGCAGCGCGCCGGGCACGACATCGCGTACATCGCCCCCACCGGCACCCTCGGCATGATCGGCCGGCCGGACGAGCCGCCGCCGGTCCCGGCCAACCTGCTCGGCGACTACGCGGGCGGCTCCCTCTACCTGGTCGTCGGCCTCCTCGCCGCCCTCCACCACGCGCGCGCGACCGGAACCGGCCAGGTCGTCGACGCCGCCATCGTCGACGGCACCGCCCACCTCGCCACGATGATCCACGGCATGCTCGCCGCGGGCGGCTGGCAGGACCGCCGCGGCGCCAACCTCCTGGACGGCGGCTGCCCCTACTACGGGACGTACGAGACGGCCGACGGCCGGTACATGGCCGTCGGCGCCCTGGAACCGCGGTTCTACGAGGAGTTCCTCGCCCTCCTCGGCATCGAGGACCAGGCAGCGGCCCGCAAGGACGTCACCCGCTGGAGTGAACTGCGCGAACAGGTCGCCGCCCGTTTCACGACCCGTACCAGGGATGAGTGGACGGCCCGTTTCGACGGCACCGACGCGTGCGTGGCGCCCGTGCTCTCGCTGCGCGAAGCCCCGCACCACCCGCACCTGGCCGCCCGCGGCACCTTCACCGACCACGGCGGCATCACCCAGCCCGCCCCGGCCCCCCGTTTCTCCGCGACCCCGACCTCCGTCCGCACCGGCCCGGCCCGGCCGGGCGCCGACACGGCGGACGTCGCCCGGGAGTGGGACGTTCCCGGGCTGCTCTCAGCGTCCCGCACCCCTCAGCGAAAGGCCTCCTCGTGAGCACCGAAGCGTATGTGTACGACGCGATCCGCACTCCGCGCGGACGCGGCAAGGCCGGCGGCGCCCTGCACGGCACCAAGCCCATCGACCTGGTCGTCGGACTCATCCACGAGATCCGCGCCCGCTTCCCGGACCTGGACCCGGCCGCCGTCGACGACATCGTGCTCGGCGTCGTCAGCCCGGTCGGCGACCAGGGCTCCGACATCGCACGGACCGCCGCCATCGCGGCGGGGCTGCCCGACACGGTGGCCGGCGTGCAGGAGAACCGCTTCTGTGCCTCGGGCCTGGAGGCCGTCAACCTGGCCGCCGCCAAGATCCGTTCCGGTTGGGAGGACCTCGTCCTCGCGGGCGGGGTCGAGTCGATGTCCCGGGTGCCGATGGCCTCCGACGGCGGCGCCTGGTTCAACGACCCGATGACCAACCTCCAGGTCAACTTCGTGCCGCAGGGCATCGGCGCCGACCTCATCGCCACCATCGAGGGCTTCAGCCGGCGCGACGTCGACGAGTACGCCGCCCTCTCCCAGGAGCGGGCGGCCACCGCCTGGAAGGAGGGGCGCTTCGACAAGTCCGTCGTCCCGGTGAAGGACCGCAGCGGCCTCGTCGTCCTCGACCACGACGAGCACATGCGCCCCGGCACCACCGCCGACTCCCTCGCGAAGCTGAAGCCGTCCTTCGCGGACATCGGCGAACTCGGCGGCTTCGACGCGGTCGCGCTCCAGCAGTACCACTGGGTGGAGAAGATCGACCACGTCCACCACGCGGGCAACTCCTCCGGCATCGTCGACGGCGCCTCGCTCGTCGCGATCGGCTCCGGGCAGGTCGGCGAGCGCTACGGCCTCACGCCCCGCGCCCGGATCGTCTCCGCCGCCGTGTCCGGCTCCGAGCCGACCATCATGCTCACCGGCCCCGCCCCCGCCACCCGCAAGGCCCTCGCCAAGGCGGGACTCACCATCGACGACATCGACCTCGTCGAGATCAACGAGGCGTTCGCGGCGGTCGTGCTGCGCTACGCGCGGGACATGGGCCTGTCCCTGGACAAGGTCAACGTCAACGGCGGCGCGATCGCGCTCGGCCACCCCCTCGGCGCCACCGGCGCGATGATCCTCGGCTCGCTCGTCGACGAACTCGAGCGCCAGGACAAGCGCTACGGCCTCGCCACGCTGTGCGTCGGCGGCGGCATGGGCGTCGCCACGATCGTCGAGCGCATCTGACCACCTCCCGACGGATCACACGGAGCACCTCCACATGAGCACTGAATCCACCACCATCCGCTGGGAACAGGACCGCACCGGCCTCGTCACCCTGGTCATCGACGACCCGAACCAGTCGGCGAACACCATGAACCAGGCGTTCCGCGACTCGCTCGCCGCGGTCACCGACCGCCTGGAGGCCGAGAAGGACTCCATCCGGGGTGTCATCATCACCTCCGCGAAGAAGACCTTCTTCGCCGGCGGCGACCTGCGCGACCTGATCCGGGTCACGCCCGAGACGGCCCAGGAGCTGTTCGACGGCGGCATGACGATCAAGAGGAACCTGCGCCGCATCGAGACCCTCGGCAAGCCCGTCGTCGCCGCCCTCAACGGTGCGGCCCTCGGCGGCGGTTACGAGATCGCCCTGGCCTGCCACCACCGCGTCGCCCTCGACGCGCCCGGCTCCAAGATCGGCTGTCCCGAGGTCACCCTCGGCCTGCTGCCCGGAGGCGGCGGCGTCGTCCGCACCGTCCGCCTGCTGGGCATCGCCGACGCGCTGCTGAAGGTCCTCCTGCAGGGCACCCAGTACAACCCGCGCCGCGCCCTGGAGAACGGCCTCGTCGACGAGGTGGCCGCCACCCGGGAGGAACTCCTCGACAAGGCCCGTGCCTTCATCGACGCCCACCCCGAGTCGCAGCAGCCCTGGGACAGGCCGGGCTACCGCATCCCGGGCGGCACGCCCGCCAACCCCAAGTTCGCCGCGAACCTCCCCGCCTTCCCGGCCTCCCTGCGCAAGCAGACGAACGGTGCCCCGTACCCGGCTCCGCGGGGCATCCTCGCCGCCGCCGTCGAGGGCTCCCAGGTCGACTTCGAGACCGCCCAGGTCATCGAGGCCCGCTACTTCGTGGAACTCGCGGCCGGGCAGACCTCGAAGAACATGATCCAGGCGTTCTTCTTCGACCTCCAGGCCGTCAACTCGGGCGCCAACCGCCCCCAGGGCATCGAGCCCCGCCCCGTCCGCAAGGTCGCCGTCCTCGGCGCCGGCATGATGGGGGCGGGCATCGCCTACTCCTGTGCCCGCGCCGGCATTGACGTCGTCCTGAAGGACGTGTCCCCACAGGCGGCTCTCCAGGGCAAGGGCTACTCCGAGAAGCTGTGCGCCAAGGCCGTCGCCAAGGGCCGTACGACGCGGCAGAAGGCCGACGCGCTGCTCGCGCGCATCACGCCCACGGCCGAGGTGCAGGATCTGGCCGGATGCGACGCGGTCATCGAGGCGGTCTTCGAGGACACGTCCCTCAAGCACAAGGTGTTCCAGGAGATCCAGCACGTCGTCGCCCCCGACGCGCTGCTGTGCTCCAACACCTCCACGCTGCCCATCACCGCGCTCGCCGAGGGCGTCGAGCGCCAGAGCGACTTCATCGGACTGCACTTCTTCTCGCCCGTCGACAAGATGCCCCTCGTCGAGATCATCAAGGGCGAGCGCACGGGCGAAGAGGCCCTGGCCCGCGCCTTCGACCTGGTACGGCAGATCAACAAGACGCCGATCGTCGTCAACGACTCGCGCGGCTTCTTCACCTCCCGCGTCATCGGGCACTTCATCAACGAGGGCGTCGCCATGGTCGGCGAGGGCATCGAGCCCGCCTCGGTCGAACAGGCCGCCGCGCAGGCCGGCTACCCGGCCAAGGTGCTGTCCCTGATGGACGAGCTGACGCTGACCCTGCCCCGCAAGATCCGGGCCGAGTCGCAGCGGGCGGTCGAGGAGGCGGGCGGCACCTGGACGGCCCACCCCGCCGAGGCCGTCATCGACCGCATGGTCGACGAGTTCGACCGCCCGGGCCGCAGCGGCGGCGCCGGCTTCTACGACTACGGCGACGACGGCAAGCGCACCGGACTCTGGCCGGGACTGCGTGAGCACTTCACGAAGCCCGGGTACCGGATCCCCTTCGAGGACATGCGGGAGCGCATGCTCTTCGCCGAGGCGCTGGACACCGTCCGGCTGCTGGAGGAGGGCGTGCTGACCTCCGTCGCCGACGCCAACATCGGCTCCATCTTCGGCATCGGCTTCCCGGGCTGGACCGGCGGCGTGCTCCAGTACATCAACGGCTACGAAGGGGGCCTGCCGGGATTCGTGGCACGGGCGCGGGAGCTCGCCGAGCGCTACGGCGACCGGTTCACGCCGCCCGCGCTGCTGGTGGAGAAGGCGGAGAAGGGGGAGCGGTTCAGCGACTCAGCCCGCGCCTGACTCCCCCGAAGGCCCGGTGAGCCACTCGCCCAGCTCTTCCTTCAGCGATCGCTGAAAAGCGGTGAGGAGCGCCTGTACCACCAGGGGGTGCATGTGCGCCGACAGGGACCGCACGTCCCGCGCGTCACGCTCGGCCACCTCGCCGCGGAAGAGCTGGGAGAGTTCGCGGGCCGCGGCGCGCGTGTGGTCGATGAGGACCGTGCGCGCCGCGAAGATCGCCTCCTGGGAGAGCGGCACGTCCAGCAGCCCGGCGCCCAGCCGCAGCAGACCGAGGTCGGCGTCGTACCCGTCGTCCGCGGGCCGGACGACGCCCATCGCGACGAGCCGCTCGACGTCCCCCTCGCCGAGCGGCCGCCCGGCCCGCCGCTCCAGCTCCTCCCGCGTGACCCTCTCCACGGTCTCCGGCGCCCAGGAGGCCACCACGGCCCGGTGGATGGCGAGGTCGTGTGCGCTCAGGTCCGGCGGGAGCTGCCGGAGGTAGCGCTCGATGCCGGCCAGCGTCATGCCCTGGTGCTGGAGCTCCTCGATCAGCGCCAGCCGGGCCAGATGCTCCCGCCCGTAGTGCCCCACGCGCCGGGGACCGAGCGCCGGCGGCGGCAGCAGCCCCTTCGTGCCGTAGAAGCGGACCGTGCGCACCGTGACACCGGCCCGGGCGGCCAGCTCGTCGATCGTGAGGGTCGGTTCCTCGGTGTCGGTCGTCATGTCCAGCAGTATCGCTGTCTCACCAGTGCTGTGAAACCTCACCCGCACCCCCGTGGGGAGGGCGGCCTACGGTGGTGTCATGCCGGACCGGACATGTCCGCGGTGACGCCCCCGCTCAGTCCCGGCCGTCCCTGTCGAACGCCCGTACCAGGCAGTCGCTGAGGCGCCGCGCGAGTGCCCCGCCGGGGTCAAGCCGCGGGTTGAAGATCGCCACCGTGAGGCCGACGGCACCGCCGCCGGACAGGGCCGTGCGCAGGACGGTCTCCAGCTCCTGCCAGGTCAGTCCGTCCGGGAGCCGGTAATCGACCGCGGGCATGACCGCGTCGTCCAGGACGTCGGCGTCGAGGTGAATCCAGTACCCCGCGCCCCATCCGTCGCCGGTCAGCAGCCCGACCGCGCGACGGGCCGCCTCGCCCGCCCCCAGGGCGCGCACGGTGTCCAGCTCCAGCGCATGCAGCGCCGACGGCAGCGGCTGCATCCCGTACCCCGCGGACTCCTCCGCGTCCCGGAACCCCAGCGCGACGACGTCCCCGTCCCGTACGAGCGGGCCCCGGCCCTCCAGGTCGGCCAGCACGCGCGGGCCGCGACCGGTGGCGAGGGCGAGTTCCATGGAGGCCACCTCGCCGGCCGGTTCGGCCGAGGGCTGGTAGAAGTCGGTGTGCCCGTCGAGGAAGAGCAGCCCGTGCCGGCCCCGGCGGCGCAGCGCGAGCAGAGTGCCGAGCAGCACGCTGCAGTCGCCGCCCAGTACGACGGGGAACCGGCCGTCGTCGAGGACGCCGCCCACGGCGTCGGCCAGCGCGGTGGAGTACGCGGCGATGCCACGGGGGTTCAGGACCCCGGTCTCCGGGTCCCGTTCCGGGTCGACCCGCCCCGCGGCTGCCGCCCCGATTCCCCCGGCCAGCCCGGCCCGGAGCAGGGCTGCCGGCAGGTCCTCCACGCCGGTCGGCCGCAGGCCGAGCACGGACGGCGCCTCGATGATCGCCACGTTCCGCACGTCCGGCTCCTTCACCAGCCAGCCCTCGCGCCGGCCGGGCCCGCACGCCGGCGCGCATGGGCCCACCGTAGACCGCCGTACGGGCCGGGGCGCGTCAGCGCGCGTGCCCGGCGGTCCCCGGCCCGGCGGTCCCCGGCCCGGCGGTCCCCTGCTCCGCGTGTTCGTGCACCCCGTGGTCGCCGCGATCCTCTTCCACGACCCCGGCTGCGGCACGGCCCCCGGCCCTCCGCGACCGCCGCGGCCCGGGCCGCCGGCGCCCGTCCCCGGCTTCGACGGCTGGTACAGCCACGTGTCGAACAGCGCCGCCAAGGGCTTGCCGGACACCTCCTCACCCGCGAGCGGGGCGAGGTGCGTGGCCTGCGGCTTGTCGGAGCGCCAGTTCCACCGGGGCCGGCCGAGCCGTGAACGCGTCCACTGGAGAGTGCCGTTGGAGATGGCCTGCGTGCCGTCCGGGATCAGGGCGGACCTGTCGTAGGTGGCCTCGTCGAGCGGGTCGCCGTTGCTCGGGAACGACCACGCCGCCGCCTCGGGCTCGTTCGCCGCGACGCCCCCGTCCGGGGTGCGGGGCCCGGCTGGTGAACCGCCCATCCCGGACACGCCGGTCCGTCAGCCGCCCTCTTCTGAACGGGAGTTCACCGATGTAGCGTCCGGCGCATGCCGAAACGCACGCGCTTCACGACCTGGAGACCGCTCGCGACGGCGGCCACGGCCGCCCTGATGGCCACACTGCTCACCCCGGCCGCGGCAGATGCCGCCCCGCGCGGGAGCAGGCCCGTCCACTCGTACGAGAACGCCATCCGCGAGTCCGTCTGGGTGGACACCGGACTCGACGGCGACCGCGACGGACAGGCCGACCGGGTCGCCGTCGACATCGTCCGCCCCCGCGAACCCGCGCGGCAGGGCCGCAAGGTCCCCGTCATCATGGACGCCAGCCCGTACTACTCCTGCTGCGGGCGCGGCAACGAGAGCCAGCGCAAGACGTACGACGCGAACGGCGACGTCACGCAGATGCCGCTGTACTACGACAACTACTTCGTGCCCCGCGGCTACGCCTTCGTCGGCGTCGACCTGGCAGGAACCAACCGCTCGGACGGCTGCGTCGACGTCGGCGGCCGCTCCGACATCCAGTCCGCCAAGGCCGTGGTCGACTGGCTGAACGGCCGCGCCAGGGCCTACACCACCCGCACCGGCACGACCCGCGCCAAGGCCGCCTGGACCAACGGCCGCACCGGCATGATCGGCAAGAGCTGGGACGGCACCATCGCCAACGGCGTCGCCGCCACGGGAGTCGAGGGCCTGAAGACCATCGTCCCGATCAGCGCCATCTCCTCCTGGTACGACTACTACTTCCAGCAGGGCGCCCCGCTCTACGACTCCGGCCCGGAGTGGCTGTCGAACTACGTCAACAGCCCCGACGCCCGGGCCAAGTGCGGAGCCGTCCAGCAGAAGCTGGTCGACGGCGCCCCGCGCACCGGCGACCGGACCCCGCTGTGGACCGAGCGCGACTACGTCAGGGCCGCGCGGAAGGTCAAGGCCAGCGTCTTCCTCGTGCACGGCATGCAGGACCTCAACGTGCGGATGAAGCACGTCGGCCAGTGGTGGGACGCCCTCGCCGAGCACAGCGTCGAGCGCAAGATCTGGCTCTCGCAGACCGGCCACGTCGACCCCTTCGACTTCCGGCGCGGCGCCTGGGTCGAGACGCTGCACCGCTGGTTCGACCACGAACTCATGGGCTACGACAACGGCATCGACCGTGAGCCCATGGCCGACATCGAACGCGCGCCCGACCAGTGGACCGCCTCCCGGACCTGGCCGCCGAGCGGCACCCGTGCCGCCACCCTGCGCCCCGACCTGGGCACCCAGGCCGGCGTCGGCACCCTCGGTCTGCGCCGCGGCCACGGCACCGAGACCTTCACCGACGACCCGAAGCGGAGCGAGACCGACTGGGCCGCGGGGATCGACAGGCCGACACCCGAGAAGGCCGGCTTCGTCACCGGGCCGCTCACCCGCAACCTGCGCCTGTCCGGTTCCTCCGAGGTCACCGTGACCGCGACGCCCTCCACCCCGACGGCCCACCTCTCCGCCGTCCTCGTGGACATCGGCCCCGCCACCATCCGCGACTACGCCGACACCGGCGAGGGCGTCACCACCCTCACGAACCGCACCTGCTGGGGCGCGAGCACCACCGGCGACAGCGCCTGCTTCAAGGAGACGCGGGCGAAGACCGCCGACGTCGACTACACGGTCGTCAGCCGCGGCTGGGCCGACCTCGGCAACCACGCCTCGGACGTCAAGGGCGCCCCGCTCACCCCGGGCAAGCGGTACACGATCACCCTCGACCTGGCCGCGACCGACCACGTCGTCCCCGAGGGCCACCGCCTGGCGCTGATCGTCGCGGGCACCGACCAGGGCCTCATCGACCCTCCGGCCGACACACCGAAGCTCACGCTCGACCTGTCCCGCACCTCGGCACGGGTCCCCTTCGTCGGCGGAGCCGCCGCCTTCGCGCGCGCCACCACGGGGGCCGTTTCCGCCCCGCCCGGTGCCGCACACCTGGACGGCGTACGGGAACCGCGCACCACTCACCGCGTCCCGGGAGGAAGCCGGTGACCGCAGCCAGGACCGCGCCCCGCTTCCGCGCCCTCACCCTCACCGCCGCGGCCCTCGCCGCGACCCTGGCCGCCGCCCCCGCCGGGGCGACGACCGCGCACTCCCCGCCCCGCACCGGCTTCGAGCAGACGAACGGCGCCCGCTGGACCACCCAGCCCGAGGAGCAGGACTTCCTCACGGCCGTCGACCGGTCGAGCGGCCGTGTGTCCATGACCCGCTTCGGCACGACGAAGCAGGACCGCCCGCTCCAGCTGGTCCGCATCGGCACCCGGCCGAGCTCCAGCAAGGTGCTGCTCGTGTGCAGCCAGCACGGCGACGAACCCTCCGGCCGCGAGGCCTGTCTGACCACCGTCCGCGACCTCGCGTACGCCCGGGACAGCCGCACCCGGCGCTTCCTGGACCGCACCACGGTCCTGGTCGTGCCCACCGCCAACCCCGACGGCCGGGCCGCCGGCACTCGCGGCAACGGCGACGGCGTCGACATCAACCGCGACCACCTCGCCCTGCGGACCGCCGAGGGCCGCGCCCTGGCCGCCGTCATCCGCGACCAGCGCCCCGACGTCGTCTACGACCTGCACGAGTACGGCGCCACACCCCCGTACTACGACAAGGACCTCTTCGACCTGTGGCCGCGCAACCTGAACACCCACGAGACGGTCCGCGGCGAGGCGCGGACCCTCTCCGAGACCTACGTCCGGCCCGCCGCGCGGCGGGCCGGGCACTCGACCGGCACCTACGGCATCTGGACCGACCCCGTGACCAGCGAGCCGGTCAAGCAGGTCGCCGGAGACGGACAGGAGCGCATTCTGCGCAACATGTCCGGTGTGAAGCACTCCGTCGGCCTGCTCATCGAGAGCCGGGTGGACCCGCTCACCGAGGCGGAGAAGGTGGACGAGGCGCTGAACAACCGGCGCCGGGTCACCTCACAACTGGACGCCCTCAAGGGCCTCTTCGGGTACACCGGCCAGCGCCGCGCACGGATCGAGGCGACGACGACCGGGGCCCGGCTCGCGGGCTACGCCGACAGCGGCCCCGTCTACCTGGGCGGCGCCGACAACGAACCGCCTGAATTGGCCGAAATCATCCACAACCCTCCCTGCGGCTACCGGCTCACCGACGCCCAGTACGCCGAGGTGGGCGACGAACTCGCGCTGCACGGCGTGCGCGTACGCAAGGACGGCGAGGGCGTGCTCGTACCCCTGCGCCAGCCCCTGCGGGCACTCGTGCCGCTGCTGCTGGACGACCGGGCCGAGTACCACCTGACGGGGGGATCATCCGAAACCGCATGTTGAGGGGGTGAAATTCCGCCATACGTGGTAGCAGCCTTCCGAGGAACCACATCCTCCCTGCTGTCCGTATGAAAGGTGCCGCCTGTGACGCAAGAAGGACCAAGCGAAATGGACTCCCATGAGGGAGCCGCGCTGCCGGGGTCGGAAGCGGGCCTGCCCGGTCAGGACCGGCCGCAGACCGACCGGATCGTCTTCGGCGTCACGGCGGTGCTCACCCTCGCCTTCGTGACCTGGGGAGCCGCGGCGACCGACTCGCTCGAGGACGCCTCCTCCACGATGCTCAGCGGGCTGATGCACAACGGCGGCTGGGCGTTCATGCTCGCCGCCTCCGGCTTCGTGGTCTTCGCCCTCTGGCTCGCGATCAGCCGCTACGGCCGTATCCACCTGGGCGCGGAGGGCGAGGAACCCGAGTTCCGCACCGTGTCCTGGGTCGCGATGATGTTCAGCGCGGGCATGGGCATCGGCCTGATGTTCTACGGCGTGAGCGAGCCTTTGTCGCATTACGGCACACCCCCGCCCGGTACGAACCCGGCCGACTCCGGCGAACGCATGGAGACGGCCATGGCCACCACCCTCTTCCACTGGACGCTCCACCCGTGGGCGATCTACGCCGTGGTGGGCCTCGCCATCGCCTACAGCACCTTCCGCAGGCGGCGCCGGCAGACCATCAGCGCCGTCTTCACCCCGCTCATCGGCAAGAAGCACGCGAACGGCGCCGCCGGGCGCGTCATCGACGTCATCGCTATCGTCGCGACCGTCTTCGGCTCCGCCGCCTCCCTGGGGCTCGGCGCGCTGCAGATCGGCTCCGGTGTGCAGGAGCTGAACTGGATGGACGAGGTGAGCACCGGGCTACTCGTCACGATCATCGCGGTGCTGACCCTGGCCTTCGTCGCGTCCGCGATCTCCGGTGTGGAGAAGGGCATCCAGTGGCTGTCCAACACCAACATGGTGCTGGCGCTGGTGCTCGCCCTCTTCGTGTTCGTCGCGGGCCCGGCCATCGTCGTCCTCGACCTGCTGCCCACGTCCGTCTTCGCCTACCTCGGCGACCTGCCCCGGCTGGCCGGGCGCACGGAGGCCAGCGGCGGGGAGGGCGTCGCGGCCTGGCTGAGCAGCTGGACCGTCTTCTACTGGGCGTGGTGGATCTCCTGGACGCCGTTCGTCGGCATGTTCATCGCCCGGATCAGCCGGGGCCGGACGATCCGGCAGTTCGTCGGCGGCGTCATCCTCGTGCCCAGCACGGTCAGCCTGCTCTGGTTCGCGATCTTCGGCGGCTCGGCGATGAAGATGCAGGAGCAGGGCCGGCTCGGCAAGGAGGCGACCCCGGAGGGGCAGCTCTTCGGCGTGCTCCAGCAGTTCCCCATCGCCACCGTCACGAGCCTGCTCGTCATGATCCTCGTCGGCATCTTCTTCGTCTCGGGCGCCGACGCCGCCTCGATCGTCATGGGCACCCTGTCGCAGAAGGGCGCACTCGAACCCGGCCGCCTGGTGGTCGTGTTCTGGGGTGTGGTCACCGGCGCGGTGGCCGCCATCATGCTGCTGGTCGGCAGTGGCCAGGGCGACGCCCTGACGGGTCTGCAGAACCTCACGATCCTCGCGGCGGCACCGTTCGTCATCGTGATGACCTTCATGTGTGTCGCCCTCATGCGCGACCTGCGCCGCGACCCGGTGATCGTGCGCGAGCAGATGGGCTCCGAGGCCGTCGAACTGGCCGTCATCGAAGGCCACAGGAAGTACGACGGCGACTTCGAGTTCCGCATCGGCCCGGGCCGCGGCCCGGACGTGGAGGGAGACCCGATCGGCAAGCACTGAACGGAGGGCCGGGCGGTCCGGGTCCGTGGCCCGGGCCGCCCGGCCTCGTCGTCCTGGTGTCCCCGGCCGGGCCGATTCCCCGTTCTGGTGGTCCCGGCCGGGCCGATTCCGGCCGAACGGCCCTGACGGCGGACCTCTCCGGCCCGGAACCGGGCCAGGCGGTTCGGCTTCTCTCAACCGGGTCGGCTCGTGCCCGTCGGCCGGGCTCCCTTCACCCAGGGCGGCCCGACCTGACGGCCGGGCCGCCCGCGGACTGTCCGGCAGCGGTGGGGAGCGACTGGCGTCGGCCGGGGTGCCGCCGGAGGTGGTGGTGCGACTGTTGGCGCCTGGATGCCGCCCGGCAGCGTGACGGCAGGCGCCGCCCGGTGGTGCCACGGCTGCTCTCGGCCGACTCGCCGTGTGTGGCAGCACCATGGCCGCTCCCAGCCGGATGCCGCCCGGCAGCGTGACGGCAGGCGCCGCCCGGTGGTGCCACGGCTGCTCTCGGCCGACTCGCCGTGTGTGGCAGCACCATGGCCGCTCCCAGCCGGATGCCGCCCGGCAGCGTGACGGCCGCCGTGCCGAATCCCGTCCGGCAGCGCCCCGGACGCTCTCAGCCGGAGGCCAGCCGCGCCGCCTCCTCCGCGCACCCCCAGGCCACGGTGACGCCCGCGCCGCCATGGCCGTAGTTGTGCACGAGCACGCGCCCGTCCGGGAGTTCCTCGCGGTCCAGGCGGACCGTGTCCCGGACGGGGCGCAGGCCCACCCGGTGTTCCAGCACCCGCGCCCCGGTGATCTCCGGCCGCAGCTCGGCGCAGCGCCGGACGATCGCCTCGGCCGCCGCGGGATCGGGCTCCAGCGACCAGGTGTCCTCCTCGGTCGTACCGCCGAGGACGAGCCCGCCCGGCTGCGGGAACATGTACGCGTACTCCCCGGCCGCGTCGGCGGCGACGAGCCAGGTGTCGATCCCGGGGTTCTCCACCACGACCAGCTGCCCGCGCACCGGCCGCACGGAGGGATCCGGCACCAGCTTCCGGGCCGCCAGGCCCGTGCAGTTGACCACGACGGGCGCGTCGGCCTCCGCGAGGGAGGACACCGTACGCGCCTCGACCACCCCGCCCGCCGCGCGGAACCGCTCCCGCAGCCAGGGCAGATGCGCCGGCATATCGATCAGCGGCAGCCGGGCCCGGACGGCCGTCCCGGCGAACTCCGCGGCCGTCGTCGCCCGCAGCCCCGGCACCCGGCCCGCCAGCCACCCGTCGACCTCGTCGAGCCGGGTGTCACCCAGTACCCCTTCGACCATGCGTACGCCGGCCGGCTCGGCCCCCGCCGCCAGTTCCTCGTACACCTCCAGCGACCGCAGAGCCCACGCCCGCGCGAGGGCGATCGGCTCGATCCGGTACGGCCACCACAGCGCGCCCGCGACGGCGGAGGTGGTCGCCTCGACGGCGTCCCGCGTCCACACCCGCACCCGTCGCCCCCGCTCGGCGAGAACCACCGCGGTCGTCAGCCCGACGACCCCTCCGCCGACCACCACGACGTCGTCGCTCAGCTCACTTGCCATGACCCGGACCGTAGCGGAATGCGCCATGCCGTGCTCACATCACGCGCTGTGTGGGGATACTCACAGCATGTGTGCCGAGTACGCGACCTTCGGCCTGGCTCCCGCGATGCGGGCCGGGGGAGTCCTCAACGACGGCGGTTTCCAGGTCCACCGGGACTTCCTGGACTTCATCGTCGACGGACGTCCGCTGCTGTTCCAGCTCTCCGACCTCGACGCGGTCTCCCCGCTCGCCTCCGACGTCCCGCCCGCGATCTTCACCGCGCAGGTCCGCAGCCTGCTCCTGGAGAGCGCGGCTCCGCTCCCCGGCGCCCGGTACGTCGTCTACGGCTGTCCCGAGTGCGAGGACCTCGCCTGCGGCGCCGTCACCGCGGTCATCCGGCGGGACGGCGAGGACTTCATCTGGCGGGACTTCGCCTGGCAGACCGGCGAACACGCCGACCTGGAGCTCAACGGCTACCACGGCATCGGCCCGTTCCGCTTCCGCGGCGCGGAGTACCGGGCGGCCCTGAGCGCCCTGCTGAACGGCTCCGCCCCGGACCCCCGCCCCCGCGTCCTGCTGATCGGCGCCCGCGTCGCCGTCCGTGCCAAGCTCGCCGCGGCGTTACGCTCCATCGGCGTCGGTGCCGACCTCGCCCAGGACGCCGACGGCGTGCCCGCCGACGAACTGCGCGGCTACGGCGCCGTCGTCTTCGCGCCGGGCACCGTTGAGCGGGAACGTGCCGCCGTCCGCCGCGCCTTCGAGCACGCCGGGGTCCCGGTCGCCCGCGTCGACGGTCTCGCGCCGATCGTCCCGCTCCTCGTCGCCCAGGTCGAACACGCCCTGGACCGCAGCCCGGCCGGTCAGCGCCGCCTCACCGGCCTGACCGCCCACGGCGACGGTGCGGACGTCGAGGTCACCTCCGCCTGCCGGGTCGCCCTCACCGCGTACCGCGTCGACCGGCTCTCGCGCGTCCACACCCGCGAACTCTTCGACGGCGTCCTGGAACCCGGCCGGCACCGCGTGGCCCTGGAGGCGAAGGCGGTCAAGGGGCGGTCCTTCGTCGTGGCGCGCACCTCCACCGGCGTCCTGGTGACGGCGGTGACCCACTGAGCGGCCCATTAGGATCGGCGCTCTGATGACTGCCACCCTCGTCGCCAAGAACCTCGCCGCCGGCCACGGCGACCGCTCCCTGTTCACCGGGCTCGACCTCGTCGTCGCGCCCGGCGACGTGATCGGCCTGGTCGGAGCCAACGGCGCGGGCAAGTCCACGCTGCTCAGGATGCTCGCCGGACTCACCGCGCCCGAGCAGGGCGAACTGCGCCTGTCCCCGCCGGCCGCCACCGTCGGCCACCTGCCGCAGGAGCCGGACCGCCGCCCCGGCGAGTCCGTCCGGGCGTTCCTCGCCCGCCGCACCGGCGTCGCCGAGGCCCAGCGGGCCATGGACGAGGCGACCCAGGCCCTGGTCGACGGAGCGCCGGGCGCCGACGACGCCTACGCCACCGGCCTGGAGCGCTGGCTCGGCCTCGGCGGCGCCGACCTCGACGAACGCGCCGAGGAGGTCGCCGGCTCACTCGGTCTCGCGGTCGGCCTGGACCAGCCGATGACGTCCCTGTCCGGCGGCCAGGCGGCCCGGGCCGGCCTCGCCTCCCTGCTCCTGTCCCGCTACGACGTCTTCCTCCTCGACGAGCCGACCAACGACCTCGACCTGGACGGCCTGGAGCGTTTGGAGCGCTTCGTGAGCGGCCTGCGCGCCGGCACGGTGGTCGTCAGCCACGACCGCGAATTCCTCACCCGCACGGTCACGAAGGTCCTCGAACTCGACCTCGCCCAGGGGCAGATCAACCTCTACGGCGGTGGTTACGAGGCCTACCTGGAGGAGCGGGACGTCGCCCGCCGCCACGCCCGCGACGAGTTCGAGGAGTACGCCGACAAGAAGGCGGCCCTCCAGGTTCGCGCCCGGACGCAGCGCTCCTGGATGGACAAGGGCGTGAAGAACGCGCGCCGCAAGGCGGGCGACGACAACGACAAGATCGGCCGCAAGTTCCGCAGCGAGGCCAGCGAGAAGCAGGCCGCGAAGGCCCGGCAGACCCAGCGCATGATCGAGCGCCTGGACGTCGTCGAGGAGCCCCGCAAGGAGTGGGAACTGCGCATGGAGATCGCCTCGGCCCCGCGCTCGGGCACGGTCGTCGCGACCCTGCGCGACGCCGAGGTGCGCCGTGGCGGCTTCGTCCTCGGCCCGGTGTCCCTGCAGGTCGACTGGGCGGACCGGGTGGCGGTGACGGGCGCGAACGGCGCCGGCAAGTCCACGCTGCTGGCCGCCCTGCTCGGCCGCGCCCCGCTGGACGCCGGGCACGCCGCGCTCGGCTCGGGCGTGTTGCTCGGCGAGGTCGACCAGGCCCGCAAGCTGTTCCACGGCCAGGAGCCCCTGCTCGACGCCTTCCGCGCGGCCGTACCGGACGTCGAACCGGTCGAGGTCCGCACCCTCCTGGCCAAGTTCGGCCTCAGGAGGGACCACGTCCTGCGCCCCGCGGCGACCCTCTCCCCGGGCGAGCGCACCAGAGCCGCCCTGGCGCTGCTCCAGGGCCGGGGCGTGAACCTCCTGGTCCTCGACGAGCCGACCAACCACCTCGACCTGCCCGCCATCGAGCAACTGGAGTCTGCCCTCGACGCCTACGAGGGCACGCTCCTGCTGGTCACGCACGACCGCCGCATGCTTGACGCCGTACACGTCACCCGCCGCCTGGAGGTGGCGGACGGCAAGGTGACCGAGCGCTAGCGGACCGCCTCCAGGCGAGCGGCGAATGCGGGGGCGACGACGTACCCGTCCTCGGCGAACTCAAGGCCGCTGCGGTCCCGAACCCCCGGCTCGCGGACACGGCCCAGGGGAGGGCGCGCACAGCAGACATACCGCTCACTCATGTCTGGCAGGGAGCGTAACGTCCCTCTCCAGGGGGCGTGGGGAACTGCGCGACCAGCCACAACGGCCCCGCAGCTTCCCACGATCCCCCGGCGGAGCCGTCAGCGCTTGCCGTTCTTCGGGTCGACGAGCCCCGCGCGGCGCAGCGCGTCGGCCATCGCGCTGTTGGCCGGGGCAGGCGCCTGACGCGAACCGCCGCCCTGGCCGCCTCGACCGCCGCTCTGACCGCCGCGATCGCTGCTCTGGCCGCCTCGACCGCCCCCCTGGCGCTGCTGCGGGGGACGCCCGCCGCGCTGCCGGCGCTCGCCGGGTCCGCCGTCCTGCCCCTGCGGGGCCGCCTCGTCGTCCAACCGCAGCGTCAGCGAGATCCGCTTGCGCGGGATGTCGACGTCGAGGACCTTCACCTTGACGATGTCGCCGGGCTTCACCACGTCCCGCGGGTCCTTGACGAACGTCTTCGACATCGCGGACACATGCACCAGGCCGTCCTGGTGGACACCGACGTCGACGAACGCCCCGAAGGCGGCGACGTTGGTCACGACGCCCTCCAGGATCATCCCGGACGACAGGTCGGAGATCTTCTCCACGCCCTCCTTGAAGGCGGCCGTCTTGAAGGCCGGGCGCGGGTCACGGCCCGGCTTCTCCAGCTCCTTCAGGATGTCGGTGACCGTCGGCAGGCCGAACGACTCGTCCACGAAGTCCTGCGGCCTCAGCGAGCGCAGCACCCCGGTGTTGCCGATGAGCGCGGCGACCTCCTGCCCGGCGGTCTTCACCATGCGCCGGACCACGGGGTACGCCTCGGGGTGCACGCTGGACGCGTCCAGCGGGTCGTCACCGCCGCGGATCCGCAGGAAGCCCGCGCACTGCTCGTAGGCCTTGGGACCGAGCCGCGCCACCTTCTTCAGCTCACCACGGGCCTTGAACGGCCCGTTCTGGTCCCGGTGCGCCACGATGTTCTCGGCGAGTCCGGAAGTGATGCCGGAGACCCGGGACAGCAGCGGCGCCGACGCCGTGTTGACGTCCACGCCCACGCCGTTCACACAGTCCTCCACCACCGCGTCCAGCGAACGCGACAGCTTCACCTCGGACAGGTCGTGCTGGTACTGGCCCACGCCGATCGACTTCGGGTCGATCTTCACCAGCTCGGCCAGCGGGTCCTGGAGCCGACGGGCGATCGACACGGCGCCGCGCAGCGACACGTCCATGTCGGGCAGCTCCTGCGAGGCGAAGGCGGACGCCGAGTACACGGACGCGCCGGCCTCGGACACCATCACCTTGGTGAGGTTCAGCTCCGGGTGCTTGGCGATCAGTTCCCCCGCGAGCTTGTCGGTCTCGCGGGACGCCGTGCCGTTGCCGATCGCGACCAGCTCGACCGCGTGCTCCTTCGCCAGCCGGGCCAGCTTGGCGATGGCCTCGTCCCAGCGGTTGGCCGGGACGTGCGGGTGGATGACGTCCGTGGCGACGACCTTGCCGGTCGCGTCCACCACGGCGACCTTCACGCCCGTACGGAAGCCGGGGTCCAGGCCGAGCGTCGCGCGCGTGCCCGCCGGGGCGGCGAGCAGCAGGTCGCGCAGGTTCGCCGCGAAGACCCGCACCGCCTCGTCCTCGGCGGCGGTACGCAGCCGCAGCCTCAGGTCGATGCCGAGGTGGACGAGGATGCGGGTGCGCCACGCCCAGCGGACCGTGTCCTTCAGCCACTTGTCGCCGGGGCGGCCACGGTCGGCGATCCCGAACCGGTGCGCGACGATCCCCTCGTACGACGACGGGCCGTCGGTCGGCTCCTCGGGCTCCAGGACGAGGTCGAGGACCTCCTCCTTCTCGCCGCGCAGCAGCGCGAGGATGCGGTGCGAGGGCAGCTCCGTGAACGGCTCGGCGAAGTCGAAGTAGTCGGCGAACTTCGCCCCCGCCTCCTCCTTGCCCTCCCGCACCCTGGCGGCCAGCCGCCCCCGCACCCACATGCGCTCGCGCAGTTCGCCGATCAGGTCGGCGTCCTCCGAGAACCGCTCGGTGAGGATCGCCCGGGCGCCGTCGAGAGCGGCCTGCGGATCGGCCACGCCCTTGTCGGCGTCGACGAACGCGGCGGCAGCGGCGAGGGGCTCCACGGCCGGATCGCCGAGCAGCCCCTCCGCCAGCGGTTCGAGACCGGCCTCGCGCGCGATCTGAGCCTTGGTGCGCCGCTTGGGTTTGTACGGGAGATAGATGTCCTCCAGGCGCGCCTTCGTCTCGGCGCCCCGGATGCGTGCCTCCAGCTCCTCGGTGAGCTTGCCCTGCTCGCGCACCGAGTCGAGGATCGCGGTCCGGCGCTCCTCAAGCTCCCGCAGATAGCGCAGCCGCTCCTCGACCGTGCGCAGCTGCGCATCGTCGAGCATCTCGGTCGCTTCCTTGCGGTAGCGGGCGATGAAGGGAACCGTGGAACCGCCGTCGAGCAGTTCCACTGCGGCCCTGACCTGCCGCTCCCGTACGCCGAGCTCCTCGGCGATCCTGCCTTCGATGGACCCTACCTTGATGGACCCGTTGGACCCGTTGGACCCGGGTGTCGTCACGATCCCGTACCGCCTTCTCCACTGAGGTTGCGCGGCAATTGTGGCAGGTGGCGCCGACACTCGGGGATCAGGGCGGCATCCGGCAGGTCGGGACCCCGGTCAGGCCCGGCGGCTGCGGGTGGAGGACGAGGCCCCGCCGAAAAGCCGGGCCAGGGCACGGAAGGGCAGGGTCACGACGGTGGCGATGGCCCCGCCGATCTGGCGCAACACGTCTGCGATGGCACGGAACACGAAATTCCCCTTTCTCCACTCCGGCCGCACCGGCCGGTGGAGAGCGGGTACCTCGCAGACGCCTCACCATGCGTCACGGCCGAACACACGTGCCCGACGCGGGATTCACAGCCGCGGCGGAGCGCGCCTCATCGCTTGCCGAACAGCCCCGCCGGATAGGCCCCCGCCGTGACGGCCGCCTTGGCGAACGCCGCACCCAGGTCGGTCAGCCGGGCCACGCCCTCGGGGCCCAGGTGCTCGTACGGCGCGCGGTCGAGGCGGTCGGTCTCCTGCTCGATCTCCTCGCGCAGGGCGAGGCCGCGCCCGGTGAGCTCGCCGGCCGGGTCCAGCAGCCCGCGCTCCCGCAGCCGGCCCGACGCCGCGTCCCACTCCTCCTGGGTCCAGCCGCGGGTGGTGAACACCCACTTCGGCGCCATGCCCTTGCCCGTCGCGGCGTGGGTCACCATCGCCTCGAGACCGTCAAGCCCCGCCGACATCAGCACGGCCAGATGCCCGTCGCCCCGGTGCTCGCGCAGCAGGGTCGCCGCGTGCCAGTACGCGAGGTGCGGCTCCTCGGGCACGGGCAGGTCGGCATGGGCGGCGTACAAGGGCCTCGCTCCGCGCGCACAGGCCTCGGTGGCGCGCAGCGCGAGCCGCGCGGCCTCGGCCATCTCCGCCGACGCCAGTGCGTCTTCGCCCAGCAGGCGGCGCAGGGTCGCGTCGACGGCACGCGCGCGTGCCGCCAGTACCTGCCCGGGTGTGGCCGTCTCCCACACCGCCGGCACGTGCCGGGCCACGAGTTCGTACTTGTAGTTGTAGAAGGCCGCCGCCACCGCCCCGGCCCCGACCGCGCCGAGGGCGGCGGCCCGCACGGCGAAGTTCACGGCGTGAGGGTGGGCGACCCCGACGGCACCCAGTTCCCGCCCCAGGTCCGGCGAGAAGTAGTGCGTGGAGTGCAGGGAGTTGAGCACGTTCTGGCAGTGTCGGCCGGCGCGCGGCTCCAGGGCGGCAGTCGTCATGCGTGGCAGGTTACCAACCGCTTGGTATGGCCTCTGAGGCGGTGCGCCGCATGGCAGGAAAGGTGGGGGACTCGTCATTGCGGCCATGCTCCGGGCCCGCGAAGAATCGACGGCATGACCCAGCGCACGGTTCTCGTCGTCCTCTTCGACGGCCTGCAGAGTTTCCGCCCCGCGCCACGTCCTGAACACGGCGACCCCGCCGCGGCCCCGCGCCCGCCCGAACCCGGGCCCTGCGACCACCTGCGAATCCACCGCACCCACGGAAGGGACCCCATGCAGATCGCCATCGTCCTCTACGACCGCTTCACCGCCCTCGACGCCACCGGCCCCTACGAGACCCTCGGCCGGCTCCCGGGCGCGGAGACCGTCTTCGTCGCAGAGGAGACCGGTCCCGTACGGAACGACTCCGGGAACCTCGCCCTCATCGCCGACCGGACCCCTGGCCGAGGTGCCCAGCCCCGACATCATCGTGGTCCCCGGCGGTCCCGGCCCGCTCCCGCTGGCGGCGGACGGACCCGTGCTCACCTGGCTGCGCACCGCCGACGCCACCAGCGCCTGGACGACGTCCGTGTGCACCGGCTCCCTGCTGCTCGCCGCCGCCGGACTCCTCCGGGGCCGCCGTGCGACCTCCCACTGGATGGCCCTGGACGAGCTGGAGCGCCACGGCGCCGAGCCGACGGGGGAGCGGGTCGTCACCGACGGCAAGTACGTCACCGCGGCCGGCGTCTCCGCGGGCATCGACATGGGACTGATGCTGCTCGGCCGCATCGCGGGCGACGACCACGCGCGGATCGTCCAGCTCGCCACCGAGTACGACCCGCAGCCGCCCTACGACGCCGGATCACCGGAGAAGGCGCCCGCCCACCTCGTCGAACTGCTCCGGTCGCACGCCGGCCTCATCCTGACGTAGGCACACTCCAGCCGAACCGCGGCTGCCTGCGCTCCAGGAACGCGGCGACGCCCTCGGCGGTGTCGCCGCTCGCGCGCGCCTGCCCGGCCCAGTGCGCGTCCCGGTCCGTGCGCCCGTCGGCGAACTCCTTGGCCGCCGCCTGCGTCAGCTGCGAACGGGACGCCAGGATGCGGGTGAACTGGGCGACCCGCTTGTCGAGTTCACCCTCCGGCAGTACCTCGTCGGCCAGCCCCGATCGCAGTGCCCGCTCCGTGTCGATCAGCTCACCGGAGAACAGCAGGTACTTGGCGGTGGCCGGCCCCACCAGGGACACCAGCCGCCGTGTCGAGGACGCCGGGTACACGATGCCGAGCTTCGCCGGCGTCACCCCGAACAGCGTCCCCTCCTCCGCGAACCGCAGGTCGCAGGCCGCCGCCAACTGTGCCCCGCCTCCCACGCAGTGACCGCGGATCGCAGCCAGCGTCGGCTTGGGGAACGCGGCGAGTGCCTCCTCGGCCCGCACGGCCAGACCCTGCGCCTCCTCCGGTGAACCCCGCAGCGTCGAGATGTCGGCCCCGGCGCAGAACGTCCCGCCCTCCCCTGTGAGCACCAGCGCCCGCACCGCGGAATCACCCGCGAGCTCCTCCAGGAGCGGCGGCAGGGCGCGCCACATCGCGGCCGTCATGGCGTTGCGCTTTTCCGGATGGCGGATGACGACCGTCGCGACCGAGTCGGTCACGCTGTACTGCAGCTGCGGCAACATGCGCCGGATGCTATCCGGATGCCAAACCCGTACAACCCGAATAGTTCGCCGAGACGGCACAACAGGGACAGGACCAGTCCCACAACTGACCGTGTCATACGCCAACAGGTCATAAGTGCTCGATAGTTGCTGACTTCTGTTCAGTCCCGGGGTCGGGAGCGCATCGTTACCAACACTCGAGGTGTGGCGACAATCGAGCGCGAGGGTGGCGACCGGACGATGGACGACGACGGGCGTGGGTTCGGTCCACGCCCAGAGGGCGGCGCGGCGTCCCTCGGCCCCGGGTCCGGGAATCCGCTGCCGTACGAAGGGGTCTGGAGGTTCACCGCGCCGGCGGTCGAGTCCTCCGTCCCGCAGGCCCGGCACGCCGTACGGGACCTGCTGCTGCGCCAGGGGGTGCCGGTCTCGGACGACCTGGCCCAGGGGCTGCTGCTGATCGTCTCCGAGCTGGTGACGAATGCCGTGAAGCACGCGGCGGTGCTGTCGCCGACGGTGGCCGTCGAGGTGGCCGTCGGTGCCGAGTGGCTGCGTGTGTCCGTGGAGGACAACCATCCCTACCGGCCCACGGCGCTGGAGACCGACCACGGCCGGACCGGCGGCCGCGGACTGCTCCTGGTGCGCGAGATCACCCGCGAGGCGGGCGGCATCTGCGAGGTCGATCACACCGCGAGCGGCGGCAAGGTGATCTGGGCCGCCCTGCCGCTCAAACCCGCCCGCTTTCCCTAGACCCTCACGCCAGGGCCCTCGTCACCAGCCGGCCGACGCCCCCGTCAGCTCCCTGATCGCCGGCCGTGCCGCGTCCAGGACGGTCATGAACCAGGCCGAGAAGGTGTCCTTGGCGTGCCGCTCCGCCAGCTCGGGCGGCGTCACGAACGCCGTGGACGCCACCTCCTCGGGATCCGGCCGCAGCACGGCCTGCAGCATGCCGACGAAGAGGTGGTTGTACTCCTGCTCCACCAGCCCGGACTCCGGGTCCGGGTGGTTGTAGCGGACCGTGCCCGCCTCGGCGAGCAGGGACGGGGAGGCGCCGAGCTCCTCGAACGTGCGCCGCGCCGCCGCCGCGAACGGCGCCTCGCCCGGGTAGGGGTGGCCGCAGCAGGTGTTGGACCACACGCCGGGGGAGTGGTACTTGCCCAGCGCGCGCTGCTGGAGCAGCAGCCGGCCGTACTCGTCGAAGAGGAACACGGAGAACGCGCGGTGCAGTTGTCCGGGCGGCTGGTGGGCGGCGAGCTTCTCCGCGGTGCCGATCGTCACGCCGTCCTCGTCGACCAGTTCCAGCAAAATCGCGTCTGCGGTGCCGTTCGACGGGCTGTGCGTCGCGGTGGCAGGTGTGATCGGCATACCCATCCTTCACATCGGTCTTCGCGCCCCAAGTCTGCCGTACGAATCCGGCACTCCCGGCACTTCGCGACTGCCCGCATGTCCCGCACGGCGGCGTGGAGCGCGCAAGGCGCCGTTCGGGCGCCGGAAGAGGGACCCAGTAGGGGATCGTGCCCGGCAGGACGGGCCGAAAATCGTCTCCGCCGCCGCGGTGGGAGTCAGGGGGCGGGCGCGCGCCCGAGGGCTGCGGCACCCGGCGCGCACCTCTCGGAGTGCGCCCCACCAGCCTCATGCGCCCCGGAGACCGGCGCGTCAGTGGCAGAGGTGCGCCTCGTGCTCCGCGTGCCCGCCCGGCTCCAGCTGGAAGGTGCAGTGCTCCACGTCGAAGTGATCGCCGAGGCAGGCCTGCAGTTCGTGCAGCATCTTCTCGTGGCCGATCGCGCTCAGCGCCTCGGAGCTCACGACCACGTGCGCCGAGAGCACCGGCATGCCGGACGTGATCGTCCAGGCGTGCAGGTCGTGGACGTCCTCCACCCCGTCCGTGGCGAGTATGTGCGCCCGCACCTCGGCCATGTCGACGCCCTTGGGTGCCGCCTCCAGCAGCACCTCGAGCGTCTCGCGCAGCAGCCTCCACGTCCGGGGCACGATCATCAGTGCGATGACCAGCGAGGCGATCGGGTCGGCGGCCTGCCAGCCGGTGAGCATGAGCACCACGGACGAGACGATCACCGTGACGGAACCCAGGGCGTCCGCCGCGACCTCCAGGAACGCGCCCCGCACGTTCAGGCTCTCCTTCTGGCCGCGCATCAGCAGCGACAGCGACACCAGGTTCCCGACCAGGCCGATCCCGCCGAACAGGAGGGCGAGCCCGCCCTCGGTGTCCGCCGGGGTGATGAAGCGCTGGACCGACTCGTACACGACGTAGCCGCCGGCCCCGAGCAGCAGCAGGCAGTTGGCCAGGGCGGCGAGGATCTCGGCGCGGGCGTAGCCGAAGGTGGCCCGGTCGCTGGGCGGGCGGTTCGCGAAGTGGATCGCGAGCAGAGCCATGCACAGGCCCAGCGCGTCCGTCGCCATGTGCGCGGAGTCCGCGACGAGCGCCAGCGAGTTGGCGAGGACACCGCCGACGATCTGGACCACCACGATGCCGAGCGTGATCGCCAGCGCGCCGCGCAGCCTGCCGCGGTACGCCGAGGTCGCCGTACCGCCGCCCCGCCCGCCGTGCGCGTGCCCGTGGTCGTGCCCAGCCCCCATGAAAAGTCATCCTCCCGCGGTCCGCCCGATCATGCTCGAGCGCCCCAGTGAACTACGGGGAGGGGGTATGTGCAACGCGGCACTGAACACCGTTGTCATGTGCCCTGACCTGCTGAAACGATGCGCAGGTCAGGGCCCTGGTCGGTGGCCGTGCTGCGGGGCCCGGCGGGCGTCCGGCGGTCAGGAGCCGCGGTACCGCGCGGAGGACCGAAGGGGCGTGAGCCGGTCAGGAGCCGTGGTGCAGCTGCCAGCCCCGCCACGCCGACTCGGCCATCTCGCGCACCCCGCGCCGGGCGGTCCAGCCGAGCTCCCCGGCCGCCCGGTCCGCCGAGGCCACCGCTCGCGGCGCGTCGCCGGGACGGCGCTGCTCGACGAGCGGGGGCCGGCGGTCGCCGGTGACCTCGCCGATGACCGTGATGAGCTCGCGGACCGAAACGCCCTCGCCGCGGCCGATGTTGACCGTGAGGTCGCCCGCGAGGCCGCCCTCGGCGAGCCGCCGGGCCGCCGCGAGGTGGGCCTCGGCGAGGTCGGCGACGTGGATGTAGTCACGGACGCAGGTGCCGTCCGGCGTCGGATAGTCGTCACCGAAGATCCTGGGTGCCTCGTCCCGCGTCAGCCGGTCGAAGACCATCGGGACGATGTTGAAGACACCCGTGTCGGCCAGCTCCGGCGCGGCCGCGCCCGCCACGTTGAAATAACGCAGACATACGGTGGAGATCCCGTGCGCCCGCCCGGCCGCCCGCACCAGCCATTCCCCGGCGAGCTTGGTCTCGCCGTACGGGTTCACCGGCGCACACGGGGTGTCCTCCGTGATGAGGTCCACACCGGGGTCGCCGTACACCGCCGCCGACGACGAGAACACGAACCGCTCGATCCCGGCCCCGGCCACCGCGTCCAGCAGGGTCACGAGGCCGCCGACGTTCTCCCGGTAGTACCGCGTCGGCTGCGCGACCGACTCGGCGACCTGCTTGCGTGCCGCGAGATGCACCACACCCGTCACGCCGTGCTCGGCGAACACCCGCTTCAGCAGCTCACCGTCGAGCGAGGAGCCCTGCACGAGGGGGATACCGGACGGGAGCCGCGCGGGTACCCCGGCCGAGAGGTCGTCCAGGGCGAGGACGCGCTCCCCGGCCTCGGTCATGGCCCTGGCCACATGGGCTCCGATGTAGCCGGCACCGCCGGTGATCAGCCAAGTCATGGTCGCCCACCCTATGCCGCCACCGCCGCACCCCGCGCAATGTCCCCGATGTCCGCTCCGGGAGGCGCGGCTTGTGAGGCGGGCCCCGGATCCCCGATGATGATCGCGGCAAGGGCTGGGGCGAACTCCGTTGATCAATCTGCCGAACGGGTGGTGAACGCGGCCCTCCCGGCATCCGATAGCCTCTGCCGACATGCCACCCGGGAGCCACCGGCGCGGGCGCCCCCACCATGCACATCACCGGCGCGGACGCGTCGGTACCCAGGGAGTGAATTCGGTTGTCGACCGCCATCCTCACCGGTCAGCCGGTCCCCGGATCGTCGATCGAGGGTGACCTGCGGTCCCTCGGGTTCGACGTCCGGGTAGCGGCCGACGCCGCCGAGGCCGAGACGCTGCTCGCCGGGGTGCCGGGCGACGAGCGGGTCGCCCTGGTCGACGCGCGGTTCGTGGGACATGTGCACGCGCTGCGCCTCGGCCTCACCGACCCCCGCTTCCCGCTCGCGGCGATCCCCGGCGCCGTCGCCGCCCAGCCCGCCGGCCGCCAGGCCCTCACCCGGGCCATGGCCCGCGAGAACTCCGCGGGCGGCGGCACCACCCTCCTCGACAGCCTCGCCGACCGCATCCTCGGTGCCCTGGACACCGACGGCACCGACGTGCACCGCCCCGAACTGGGCAGCCTCGTCGCCGCCGTCCCCGCCGACCCGCAGGCCCGCAACGAGGCACGGCAGGCGGTGACGGACGTCGACGACGAGGCCGTACGCCTGAAGTCGGCCGTGAAGTCCCGCGACGGCTTCTTCACCACCTTCTGCATCAGCCCGTACTCCCGCTACATCGCCCGCTGGTGCGCCCGCCGAGGCCTGACCCCGAACCAGGTCACCACCGCCTCCCTGCTCACCGCCCTCATAGCGGCGGCCTGCGCGGCCACCGGCACCCGCGGCGGGTTCGTCGCGGCCGGCGTCCTGCTGATCGCGTCCTTCGTCCTGGACTGCACCGACGGCCAGCTCGCCCGCTACTCCCTGCAGTACTCCACGCTCGGCGCCTGGCTGGACGCCACCTTCGACCGGGCCAAGGAGTACGCCTACTACGCCGGACTCGCCCTCGGTGCCGCCCGCGGCGGCGATGACGTGTGGGCCCTCGCCCTCGGCGCGATGGTCCTGCAGACCTGCCGGCACGTGGTCGACTTCTCCTTCAACGAGGCCAACCACGACGCCACGGCCAACACCAGCCCCACCGCCGCCCTCTCCGACAAGCTCGACAGCGTCGGCTGGACGGTCTGGGTGCGCCGCATGATCGTCCTGCCCATCGGCGAACGCTGGGCGATGATCGCCGTCCTCACGGCCCTCACCACGCCCCGCGTCACCTTCTACGCCCTGCTCATCGGCTGCGCCTTCGCGGCGACGTACACCACGGCGGGCCGGGTGCTGCGCTCCCTGACCCGCAAGGCCAGGCGGACCGACCGGGCGGCACGGGCCCTCGCGGAACTGGCGGACAGCGGGCCCGTGGCCGAGGTGCTCGTGCGCGCCCTGCGCAAGCTGCCCGCCCAGCCGCCGTTCGGCGCCCGGTTCCTCGTCGCCCTGCCGGGGGCGGTCCTGCTCGTGCTGGCCGCGGCGCTCGAGCCGTACGGCGCTGCGCTGCCCGTCGCGGCGGCCGCCTTGTACGCGCTCACCTCGGCCGCCGCCGTCGCGCTGCCCCTCAAGGGCGCCCTCGACTGGCTCGTCCCGCCGCTCTTCCGCGCCGCCGAATACGGCACCGTCCTGCTCCTCGCGGCCAAGGCGGACGTGAACGGGGCCCTTCCTGCGGCTTTCGGGCTGGTGGCGGCGGTCGCCTACCATCACTACGACACGGTGTACCGCATCCGCGGCAACGCCGGAGCGCCTCCCGCCTGGCTGGTGCGCTCCATCGGGGGCCACGAAGGCCGGACGCTGCTCGTCACCGTCCTCGCCGCGCTGCTCACCGCCTCTCAGTTCATGGTCGCGCTCACGGTCCTCGCCGTGTCCGTGGCCCTGGTGGTGCTCGTCGAGAGCATCCGCTTCTGGGTGTCCGCAGGGGCGCCCGCCGTACACGATGAAGGAGAACCCGCATGATCGGCCTCGTGCTGGCGGCCGGCGCCGGAAGGCGTCTGCGCCCCTACACCGACAGCCTTCCCAAGGCGCTCGTACCAGTGGGCCCGGCGGGCACAGAGGGCGAACCCACGGTTCTCGACCTCACCCTCGGCAACTTCGCCGAGATCGGCCTCACCGAGGTCGGGATCATCGTCGGCTACCGCAAGGAGGCCGTGTACGCGCGCAAGGAGGCGCTGGAGGCGAAGTACGGCCTCAAGCTCACCCTCATCGACAACGACAAGGCCGAGGAGTGGAACAACGCCTACTCCCTGTGGTGCGGGCGTGACGCCCTCAAGGACGGGGTGATCCTCGCCAACGGCGACACCGTCCACCCGGTCTCCGTCGAGAAGACGCTGCTCGCCGCCCGCGGCGAGGGCAAGAAGATCATCCTCGCCCTCGACACGGTCAAGCAGCTCGCGGACGAGGAGATGAAGGTCGTCGTCGACCCCGCCAAGGGCATGACGAAGATCACCAAGCTGATGGACCCCGCCGAGGCCACCGGCGAGTACATCGGCGTCACCCTCATCGAGGGCGACGCCGCCCCCGAGCTGGCCGACGCGCTGAAGGCCGTGTGGGAGACCGACCCGCAGCAGTTCTACGAGCACGGCTACCAGGAGCTGGTGAACCGCGGCTTCCGGATCGACGTGGCGCCGATCGGCGACGTCAGGTGGGTGGAGATCGACAACCACGACGATCTCGCTCGGGGCCGGGAGATCGCATGCCAGTACTGACCCGGCTGATCCCCTCGCCGCTGGTCGTGGACATCCGCCCGGGTGCCCTCGACGACCTGGCGTGCGTCCTCGCCGACGAGCGCATCTCGCACTCCGGCCGCCTCGCCGTCGCCGTCAGCGGCGGCTCCGGCGCCAGGCTGCGCGAGCGCATCTCGCCGAGCATGCCAGGCGCCACCTGGTACGAGGTCGGAGGCGGCACCCTCGACGACGCGGTCCGGCTGGCCGGTGACATGAAGGCCGGCCACTTCGACGCGGTCGTCGGTCTCGGCGGCGGCAAGATCATCGACTGCGCCAAGTTCGCCGCCGCACGCGTCGGCCTGCCCCTGGTCGCCGTGCCCACCAACCTCGCGCACGACGGCCTGTGCTCGCCGGTCGCCACTCTCGACAACGACGCGGGCCGCGGCTCCTACGGCGTGCCCAACCCGATCGCGGTCGTCATCGACCTGGACGTCATCCACGAGGCCCCGGTCCGCTTCGTCCGCGCCGGCATCGGCGATGCCGTCTCCAACATCTCGGCGATCGCCGACTGGGAGCTCGCCAACCGTGTCAAGGGCGAGCGGATCGACGGACTCGCCGCGGCCATGGCCCGCCAGGCCGGCGAGGCCGTACTGCGGCACCCGGGGGGCATCGGGGACAACAACTTCCTCCAGGTGCTCGCCGAGGCGCTGGTCCTCAGCGGCATCGCCATGTCGGTGTCCGGCGACTCGCGGCCGTCCTCCGGGGCGTGCCACGAGATCAACCACGCCTTCGACCTGCTCTACCCGCAGCGGGCCGCTGCCCACGGCGAGCAGTGCGGTCTCGGCGCGGCCTTCGCGATGTGGCTGCGCGGGGCGCACGAGGAGTCGGCGTACATGGCCGAGGTGCTGCGCCGGCACGGGCTGCCCGTGCTCCCGGACGAGATCGGCTTCACGACGGACGAGTTCGTCAAGGCCGTCGAGTTCGCCCCGGAGACCCGGCCCGGCCGCTACACCATCCTCGAACACCTCGACCTGAACACCGAACAGATCAAGGACACCTACGCCGACTATGTCAAGGCCATCGGTAGCTGAACTTCGGCCCGTCGTTCACCCCGCAGGGGTGAAGGACCGGCGCAGCGGTGAGCACTGGATGGGACGCCTCTACATGCGTGAGGTGTCCCTGCGGGTCGACCGCTACCTGGTGAACACCAGGGTCACGCCCAACCAGCTCACGTACCTGATGACCGTCTTCGGTGTGCTCGCGGCCCCGGCACTCCTCGTGCCGGGGATCACAGGCGCCGTGCTCGGCGTCGTCATGGTCCAGATGTACCTCCTGCTGGACTGCGTCGACGGCGAGATCGCGCGCTGGAAGAAGCAGTACTCGCTGGGCGGCGTCTACCTGGACCGCGTCGGCGCCTACCTCACCGACGCCGCGGTGCTCGTCGGCTTCGGCCTGCGCGCCGCCGACCTGTGGGGCAGCGGCCGGATCGACTGGCTGTGGGCCTTCCTCGGCACGCTGGCCGCCCTCGGCGCCATCCTGATCAAGGCCGAGACCGACCTCGTCGGCGTCGCCCGGCACCAGGCCGGAAAGCCGCCGGTCCAGGAGACGGCCTCCGAGATGCGCTCCTCCGGCATGGCGCTGGCCCGCAAGGCCGCCGCCGCGCTCAAGTTCCACCGCCTGATCCTGGGCATCGAGGCGTCCCTGCTGATCCTGGTCCTGGCGATCGTCGACCAGGCCCGCGGCGACCTGTTCTTCTCCCGGCTCGGCGTGGCGGTGCTGGCCGGCATCGCGCTGGTGCAGACCCTGCTGCACCTCGTGTCCATCCTCGCTTCCAGCAGGCTCAAGTGAGCGGCATGAAGGTCGGTGCCGTCATCATCACCATGGGCAACCGCCCCGACGAGCTGCGCGCCCTCCTCGACTCCGTCGCCAAGCAGGACGGCGATCCGGTCGAGGTGGTCGTCGTCGGCAACGGCTCGCCCGTCCCGGACGTCCCCGAGGGCGTCCGCACCATCGAGCTGCCCGAGAACCTCGGCATCCCCGGCGGCCGCAACGCCGGGATCGAGGCCTTCGGCCCGGCCGGCCGGGACGTCGACATCCTGCTCTTCCTGGACGACGACGGGATGCTCGCGAACCACGACACCGCCGAGCTGTGCCGCGAGGCCTTCGAGGCCGACCCGAGACTCGGCATCGTGAGTTTCCGCATAGCCGACCCCGACACCGGCGCCACCCAGCGCCGCCACGTGCCCCGGCTGCGGGCCTCCGACCCGATGCGCTCCTCCCGGGTCACCACTTTCCTCGGCGGTGCCAACGCCGCCCGCACCCGCGTCTTCGCCGACGTCGGCGGGCTCCCCGACGCCTTCTTCTACGCCCACGAGGAAACCGACCTCGCCTGGCGGGCCCTCGACGCCGGCTGGATGATCGACTACCGGTCCGACATGGTGCTGTACCACCCGACGACCGCTCCCTCGCGGCACGCGGTCTACCACCGCATGGTCGCCCGCAACCGCGTCTGGCTCGCCCGCCGCAACCTCCCCACGCTCCTCGTCCCGGTCTATCTGGGCGTGTGGCTGCTGCTCACCCTCGTCCGCCGTCCCTCCCGCCCCGCTCTGCGGGCCTGGCTCGGCGGATTCCGGGAGGGCTGGACCACCCCCTGCGGCCCCCGCCGGCCCATGAAGTGGCGTACGGTGTGGCGGCTGACCCGGCTGGGCCGGCCCCCCGTCATCTGACAAGCTCGTGTCCGGGACCATCCGGGAGGGGCCGTACCCTGGCCCCGGCTCCCGCAGGCCCGCACAGGCCGCGTATCTCGAAGACGAAAGTTTCCACTAGTGAGTGAGACAACGCACGACGCCCCGGTCGCGGTGAGCGCGCCCGCGGCGCCCGACGAGGGCCTCACGGCGAAGGAACTCGCCGCCAGGCACGGGCTGAGCGTGAGCGGCGCCCGGCCCTCCCTCATCGAGTACGTCCGTCAGCTCTGGGACCGGCGGCACTTCATCCTCGCCTTCTCCCGCGCGAAGCTGACCGCCCAGTACAGCCAGGCCAAGCTCGGCCAGCTGTGGCAGGTGGCCACACCGCTGCTGAACGCGGCCGTGTACTTCTTCATCTTCGGCCTGCTCCTGAAGGCCGACCGGGGCATGTCCCGTGAGGTGTACGTCCCGTTCCTGGTCACGGGCGTCTTCGTGTTCACCTTCACCCAGACCTCGGTGATGGCGGGCGTGCGCGCGATCTCCGGCAACCTCGGCCTGGTCCGCGCCCTGCACTTCCCGCGCGCCTCGCTGCCGATCTCCTTCGCGCTCCAGCAGCTCCAGCAGCTCCTGGCCTCGATGATCGTGCTGTTCGCCATCACGGTCGGCTTCGGCCACTACCCGGACCTGTCCTGGCTGCTGATCGTGCCGGTGCTCGTCCTGCAGTTCTGCTTCAACACCGGCCTCGCGCTGATCATGGCCCGGGCGGGCGCCAAGACCCCCGACCTCGCGCAGCTGATGCCGTTCGTGATGCGGACGTGGATGTACGCGTCCGGGGTGATGTTCTCCATCCCGATCTTCCTGGCGGACAGGCCGGAGTGGATCGCGAACGTCCTGCAGTGGAACCCGGCCGCGATCTACATGGACCTGATGCGCTTCGCCCTCATCGACGACTACAGCTCGCGGTACCTGCCGGACCACGTCTGGGCGGTTGCGGGAGGCTGGGCCGTGCTGTTCGCCCTGGGTGGCTTCGTGTACTTCTGGAAGGCGGAGGAGAGGTACGGCCGTGGCTGAGCAGAAGCAGGACGCGCGGATCCCCACCGTCATCGCGGACGAGCTGCACATCGTCTACCGCGTCAACGGTGCCAAGAGCGGCAAGGGCAGCGCCACCGCCGCCCTCAGCCGCATCCTCAAGCGGGGCTCCGACGACGCGGCGCGCGGGGTGCGCAAGGTGCACGCGGTGCGCGGCGTCTCCTTCGTCGCCTACCGCGGCGAGGCCATCGGTCTGATCGGCTCCAACGGCTCCGGCAAGTCGACGCTGCTGCGCGCCATCGCCGGCCTGCTGCCCGCCGAGCAGGGCAAGGTCTACACCGACGGCCAGCCCTCGCTGCTCGGCGTCAACGCGGCTCTGATGAACGACCTCACCGGCGAACGGAACGTCATATTGGGCGGGCTCGCGATGGGCATGTCCCGCGAGGAGATCAGGGAGCGCTACCAGGACATCGTCGACTTCTCCGGCATCAACGAGAAGGGCGACTTCATCACCCTGCCCATGCGCACGTACTCCTCCGGCATGGCGGCCCGGCTCCGCTTCTCCATCGCCGCGGCCAAGGACCACGACGTCCTGATGATCGACGAGGCCCTGGCGACCGGCGACCGCAAGTTCCAGAAGCGCTCCGAGGACCGCATCCGGGAGCTGCGCAAGGAAGCCGGCACCGTGTTTCTGGTCAGTCACAACAACAAGTCCATCCGCGACACCTGCAACCGCGTCCTGTGGCTGGAACGCGGCGAACTGCGCATGGACGGCCCGACCGACGAGGTGCTCAAGGAGTACGAGAAGTTCACCGGCAAGTAGACGGCTCGGCCAGGGCCCCGGCGGAACTGTTCCGGCGGGGCCCCGCGTCTGCGAAGGAAACGTCAACTCCGGCCCATCTCAGGAATCTTGGGGCCAATCGGTGTGTTCTCGTGATGCGCGGGACACCCTGACGAACCACGATGCGTTGTACAACGTAAGCTGTACCGGTCCCGAAACACGGCAATCAGGGCGATAATGCGCGACACCGCCCGTCGGGCCACCGTGCGGACGGCCGGGCGGCGTGTCCGAAATAGTGCGTATTGGGTCGGCAGTGTAGAACGGGAGATGTGACGGCGATGGCTACGGAAACTCCCCAGCTCCACGCAGCACGTGCCGTCCCCGCGCCGGGCAGCCGGCGGTGACGGGAACCGGCACGGCCCGCGCCCTCGATCCGGAGCGCGGCACCCTCGACAAGGCCGCGGGCGAGAACTTCCCCGTGGCCCCGTTCTTCCTGCCCCGTGCCTGGCGCACCGACCTCATGGCCGTCTACGGCTTCGCCCGCCTCGTCGACGACATCGGCGACGGCGACCTGGCCCCCGGCGGCGCCGACGCACGGCTGCTCGGCGTCTCCCCGCGGGAGGCCGGGGACCGGCTTCTCCTGCTGGACGCCTTCGAGGCCGACCTGCGCAGGGTCTTCGACTCGACCCCGCGTCACCCCCTGCTGCGCCGTCTCCAGCCGACCGTCCGCCGCCGCTCGCTGACCCCCGAGCCGTTCCTCGGCCTGATCGCCGCCAACCGCCAGGACCAGCTGGTCAGCCGGTACGAGACCTATGACGACCTGCTCGCCTACTGCGAGCTCTCGGCCAATCCCGTCGGCCGTCTCGTCCTCGCCGTCACAGGCACCTCGACCCCCGAGCGGATCCGCCGCTCCGACCTGATCTGCACCGGGCTGCAGATCGTCGAGCACCTCCAGGACGTGGCCGAGGACCTCCGCCGCGACCGCGTCTACCTGCCCGCCACCGACATGAAGCGTTTTCACGTCCAGGAGGCGGATCTCGCCACGGCAACCGCCGGAGCGTCGGTCCGTGCGCTGATCGCATACGAAGCGCAAAGGGCCCGGGATCTCCTGAATGAAGGCGCCCCCCTGGTGGGTAGCGTCCACGGCAGGCTGAAGTTGCTGCTCGCAGGGTTCGTGGCGGGGGGAAGGGCGGCCGTCCGCGCGATCGCCGCCGTCGATTTCGACGTACTTCCCGGCCCGCCCAAGCCCGGGAAGGTGCAGTTGCTGCGTGAGGTGGGCGTGACTCTGCGAGGAGAGAGGTGATCCGGACCGTGGCGTCGGAACCACGCACGTCCGCACCGGTACTCGCCGCCTACAGCTACTGCGAGGCCGTCACCGGGCGGCAGGCCCGGAACTTCGCCTACGGAATCCGGCTGCTGCCGACGTCCCAGCGCCGTGCGATGTCGGCGCTGTACGCGTTCTCGCGGCGGGTCGACGACATCGGCGACGGCGCGCTCCCCGACGACGTCAAGGTCGCCCGCCTGGAGGAGACCAGGGCGCTGCTCACCCGGATCCGCCAGGGCGAGGTCGACGAGGACGACACCGACCCGGTCGCCGTCGCCCTCACGCACGCCGCCGGGCACTTCCCGATCCCGCTCGGCGGCCTGGACGAGCTCATCGACGGTGTCCGGATGGACGTCCGCGGCGAGACCTACGAGACCTGGGACGACCTGAAGGTCTACTGCCGCTGTGTGGCCGGCGCCATCGGGCGGCTGTCGCTCGGCGTCTTCGGCACGGAACCCGGGGTGCGTGGCGTGGACCGCGCGCCGGAGTACGCCGACACGCTGGGGCTCGCGCTCCAGCTCACCAACATCCTCAGAGACGTCCGCGAGGACGCCGAGGGCGGGCGTACCTATCTGCCCGGCGACGACCTCGCCAAGTTCGGCTGCTCGGCCGGTTTCAGCGGGCCGCGGCCACCGGAGGGCTCCGACTTCGCGGGCCTCGTGCACTTCGAAGTGCGGCGGGCCCGCGCTCTTTTCGCCGAGGGATACCGCCTGCTTCCCATGCTCGACCGGCGCAGCGGCGCCTGTGTCGCCGCCATGGCCGGCATCTACCGCCGCCTCCTCGACCGCATCGAACGCGACCCGGGGGCCGTGCTGCGCGGCCGGGTCTCGCTGCCCGGCCGGGAGAAGGCGTACGTCGCCGTGCGCGGCCTGTCGGGTCTCGACGCCCGGCATGCGACCCGACGGACCGTCAGGAGGCGTGCGTGACCAACGAACCGGTCCACAGAAACGCCACCGGCGACCAGGCCCACGCCCGCCGCACGGGTGCGGGCCTCTGCTGCCGGGCGGCGTCCGTGAGCGTGGTGCGGTGCGCCCCGCAGGCCGGCCGGGAGACCGGGCCGGTGCTCCCCGCGGTCCGCCCACGACGGCGCGTCACGGTCGGCGGTGTCGGGTCGCCCGGCCCCGCCCGCACGACCTCGGCGGCCGAGCGCGGCCACGACGCCCCTTCCGGCCGCCCCGTCGGAGACAACCGGCGGGCAACCCTCCGGTGCGGGGCCGCGTCCCTGACCAAGACGGCCGGTCGTGCGACGTTCGAGCAGCACGCCCGCCGCGCAGAGGAGGGGGCGTGATGACCCACGGCACGCGGTCCCACGGCACGCGGTCCCGGCCGGTCGCGGACGGGCGGCACGCCGTCGTGGTGGGCGGCGGGCTCGCCGGCGTCACCACCGCGCTCGCGCTCGCCGACGCCGGAGTGCGCGTCACCCTGCTGGAGGGCAGGCCGAGACTCGGCGGCCTGGCCTTCTCCTTCCAGCGCGGCGACCTCACCGTCGACAACGGCCAGCACGTGTATCTGCGCTGCTGCACCGCCTATCGCTGGTTCCTCGACCGCATCGAGGGCGCGGCCCTGGCCCCGTTGCAGGACCGGCTCGACGTACCCGTCCTGGACGTGGCGCGGGCCGCGGGGCGCCGGCTCGGCAGGCTGCGGCGCGACGCGCTGCCCGTACCGCTCCATCTGGGGCGCAGCCTCGCCACCTATCCGCATCTCTCGCTCGCCGACCGCGCCAGGGTGGGCCGGGCCGCGCTCGCGATCAAGGGGCTCGACCCCACCGACCCGGCGCTGGACGCGCAGGACTTCGGCAGCTGGCTGGCCGCGCACGGGCAGTCCGCGCGCGCCGTCGAGGCCCTGTGGGACCTGGTCGGCGTCGCCACCCTCAACGCGGTCGCCTCCGACGCCTCCCTGGCGCTCGCGGCGATGGTGTTCAAGACCGGTCTGCTGTCCGACCCGGGGGCGGCCGACATCGGCTGGGCGCGGGTCCCGCTGGGCGAGCTGCACGACCGGCTGGCCCGCGCCGCGCTCGACTCCGCGGGTGTGCGCACCGAGGTCCGTACCCGCGTCACCTCCCTCCGTGACACCGGGAACGGCCGGTGGAGCGTCGGGGTTCCCGGCGAGACGCTGCAGGCCGACGCGGTGGTGCTCGCCGTACCGCAGCGCGAGGCGCACGACCTGCTGCCCTCGGGCGCCCTCGACAAGCCCGAACGGCTACTGGAGATCGGCACCGCGCCGATCCTCAACGTCCATGTGGTGTACGACCGCAAGGTGCTCGCCCGGCCGTTCTTCACCGCCCTCGGCAGCCCGGTGCAGTGGGTCTTCGACCGGACCGAGGCGTCAGGGCTGCGGGCGGGGCAGTACCTCGCCCTGTCGCAGTCGGCGGCCCAGGACGAGATCGACGCGCCCGTGGCGGTGCTGCGCGAGCGGTATCTGCCCGAGCTGGAGCGGCTGCTGCCGCTGACTCGCGGCGCCGCGGTGCAGGACTTCTTCGTCACCCGGGAGCGCACCGCGACGTTCGCTCCCACCCCCGGCGTCGGGCGCCTCAGGCCCGGTGCCCGAACCAAGGCATCCGGCCTGTACCTGGCCGGAGCGTGGACCGCCACCGGGTGGCCCGCGACCATGGAGAGTGCGGTCCGCAGTGGTGTGAGCGCGGCGGACGCCGTGCTGGACGCCCTGGGCCGGCCCCGCCCGCAGCACCTCTTCGAGTTCGAGGAGGCGGCGTGACGCTCGATCGGCACGGCGCGGCAGGCGGCCCCCGCACCCCCGGTACCGCGACAAGAGGAGAGACTGTGCCCACTGTGCCCCCGGCCTCGAAGACTGCCGAGGCGGTGGACGTGACCGCGCTGCTGGAGCGCGGCCGGACCCTGGCCACACCGGTACTGCGGGCGGCCATCGACCGCCTGGCACCTCCCATGGACACTGTTGCCGCCTACCACTTCGGATGGATCGACGCCCAGGGCAGGCCCGCCGAGGGCGACGGCGGCAAGGCCGTGCGCCCCGCCCTCGCGGTGCTGTCCGCCGAGGTCATGTCCGCCGCCCCCGAGACCGGCATCCCCGGCGCCGTCGCCGTGGAACTGGTCCACAACTTCTCCCTCCTCCACGACGACCTCATGGACGGCGACGAGCAGCGCCGCCACCGCGACACGGTCTGGAAGGTGCATGGCCCCGCCCAGGCCATCCTCGTCGGCGACGCCCTGTTCGCCCTGGCCAACGAGGTGCTCCTGGAACTCGGCACCGTCGAGGCCGGCCGCGCCGCCCGCCGCCTGACCACCGCCACCCGCGCCCTGATCGACGGTCAGGCCCAGGACATCTCCTATGAACACCGCGACCGCGTCAGCGTCGGGGAGTGCCTGGAGATGGAGGGCAACAAGACCGGTGCCCTGCTCGCCTGCGCCAGCTCCGTCGGCGCCGTCCTCGGCGGCGCCGACGACGCCACCGCCGACACGCTGGAGAAGTACGGCTACCACCTGGGCCTCGCCTTCCAGGCCGTGGACGACCTCCTCGGCATCTGGGGTGACCCGGTCTCCACCGGCAAGCAGACCTGGAGCGACCTGCGCCAGCGCAAGAAGTCCCTGCCGGTCGTCGCCGCGCTCGCGGCCGGCGGCTCCGCCTCGGAGCGGCTCGGCGAGCTCCTCGCCGCCGACGCCAAGAGCAGCGACTTCGAGAACTTCTCCGAGGAGGAGTTCGCGGCCCGCGCCGCCCTCATCGAGGAGGCGGGCGGCCGCGAGTGGACCGCCGACGAGGCACGCCGTCAGCACACCACCGCCATCGAGGCCCTCGACGCCGTCGACATGCCCGACCGGGTGCGGGCACAGTTCACGGCACTCGCGGACTTCGTCGTCGTACGAAAGAGATGATCACTATCGGTCGAATAGCCCTCGCGTAGTCGCCGGCCGGTGCCGCGAGAGACCACGGAGCACCGGCCGACGGCGGACCCACAGCAGCTGCACACCTTGCACCACTGCACGAAGGGGAAGCCATGACAGCGACGACCGACGGAAGGACCGGGGCCCTGCCACCCCGCGCCGCCGCGGCCAGCGACACCGACACCCCCGGGGCGGCCGGGGTACCAGAATCCGCCGCCCGCGCCGCGCGGCGCGCCACGGACTTCCTGCTCTCGCGCCAGGACGCCCAGGGCTGGTGGAAGGGCGACCTCGAGACCAACGTCACGATGGACGCCGAGGACCTGCTGCTCCGTCAGTTCCTCGGTATCCGCGACGAGAGGACCACACAGGCCGCCGCGCTCTTCATCCGCGGCGAGCAGCGCGAGGACGGCACCTGGGGCACCTTCTACGGCGGCCCCGGCGAACTCTCCGCCACCATCGAGGCCTACGTCGCCCTGCGCCTGGCCGGTGACGCGCCCGGCGCCCCGCACATGGCGAAGGCCTCGGCCTGGATCCGCGCCCGGGGCGGCATCGCCGCCGCCCGGGTCTTCACCCGGATCTGGCTGGCCCTGTTCGGCTGGTGGAAGTGGGAGGACCTGCCCGAACTCCCGCCGGAACTCATCTTCTTCCCGAAGTGGGTACCGCTCAACATCTACGACTTCGGCTGCTGGGCCCGGCAGACCATCGTCCCGCTGACGGTCGTCTCCGCGAAGCGGCCGGTACGGCCCGCGCCCTTCCCGCTCGACGAGCTGCACACCGACCCGGACCACCCGAACCCGGTCAGGCCCCCAGCGTCGCCGCTCAGCTGGGACGGTGCCTTCCAGCGACTGGACAAGGGACTGCACGCTCTGCGGAAGGTCGCGCCGCGCGGACTGCGCAGGGCCGCCATGAACAGCGCCGCCCGCTGGATCATCGAGCGGCAGGAGAACGACGGCTGCTGGGGTGGTATCCAGCCTCCCGCCGTGTACTCGATCATCGCGCTGCACCTGCTCGGCTACGACCTGGAGCACCCGGTGATGCGGGAGGGGATCGCGTCCCTGGACCGGTTCGCCGTGTGGCGCGAGGACGGGGCCCGGATGATCGAGGCCTGTCAGTCGCCGGTGTGGGACACCTGCCTGGCCGCCATCGCGCTCGCCGACGCCGGACTGCCCGCCGATCACCCGCAGTTGGTGAAGGCGGCCGACTGGATGCTGGGCGAGGAGATCGTCCGGCCCGGTGACTGGTCGGTGCGCCGGCCGGGGCTGCTGCCCGGGGGCTGGGCGTTCGAGTTCCACAACGACAACTACCCCGACATCGACGACACCGCGGAAGTGATCCTCGCGCTGCGCCGGATCGCCCACCACGACCCGGAGCGGGTCGACAAGGCCGTCGTCCGCGGCATGCGCTGGACGCTCGGCATGCAGTCAAAGAACGGCGCGTGGGCCGCCTTCGACGCCGACAACACCAGCCCCTTCCCGAACCGGCTGCCGTTCTGCGACTTCGGCGAGGTCATCGACCCGCCCTCCGCGGACGTCACCGCACATGTCGTCGAGATGCTCGCCGTGGAGGGCCTCGCCCACGACCCGCGCACCCGGCGCGCCATCGAGTGGCTGCTGGCCGAACAGGAACCGGACGGCTCCTGGTTCGGGCGCTGGGGCGTCAACTACGTCTACGGCACCGGATCCGTCATCCCCGCCCTGACCGCCGCCGGCATCCCCGCCGCGCACCCGGCGATCCGCCGGGCCGTGGCGTGGCTGGAGTCGGTGCAGAACGACGACGGCGGCTGGGGCGAGGACCTGAGGTCCTACAAGCACGTCAAGGAGTGGAGCGGCAGGGGCGCCTCCACCGCCTCCCAGACGGCCTGGGCGCTGATGGCCCTGCTGGCGGCGGGGGAGCGGGACTCCAAGGCCGTCGAGCGCGGCATCGAGTGGCTGGCCGCCACCCAGCGGGAGGACGGTTCCTGGGACGAGCCGTACTTCACGGGGACGGGCTTCCCATGGGACTTCTCCATCAACTACCACCTCTACCGGCAGGTGTTCCCGCTCACCGCGCTCGGCCGGTACCTGCACGGAGAGCCCTTCGCCGGGAAACTCCCGGGAGACGAGGAGAGCGAGCGGCGGCTCGCCGGGACTGGAAGGGAGAGCGAGAAGCCCCTCGCCGGGGCCGGGGCCGGTGGCGAGACCGGAAGGCCGCTCGCCGGGGCCCGGGGGAGCGCAGAGGCCGGGACGCCGCTCTTCGAGGCCAAGGGGAGCTGATGAGCGCACAGTCCGCCCCGGTCCCGCTGCTGATCGCCTGCGCGCTGGGCATCGAGCAGTTCGCCCTGCGCGCGGGCGGCCGGGGCGGTGCCGGCGGTCCGGTCACCGTCCTGCGGACCGGGATGGGACCGGCGGCGGCCGAGCGGGCCGTCACACGGATGCTGGCCGACCCGGCCCTGCGTGACGCCGCCGTACTCGCCACCGGCTTCTGCGCGGGGCTCGCCCCGGGCATGCACCCCGGTGACCTGGTCGTCGCAGAGGAGACCCGGGACCCGCGCGGCGCGATCCCCTGTGTGGGGGCGGAGCTGCTGGTCAAGGCGCTGGCCCGCGCCGTGCCCGGCCGGACCGTGCACACCGGGCCGCTCACCGGCTCCGACCACGTCGTGCGCGGTCCCGAACGGTCCGCCCTGCGCGCGACCGGCGCGATCGCGGTCGACATGGAGTCGGCGGTCACGCTCCTGAGCGCCGTGCGCGCGGGCGAGCGCCCGGTTGCGGCTGTCCGGGTGGTCGTGGACGCTCCTGAGCATGAACTCGTCCGGATCGGCACGGTGCGCGGTGGAATATCGGCTTTCCGCGTCCTTCGCTCCGTCCTTCCCGCTTTCTTCGAATGGCACCGTTCCTTGCTGCTCCCCAGGAGGTGAGCCAGATGGCCATGCCGCTCCGACAGTCCATCAAGATCGCTACGTATTTGGCTGAGCAAAAGCTCCGCCGGCGGGACAAGTTCCCGCTTATCGTCGAGCTGGAGCCGCTGTTCGCCTGCAACCTCAAGTGCGAGGGATGCGGCAAGATCCAGCATCCGGCCGGGGTGCTGAAGCAGCGGATGCCGGTCGCCCAGGCTGTGGGGGCGGTCATGGAGTCCGGTGCCCCCATGGTGTCCATCGCCGGTGGCGAGCCGCTGATGCACCCGCAGATCGACGAGATCGTGCGTCAGCTGGTGGCCAAGCGGAAGTACGTCTTCCTGTGTACCAACGCCATGCTGCTCCGCAAGAAGATGGACAAGTTCGAGCCCTCCGCCTATTTCGCCTTCGCGGTGCACATCGACGGGCTGCGTGAGCGGCACGACGAGTCGGTGGCCAAGGAGGGCGTGTTCGACGAGGCGGTGGAGGCGATCAAGGAGGCCAAGCGGCGCGGCTTCCGGGTCACCACCAACTCGACCTTCTTCAACACCGACACCCCGCAGACGATCATCGAGGTGCTGAACTTCCTCAACGACGACCTCCAGGTCGACGAGATGATGATCTCGCCCGCCTACGCCTACGAGAAGGCACCCGACCAGGAGCACTTCCTGGGCGTGGAGCAGACCCGCGAACTGTTCAAGAAGGCCTTCTCGGGTGGCAACCGGCGGCGCTGGCGGCTCAACCACTCCCCGCTCTTCCTGGACTTCCTGGAGGGCAAGGTCGACTTCCCGTGCACGGCGTGGGCGATCCCGAACTACTCGCTCTTCGGCTGGCAGCGCCCCTGCTACCTGATGAGCGACGGGTACGTGCCGACGTACCGGGAGCTGGTCGAGGAGACCGACTGGGACAAGTACGGCCGCGGCAAGGACCCGCGCTGCGCCAACTGCATGGCGCACTGCGGCTACGAGCCCACCGCCGTCCTCGCCACCATGGGATCGCTGAAGGAGTCCCTGCGCGCCATGCGCGAGACGGTCTCCGGGAACCGGGAGTGACGCCATGACCGCCGTCCCGCTGGGCGTTCCCGAGGTGCCGGTCCGGCCGGTCGCGCAGCGGCGCGCGTCGCGCCGGATCCAGGTCGGTCCGGTGCCGGTCGGGGGCGGGGCCCCGGTGTCGGTGCAGTCGATGACGACGACCCGTACGTCGGACGTCGGCGCCACACTGCAGCAGATCGCCGAACTCACCGCGTCCGGCTGCCAGATCGTCCGGGTCGCCTGCCCGACACAGGACGACGCGGACGCGCTGGCGACCCTCGCGCGCAAGTCGCAGATCCCGGTGATCGCGGACATCCACTTCCAGCCGAAGTACGTGTTCGCGGCCATCGAAGCCGGGTGTGCGGCCGTCCGCGTCAACCCCGGCAACATCAAGCAGTTCGACGACCGGGTCAAGGAGATCGCCCAGGCGGCGAAGGACCACGGCACGCCGATCCGGATCGGCGTCAACGCCGGGTCGCTGGACCGGCGCCTGCTCCAGAAGTACGGCAAGGCCACCCCGGAGGCGCTCGTGGAGAGCGCGCTGTGGGAGGCGTCCCTGTTCGAGGAGCACGACTTCCGGGACATCAAGATCTCCGTCAAGCACAACGACCCGGTCGTGATGATCGAGGCCTACCGGCAGCTCGCCGAGCAGTGCGACTACCCGCTGCACCTCGGCGTCACGGAGGCGGGCCCGGCCTTCCAGGGCACGATCAAGTCGGCGGTGGCGTTCGGGGCGCTGCTGTCCCGGGGCATCGGCGACACGATCCGGGTGTCGCTGTCCGCGCCTCCGGCCGAGGAGGTCAAGGTCGGCATCCAGATCCTGCAGTCCCTCGGGCTCAAGGAGCGCCGGCTGGAGATCGTGTCGTGCCCGTCCTGCGGACGCGCCCAGGTCGATGTGTACAAGCTCGCCGAGGAGGTCACGGCCGGACTCGAGGGCATGGAGGTGCCGTTGCGCGTCGCCGTCATGGGGTGCGTGGTCAACGGTCCCGGCGAGGCGCGGGAGGCCGATCTTGGCGTGGCCTCCGGCAACGGCAAGGGGCAGATCTTCGTGAAGGGCGAGGTCGTCAGGACCGTCCCCGAGTCGAAGATCGTCGAGACGCTGATCGACGAGGCGATGAAACTCGCCGAGCAGATGGAGCAGGACGGCGTGGGGCCGGGGGAGCCCGCCGTCACCGTGAGCTGAGCAGCACGGAACCGAAGGGGGCCCGACCGTGACGATTCTGGAGAGCATCCGGGGACCACGCGACCTGAAGGCGCTGTCCGAGGCGGAACTGGGGGAACTATCCGACGAGATCAGGGAGTTCCTGGTGCACGCGGTCGCTCGGACCGGCGGCCACCTGGGGCCCAATCTGGGCGTGGTGGAGCTGACCGTCGCCCTGCACCGGGTCTTCGAGTCGCCGGTCGACCGCATCCTGTGGGACACCGGCCACCAGGCTTACGTCCACAAACTCCTCACCGGACGCCAGGACTTCTCCAAGCTGCGTGGCAAGGGCGGCCTGTCCGGCTACCCCTCGCGCGCCGAGTCCGAGCACGACGTCATCGAGAACAGCCACGCCTCCACCGCCCTCGGCTGGGCCGACGGGCTCGCCAAGGCCCGCCAGGTGCAGGGGGAGAGAGGCCACGTCGTCGCGGTCATCGGCGACGGAGCGCTCACCGGCGGCATGGCCTGGGAGGCCCTGAACAACATCGCGGCCGCCAGGAACCGGCCGCTGATCATCGTCGTCAACGACAACGAGCGCTCCTACGCCCCGACCATCGGCGGCCTCGCCGACCATCTCGCGGCGCTGCGCACGACCGACGGCTACGAGCGGGTCCTGGCCTGGGGCAAGGACGTGCTCCAGGGCACGCCCCTGGTCGGCAGCACCCTCTACGAGGCCCTGCACGGCGCGAAGAAGGGCTTCAAGGATGCCTTCTCCCCGCAGGGCCTGTTCGAGGACCTGGGCCTGAAGTACGTCGGCCCGATCGACGGGCACGACATCGGGGCCGTGGAGTCCGCGCTGCGGCGCGCGAAACGCTTCCACGGGCCGGTCCTCGTCCACTGCCTCACGGAGAAGGGACGCGGCTACGAACCCGCTCTCGCCCATGAGGAGGATCACTTCCACACCGTGGGCGTGATGGACCCGCTGACCTGCGCACCGCTGTCTCCGGCGGGAACCCCCTCCTGGACCTCCGTGTTCGGCGACGAGATCGTGCGGATCGGGGAGGAGCGGGAGGACGTGGTGGCGATCACCGCCGCCATGCTGCACCCGGTCGGCCTGGGCGGATTCGCCGAGCGGTTCCCCGACCGGGTCTGGGACGTCGGTATCGCCGAGCAGCACGCGGCCGTGTCCGCGGCGGGCCTGGCGACCGGCGGCCTGCACCCGGTCGTCGCCGTCTACGCCACCTTCCTCAACCGCGCCTTCGACCAGCTCCTGATGGACGTGGCCCTGCACCGCTGCGGGGTGACCTTCGTCCTGGACCGGGCCGGTGTCACCGGTGTCGACGGGGCCTCCCACAACGGCATGTGGGACATGTCCGTCCTCCAGGTCGTGCCCGGCCTGCGCATCGCCGCGCCGCGCGACGCCGCCCAGCTGCGCGCCCAGCTGCGGGAGGCCGTCGCCGTCGACGACGCCCCGACCCTGGTCCGCTTCCCGAAGGAGTCGGTGGGACCGGACATCCCCGCGGTCGACCGGGTGGGCGGACTGGACGTGCTGCACCGTGCCGCGGAGCCGCGGGTTCTCCTGGTGGCCGTGGGCGTGATGGCGCCCGTCTGCCTCCAGGCCGCCGAGCTGCTTCAGGCCCGCGGTATCGGCTGCACCGTAGTCGACCCCCGCTGGGTCAAGCCCGTGGACCCGGCGCTCCCCCATCTCGCCGCCGAACACCGTCTGGTCGCCGTCGTCGAGGACAACAGCCGGGCGGCCGGAGTCGGCTCCGCCGTGGCGCTGGCCCTGGGCGATGCCGAGGTCGACGTGCCCGTACGGCAGTTCGGCATCCCGGAGCAGTTCCTCGCGCACGCCAAGCGCGGCGAGGTGCTCGCCGACATCGGCCTGACCCCGGTCGAGGTCGCCGGCCGGATCAGCGCGAGCCTGACCCTCAAGGAAGAGCTGTCCAAGGAGCCACAGGAATGACAACCGCCGAATCCGCGTCGGAGTCGTCGCGGGCCGGGGAGTTCGATCTCGGCAAGCTGCTGGCCGAGCGCGGAGCCGAGCGCTACGAGCTGCACACCCGGTACCTCAACCACCAGCTCCCGCGCATGCTGCACACCATCGGCTTCGACAAGGTCTACGAGCGCGCCGAGGGCGCGTACTTCTACGACACGGACGGCAACGACTACCTGGACATGCTCGCCGGGTTCGGGGTGATGGGGCTCGGCCGCCACCACCCCGTGGTGCGCAAGGCGCTGCACGACGTCCTGGACGCCCGGCTCGCCGACCTCACCCGGTTCGACTGCCAGCCGCTGCCCGGCCTGCTGGCCGAGAAGCTGCTCGCGCACAGCCCGCACCTGGACCGGGTGTTCTTCGGCAACAGCGGCACCGAGGCGGTCGAGGGCGCGCTGAAGTTCGCCCGGTTCGTCACCGGCAGGCCCAGGGTCCTGTACTGCGATCACGCCTTCCACGGCCTGACCACCGGCTCCCTCTCCGTGAACGGCGAGTCCGGCTTCCGCGACGGCTTCGCCCCGCTGCTGCCCGACACGGCCGTCCCGCTCGGCGATCTCGACGCGCTGGAGCGGGAGCTGAGGACGGGCGACGTCGCCGCGCTGATCGTCGAGCCGATCCAGGGCAAGGGCGTCCTGGAAGGGCCGCCCGGCTGGCTGCGGGCCGCCCAGGAGCTGCTGCACCGGCACAAGGCGCTGCTCATCGCCGACGAGGTGCAGACGGGCCTCGGCCGGACCGGCGACTTCTACGGCTACCAGCACGAGGACGGCGTGGAGCCCGACCTGGTGTGCGTGGCCAAGGCGCTCTCCGGCGGCTATGTGCCGGTGGGCGCCACGATCGGCAAGGACTGGATCTTCAAGAAGGTCTACTCGTCCATGGATCGGGTGCTGGTCCACTCGGCGAGCTTCGGGTCCAACGCGCAGGCCATGGCGGCGGGCCTGGCGGTGCTGTCGGTGATGGAGAACGAACAGATCGTCGCGGGCGTCCGGGCCACCGGGGAACAGCTCCGGTCCCGGCTGGCGGCGCTGACGGACACGTACGAGATGCTCGCCGACGTCCGCGGCCGGGGTCTGATGATCGGCATCGAGTTCGGCCGGCCGAAGTCGCTCAAGCTGCGCAGCCGCTGGACCATGCTCCAGGCCGCCCGCAAGGGACTGTTCGCGCAGATGGTCGTCGTGCCGCTGCTGCGGAAGCACCGGATCCTCACGCAGGTCTCCGGCGATCACATGGAGGTGATCAAGCTGATCCCGCCGCTGATCATCGGCGAGCGGGAGGTGGACCGGTTCGTCGACGCCTTCACGGCCGTCATGGACGACGCGCACAACGGCGGGCTGGTGTGGGACTTCGGCAGGACGCTCGTGAAGCAGGCGGTCGCCAACCGCTGAGCCGCCTTCCGTCCCTCATCGGCGGTCTTCACCCGTGGTCTTCATCCGTGGTCTTTCACCGGGGTTCTTCCACTGAGGATCTTTTGCCTGTGTGCGGGATGCAGGCCCTGCGGGTCCACGTCCCGTACGGCTCCCAGGGCGACATCGTCCGTGTCCATCCCGGCGAGGAGTGGCTCCATGTGCTGCGGGGCCGGCTGCGGCTCGGGGACGCCGCGCACCGGCTGGAGGCCGGCGACAGCGCCCACTTCGACTCGCTCACCCCGCACCGGATCGCCGCCGAGGACCACGAAGGCGTCGAACTGCTCTTCGTCCACACCCTGCTGCAGAGCCCCACGGCCGCCCTCTGCCTGGTCCCCACTCCTGGGGACGTGTCATGAGCAGCAGGGAGGAGAGGTTCCCCCGCGCCCTGTGGGTGCGGCTGCTCATCTACCTCGTGCTGGGGCATGTCTTCGCCGCGTTCGTGTACCTGCTGTTCGAGGTGGGGGCGAAGTAGCCGCCGGGGGCGCCTCAGTCGACGAGCCGCTCGCGCAGCCGCTCCCGGGCCTGGGAAGTGAGCCCCAGCCCCTTCTCCAGGTAGGCGTCGGCACCGCCCCAGGTCTCCTCGATGGTGTCGAAGGCCGCCGTCAGGTACTCGGCGCGGGCGTCGAAGAGGGGGCTGAGCAACTCCATGACCTCGGGGGAGTAGGCCGAGGCGTGCGAGCTGGTGCGGTGCACCTTGTAGCGGCGGTGCTTGGCGTTCGACTTCAGGTAGTCGTCGACGATCGCCTCGCGCTCGACGCCCACCGCGAGCAGCGTCACCGCCACGGACAGGCCCGCGCGGTCCTTGCCCGCGGCGCAGTGCATCAGCGCGGGGACGCTGTCCTCCGCGAGCGCGTGCAGCACCCGGGAGTGCTCGGCGGTGCGGTCCTTGATGATCATGCGGTAGGAGGCGATCATCCGGGCCGCGCCCTTGCCGTCCGCGAGGATCGCGCGCAGCTGGTCCAGGTCGCCGTCGCGGACCATCTTCCAGAACTCGGCGCCGTCGGCGGGGTCGCTCAGCGGCAGGTTCACATTGCGCACGCCCGGCAGCTCGACGTCCGGGCCTTCGAGCTTCTGGTCGGCCGCGTTGCGGAAGTCGAAGATCGTGTGCAGGCCCAGGGTGGTCAGGAACGCCGCGTCCTCCCCGGTCGCGTGGGCGAGGTGGCCGCTGCGGAACAGCACGCCCTGCCGCAGCCGCCGTCCGTCGACGGTCGGCAGTCCGCCCACATCACGGAAGTTGCGCACTCCGGCCAGCTCGGGCTCGGTCGACGGGACCTGCTGCGTCACGAGGGCTCCTCCCCTTCGGCGCCACCGACGCGGCTCGTCGACGGGCATCACTCGACGATACGACATGCCTGCCTGGGGCCATGAGTTGTCCGCAGGCGTTGCCCCGGGCCCCCACAGCCCTCGATGATGTTGCTGCCTGATCGCACCTGGTCGGGCCTGTTCGAATCTGTGAGGCCTTGATGCTGGACATCTCCGAAGACGGTCGTACGTGGGTGCTCTCCGGGCCGGCCAGCAGCTACGCCGTCCATGTCACCGATCACGACGAGCTGCTGCACCTGCACTGGGGCCCCCGTCTTGGCCTCGCCGACGCCGAGGCCCTCGCCGTCCGGCCGCTGCCGGACTACTGGCCCTTCGAGTCCCCGCTCGACGGACGCGAGGAGTACCCGGTCGAGGGCGGCCCCCGTTTCGTCCGGCCTGCCCTGTCCGTCCGCACGGGCGAGCGGCGCGGCACCGAGTGGGTCTACGAAGGGCATGACACCGAGGACGGCGAGCTGAGGCTCCGCTTTCGCGACGGCGGCCTGGCCGTCACGCTGCACTACCGGATGCGCTCCTCGGCGGATGTCGTCGAGCGCTGGGTGACCCTGGACAACCAGGGGCCGGCGGTCGAGGTGCTCCGCGCCGACTCCGCCACCTGGACCCTCCCGGACCGCGACAGCTGGCGGCTGTCCCAGCTGCACGGCCGCTGGGGCGCCGAGTCCCGGCTGACGCGCTCGGCCCTCACCCACGGGGAGAAGGTCATCGGCAGCCGCCGCGGCCACACCTCCCACCAGCATCTGCCGTGGGTCGCCCTCGACACCGACGCCACCGAGGAGCGCGGCGAGGTCTACGGCTGCGCCCTCGGCTGGTCCGGGTCCTGGCGGATCGCCGTGGCACAGCTCCCGGACGGACGCGTGCAGATCACCGGCGGCGCCGGTTACGACGACTCGGGCCTGCTGACGCTGGGCACGGGGGAGTCGTACACGACCCCCGTCTTCGCCGGGCTCTGGAGCGACGGCGGCTTCGGCGGGGCGAGCCGTGCCTGGCACGCCTACCAGCGGGCCCACGTGATCCCGGACGCCGGCCAGGACCGGCCGGTGCTGTTCAACTCCTGGGAGGCCACCGAGTTCGACATCTCCGAGGAGCAGCAGCGGGTGCTGGCCGAGCGGGCGGCGGCCATGGGGGTCGAGCTGTTCGTGGTGGACGACGGCTGGTTCGGGGCGCGCACCAGCGACCGGGCCGGGCTCGGCGACTGGACACCGAACCCCGACCGCTTCCCCGGCGGGCTGGGGCCGCTCGCCGACCACGTGCACGGCCTCGGCATGCGGTTCGGGATCTGGGTCGAGCCCGAGATGGTCAATCCGGACAGCGAGCTGTACCGTACGCACCCCGACTGGGTGCAGTACCAACCGGGACGAAAGCGGACGGAGTTCCGCAATCAGCTCGTACTCAATCTGGCCCGTGAGGACGTCCAGGAGTACCTGTGGGAGCAGCTCGACAGGCTGCTCTCCGGCGCTCCGATCGACTACGTCAAGTGGGACTTCAACCGCTGCTTCACCGACGCCGGCTGGCCGGAGGACCCCTACCCGCAGCGGCTGTGGGTCGACCACGTCCGTGGCCTGTACGCCCTGCTGGACCGGCTGCGGGCCGCGCACCCGGGCGTGGCCTTCGAGTCATGCTCGGGCGGTGGCGGGCGGATCGACCTCGGGGTGCTGAGCCGCACGGACCAGGTGTGGACGTCGGACAACACCGACCCGCTCGACCGGCTCGCCATCCAGCACGGATTCAGTCAGATCCACCCGGCCCGGGTCATGGCCGCCTGGGTCACCGACAGTCCGAACGCCATGCTCAACCACCGGGCCAGCTCCCTGCGGTTCCGGTTCGTCAGCGCCATGGCCGGGGTGCTCGGCGTCGGCGGCGACCTCACGAAGTGGACGGAGGAGGAACTCGCCGAGGCGCGGCAGTGGGTGGGGCTCTACAAGGAGATCCGGCCCGTGGTGCAGCGCGGCGACCTGTATCGGCTGAGGCCCCCGGAGGGCGGCCTCAGTGCGGTGCAGTACGTCCTCGGTGACGAGACCGTCGTCCTCGCCTGGCTCCAGGCGCAGCGCTACGGCGAGCCCGTGCCGGCGCTCAGGCTGCGCGGCATCGACCCGGCAGCAACGTACGAATGCCTCGAAACGGGCGAAGTTCACCGGGGTGCCGTGCTGCGGCATCACGGACTGCGGGTCGGGTTGCACGGGGACCTGGACGCCACCGTCGTCCGCCTTAAGCGGAAGTAGCCCTTCTGTCCGAATGGAGTGTTTCCCATCCTTTCGCCATAACGTGCCCCGATCGTAAAGAAGATGAGATCGGGGTGCGTGACCATCGTCATATTCGTGACGATGCGTTGTCGCCATGTTCACGTAATTCTGGCGATATTCAGGGTGGTTGAGCAAAGCGGGAGATCGCTGATCCACGCTCGGTGACGGCGAATGTGCCGACGCGTCAAGAAAAAAGCCGTCACAGGAAACCGCAAGCTTGTCCCATTGCGTCTTGGTCGCTTACGTTCCACACCCATCCGGACGGACGCCTAATCCTGCCGCCGCCCGGAGCCCCACACACTGACCCGACGTACGGCAGGAGCGGGGGACCCACAGGTAAGACGCCTGTTCCGGTTCCCGGAACGGCTTGGGGTTAAGCCGCGCCTCGGCGCGGCCGGGCATCTCCAGCTCGCACCCGACAGCTCACCTCGCAGGCGACGGAGAGGAATTCGCCATGCCCGCGAAGGGTAAGCACCGCCGCCCCAAGACCCAGCGTTTCACCCGCTCCATCGCCGCCGCCGGAACCGGCGGGGCCGCTCTCGCCCTTCCGCTCATGGGGGCCGCCGGAGCCCACGCCGCCACCGGCCAGTCGGCTCCGGAAAAGGCCGTCCAGTCCGCTCCGGCCGCCGAGAAGAAGGCCGCCGAAAAGGCCACGGGCGCTCGCACCTACACGGTGAAGGCCGGCGACTACCTCGCGAAGATCGCCGACGACCAGAACGTCAGCGGCGGCTGGAAGAAGCTCTACTCGGACAACCGGGACGCCGTCGGCGACGACCCGTCGCTGATCCACCCGGGCCTGAAGCTCTCCCTCGGCAAGAAGGCGGCGACGAGCGCGCCCAAGGCGCCGTCCGCGCCGAAGGCCTCGGCCGAGCGCCAGGCCGAGAAGCCGTCCTCCTCCTCCGAGTCGTCCGCGAAGGCGGACACCGCCGCGAAGCCGGCCGCCGCCAAGCCGGCCGCCAAGCCCGCGGCGGAGAGCAACTCCAGCGGCTACAGCTCCCCGGTGGCCGGTGCCACCGTCGGCACCCCGTACCGCATGTCCGGCAGCATGTGGTCCAGCGGCTACCACACCGGTGTCGACTTCGTCGTCCCGACCGGCACCTCGCTCAAGGCCGTCGGCGCGGGCACGGTCGTCTCCGCCGGCTGGGGCGGCGCGTACGGCAACCAGGTCGTCATCCGTCTCGCCGACGGCAGCTACGCCCAGTACGCCCACCTGTCCCAGCTCTCCGTCTCGGCCGGCCAGACCGTGGCCGCCGGGCAGCAGATCGGCCTGTCCGGTGCGACCGGCAACGTCACCGGTCCGCACCTGCACTTCGAGATCCGCACCACGCCGGACTACGGCTCGGACGTGGACCCGGTCGCCTACCTGCGCTCGCACGGCGTCTCCGTCGGCTGACCGGCCGACAGCACCACCTGCCTGACACGCGACCGAAGGCCGGACCCCGATTCCCGGGTCCGGCCTTCGGTCGCGTGCGCCTCCGCCGATCCCCAAGGGATCGACAGCGGGCGGCAGTTGGGACAGAGTGATCCCGACCGGAGTGCAAGCGCTTTCTGGAGCTTCCAGACGGATCCCGAGGAGCTGTGTCCCGTGCCGACCACCCGCAGAGCGTTCACCACCCTGGCAGCCGGAGCCGCCCTGGCGGCGCTCGCCCCGGCGGCGACCGCGCACGCCGAGCCCCGTCACCGCCGTCTCATCGCCCACGACGACTTCCGCCACGGCCTCACGCAGTGGGTGACCGAACTCCAGGACGGCGGCACCGTGACCGCCTCCCGCGGCGTGCTGGAGATCGACGTACCGAGCGGGGCGACCGTGTGGTTCACACGGCGGCTCGAAGGGCCGTACGTCCTCGAGTACACCGCCACGCCCGTCTCCGCCGGCGGGGTCAACGACCGGGTCTCGGACCTCAACAACTTCTGGAACGCGACCGACGTCCGCTCCCCGGACGATCTCTTCGCCACACCACGCGGTGGCGCCCTCGCCGAGTACGACCACCTCGCGATGTATTACGCCGGCTACGGAGCCAACTACAACACCACGACCCGGCTGCGCCGTTACGTCGGCGAGCCCGGCGTCCGCCCCCTGGTGTACGACTACACCGAGCCGTTGCTGGTCCCGAACGAGCCGAACCGGGTCCGGATCGTCTCCGACGGATCCACGGTCAGGTGGTGGAACAACGGGCGGCTCGTCTTCGACCACACCGACCCGCAGCCCTACACGGGCGGCCACTTCGCCTTCCGGACGGTGTGGAGCCATTTCCGGATCACCGGATTCCGGGTCTGGCGGCTCACCCCGAAACATCCCTGACAAGCTGCGTATTCCGGAGTTGGCGAACGCTTGGGGAGTGGCTTATCTCACCACTCGTCAACCCCTTCCTACGGTCGCGTAAGTCACATTGGAAGGTGAATCATGAGCGGCTGTGGCAGACGATTCGAAGAGTGACAGCAGAGCAGTGATCGGGTCGTACGTGGCGGTGGGGGACAGCTTCACCGAGGGCGTCGGTGATCCCGGCCCCGACGGGGCGTTCGTCGGCTGGGCCGACCGGTTCGCCGTCCTGCTCGCCGACCGCAGGCCCGAGGGCGACTTCCGGTACACCAACCTCGCCGTGCGCGGGAAACTCCTCGACCAGATCGTGGCGGACCAGGTTCCGCGGGCCGTCGAGATGGCCCCGGACCTCGTCTCGTTCTGCGCCGGGGGCAACGACATCATCCGGCCCGGCACCGACCCGGACGAGGTGGCCGGGCGCTTCGAGCGGGCCCTGGTCCAGCTCACCGCCGTGGCCGGCACGGTCATGGTGACGACCGGGTTCGACACCCGTGGCGTGCCCGTGCTCAAGCATCTGCGGGGCAAGATCGCCACGTACAACGGGCATGTCCGGGCCATCGCCGACCGGTACGGCTGCCCGGTGCTCGACCTGTGGTCCCTGCGCAGTGTCCAGGACCGCAGGGCGTGGGACTCCGACCGGCTGCACCTGTCGCCCGAGGGGCACACGCGCGTGGCGCTCCGTGCGGGCCAGGTGCTCGGGCTCGAGGTGCCGGCCGACCCCGAGCAGGTGTGGCCTCCGCTGCCGCCGCGCGGCACCCTCGACATCCGGCGCGACGACGTCCACTGGGCACGCGAGTTCCTGGTGCCGTGGATCGGGCGCCGGCTGCGCGGGGAGTCGTCGGGGGACCATGTGACGGCCAAGGGGGCGCTGTCGCCGGACGACATCAGGATGCGGATCGCTTCGGTGGCGTGACGGTGGGCGGGTGCCTCCGGCGGTGGGGCGGGGTGCCTGCGGCGGCCTGCGCGGGGTGGGTGGGGGGTGCGCGTAGCGCCTGACGCCGGGTGGTGGGTCGGGGCCGCGCCGGGGGGTGTCCGTCCTCGGAACGGCGCGATGGGGTCGGACGCCGACTGACTGGTCGTTGACGCGCCGACCGCTGCGGGCGGACACCCCCCGACACGTCCCCTGCTCGCCGTACGCGGGTGCGGGCGCGTCGTGGCCCCGTCCTCTTGCGTCGTCGGGTGGCCGCGGGCGCGTGGTGGTGCCGTCCTCTTGCGTCGTCGGGTGGCTGCGGGCGCGTGGTGGTGCCGTCCTCTTGTGCCGTCGGGTGGCCGCGGGCACGTCGTAGCTCCGCCCAGATGCGAACGACGCCCCCCGTAGTCGTCCGGCGACTGCGGGCGCGTCGCGCCCCCGCCCGGCTGTGGGCATGCGTGCCGTCAGGGGCGACGGGGTCCCCCTGCTCGAGCGAAGCCGAGAGCTTGGGGGAGGGTGGGCGCGGCGGCACCCCGTTGTGCCGAATTGCGCATCGCCCCGATCCTGGCACCTACGCCGGGCTGCTCATGGGCGGGGCAAGGGGGCCGACTGCAAACCCAGTTCGCGTGACAGGGCCTCCTCCTGCCACTGCTGGGCGCGAGCTCGCGGCACCGCCCCGGGGTAGGACGTCAACTGGACGGCCAGGCCGTCGAGAAACGCGGTGAGGCGGAGGGCCGTGGCCTGCGGGTCCGGGCAGTGGAACTCGCCCGCCGCGACGCCCTCCGCGATGACCTCGGCCAGGGCCGCCTTCCACTGGCGGTCGAGGTCCTGGGTGACCTCCCGCAGCGCGGGCTCGCGCAGGGCCGCCGCCCAGCCCTCGATCCACAGCCGCCAGCCCTTGGCCTGGCCGGTCGGGGCGTACCAGCGGACGGCCGACCGCAGCCGCCGCAGCGCCGACGTCCGGCGGCCCAGCAGCTTGCGCAGGTGCGCGAGGTCGGCCTCGGCGGCGTGCCGGAAGGCCGCGGCGACCAACTGCTCCTTCGACGCGAAGTGGTAGAGCACCAGGGCGTTGCTCACCCCGAGCGCCGAGGCGACGTCGGCGATCCTGACCGCGGCCACGCCCCGGGCCTCGATCTGCTCGACGGCGGCCCGCAGCAGTTCCCCGCGCCGTTCCGCCACGCTCAACCGGACTCTCGTCACTCCGTCACCCTACCTACGCGCCGCTTCCTGCCGACGTGCGGATCCGGCCGGTCCGCCGCTGCCTCAGCGGTACCAGCCGAACCGTTCCGCGATCACCGGCAGCAGGTCCGCCGCGATCGCGTGGGCGGCGGCCCGCGGGGTCGTCCCGTCGGCCTGCGCGCGGGCCAGCATCCGCTCGACCAGGGCCCGCATCGAGCGGCGCGTGTGCGCCAACGCCTCCCCGGCGTCGGCGCCGATGTCCCCGAACAGCGTCCACCACCACCAGGCGTTCGTCCCGGAGTTGACCACGACGTCCGGCAGCACGGTCACACCGCGCGCGGCCAGCGGCAGCTCCGCCTCCGGCCGTACGGGCATGTTGGCCGCCTCGACGACCCAGCGGGCGGTGATCCGCTGCTGGTTCCCGGCGTCGATCGCGTACGACACGGCCGCCGGAACCAGCACGTCCGCGTCGGCGGACAGCCAGGCGTCGCCCGGCAGTTCGCGGTCGTCGGGCCGCAGGGCGGCGCGGTCCACGGTGCCGTGGGCGTCGCGCGCCGCGAGGAGCGCCTCGACGTCCAGGCCCGCCGGGTTGGCGATCGTGCCCTTGAGGTCGGCGACGGCCACGACCGTCAGCCCCGCGCGCGTGAGGAACCGCGCGGTGGCCCCGCCCATGGTGCCCAGCCCCTGGAGGGCGACGCGTGTCCCCGAGTGCGGCACCCCGGCCCGGTCCAGGGCGGTGAGGGCCGCCTCGGCGACACCGCAGCCGCCGGCCAGCCCGTCGAGCCCGATGCCGTCCACCTCGACCGCGAACGCGTCCGCGAGCCGCCGCCGGGCCTCGGCCTCGTCGTCCAGCAGCGGATACACGGCCTGGATCGAGGAGACCAGCCCCGCCTCGGCGGCGGCCCGGTCCACCAGGTCCTGCGTGAGCCCCAGGTCCTCGCCCGTCGTCCAGCAGCTCTCCAGGTACGGCCGCATCGCGCGCAGGTAGCGCACCAGCAGCGGGTACGCCGCTGGATCCCGGGGGTCGCAGTCGATGCCGCCCTTGGCGCCGCCGAGCGGGACGTAGCGGCTCGCGGGGTCGTAGTGCAGGGCCTCCTTCATGGTCATGCCGCGGGCCAGGCCCGTCACCTCGTCCAGGGTGCAGCCCGCGCGCATCCGCAGCCCGCCGCTGGCGACACCGCGCACCAGCCGGTCCACGACCAGGAAGCCCTGCCGGCCGGTGAGGTGATCGGTCCAGGTCAGGGACATCAGGGGGCCGACCATACGGGCTCCTTCGCCGCCGGGTCGCTGAATCGTCGGTCAGTGTCCCCCCGGCGGGACATCCGTGACCCAGTGGTGTCGGAGGGTCCGACCATAATGGAAAGCCTGACCGACTCGACCTGGAGGTACCGTGGCCGGTTTCCGTACCCTGAGCTCCGGGCTCCGCGCGCTGCAGCCCGGGGCGTTCGGCGCGGACCCGGACGGTGAGCGCATGGCGCGCGTCCGCAGATCGCCCCACTTCAAGGACGGGGTCTTCCAGAACCCCGGCGGCCCCGCGCGGACCCGCCCCTCGGGCTCGGCCCTGGACTTCGCGAAGGCCTTCTTCGACAAGGAGACACGGCCCCGCCGCGTCCCGAAGGGCACCGTGCCGGTGCACGCCACCACCCTCGCCGACATCGCCCGGCCCCCGGCCACGGGCCTGCGGCTGACCTGGATCGGGCACTCCAGCGTGCTCGCGGAGATGGACGGCCGGCGCGTCCTGTTCGACCCGGTGTGGGGCGAGCGCTGCTCGCCGCTCGCCTTCGCCGGTCCCAAGCGGCTGCACCCGGTGCCCCTGCCGCTGGCCGCGCTCGGCCCGGTCGACGTCGTGGTCATATCGCACGACCACTACGACCACCTGGACATGCCCACCATCAAGGCGCTGGCCGGCACCGACACGCTGTTCGCCGTCCCGCTCGGCGTCGGCGCGCACCTGGAGCACTGGGGCGTGTCCGCCGGCCGGCTGCGCGAGCTGGACTGGCACGAGTCGACGAAGATCGGCGGCCTCACCCTGACGGCCACCCCGGCCCGGCACTTCTGCGGCCGGGGCCTGCGCAACACCCAGCACACCCTGTGGGCCTCCTGGGTCGTAGCCGGTGAGGAGCACCGGATCTACCACAGCGGCGACACCGGCTACTTCGACGGTTTCAAGGAGATCGGCGCCGCACACGGGCCGTTCGACGCCACGATGATCCAGATCGGCGCGTACTCCGATTTCTGGCCCGACATCCACATGACCCCCGAGGAGGGCATGCGCGCCCACCTCGACCTGCAGGGCGGGCCGGAGCACGGGCCGATGCTGCCGATTCACTGGGCCACCTTCAACCTGGCCACGCACCCGTGGGCGGAACCCGGCGAGGGGACCCACGAGGCCGCCCGCACCGTGGGCGCCCGGGTCGCCCTGCCCCGGCCCGGCGAGCCCTTCGAGCCCACGGGCGGGGCCGTCCCTTCCGAGCCGTGGTGGCGTGGGGTGGCGCTCGCACCGGCGCGCGGGCGTCCGGCCGCGGAAGCGGTCTCCGACGCCACGATCAAGACCGTCTCGGACCGGGCAGCCATGGCCCAGACCGACACGGTGAGTGACGGCGGACGGCGGGCCGGCCAGAGCACCGAGAGCCCCGAAACACTCCCGGCGGGCTGACTCGGGACGTACGGCGGAGGGACGGCGAGGGCCGGGGGCGAGAGGCTCCCCGGCCCTCGCCGTCGGCGTATGACCGCTTCTGACCAGGTTGGATCGAACGGCTGTCGTTCGTGGTCGGATCCATGAGTGAGTTATCGCTCTGTCGTGCGAGACCTCATACCAGAGCGGGACGCTCAGCGTATGAGTTTGTCAACTGCCCACCGCACATGATGCGCTGGCGACTACTGTCAGTGGCCGTCGGGAAACAGGCGGATCAGGGAGCGGGGGCCGGCACGTGCAGGCGCAAGGCGGACGAGGGAGTCGACGCGACGGGGATTCCCGCTGCCCGCGTACCACCGACGCCGGCACCGGTGCCGCCGTGACCTCCGGCCCGGGTCAGCACACCGATCCCGGTCACGCCGGTACGGGGCGAAAGCCGGGTGAGGCCGGGCGGACGGCCCGGGGCGCGCGGAGGCGGCCGCGTGAGCCCGGACGCACCCCCGCGAGCCCCCAAGGCACCCCGGCCCGACGGACCAGTACGAGGACGCCGATGTCTCACCTCCGCGCCCCGGCCGCACGCGCAGACCGCCGTGAGGGCGGGCGGCACGGGCGGCCGGCCGCCCGCACCGCACCCGCGCTTCCCGAGACCCATATACGCTCCCAGCTGCTGCGCATCGCCGTACTGCCGCCCGTCGCCGTCGCCCTCAGCGGCTGCGCGGCCGTCCTCTTCACCGTCCGGTCCACCGGGGTACGGCCGGGGCTCACCCTGTGGGCCGTGCTCGGCGGCGCGGTCTCGGTGGCCCTCGTCGGCATCGCCGTCGCCGCAGTGGCCGCCAACCGGGCCGCCCGGTCCGTGCACGACCGCCTCGGCGCCCTGCGCCGCACCACCGCGCGGCGCGAGGCGGATCTGCGCGCCCTGGTCGAGACGCTGCGCCGCGGCGACGGTCCGCCGCAGCACAGTCCGCCGAGCCGGTCCGGCGGTCCCGCCGAGGACGCCGACGACTTCGACCTCCTCGCCGGCGACCTGGCCCGCGCGCACGACGGTGCCGTCACCGCCGTCGTCCAGGCCTCGCAGCTCTCCAGCCAGGCGGGCAGTGAACAGAAGCTCGAGGTGTTCGTCAACCTCGCCCGGCGCCTGCAGTCACTGGTGCACCGCGAGATCTCCATCCTCGACGAGCTCGAGAACGAGATGGAGGACCCCGACCTGCTCAAAGGGCTCTTCCACGTCGACCACCTCGCCACCCGCATCCGCCGCCACGCCGAGAACCTCGCCGTGCTCGGCGGGGCCGTCTCCCGCCGGCAGTGGAGCAACCCGGTCTCCATGACCGAGGTGCTGCGGTCGGCCATCGCCGAGGTCGAGCAGTACTCGCGGGTCAAGCTCGTCCCGCCGATCGACGGGGAGCTGCGCGGTCACGCCGTCGCCGATGTGATCCACCTGCTGGCCGAACTCGTCGAGAACGCCACGGTGTTCTCCGCCCCGCACACCCAGGTGCTGCTGCGCGCCAGCCTCGTCACCTCCGGGCTCGCCGTCGAGGTCGAGGACCGAGGCCTCGGCATGCCCGTCGAGGAGCAGACGCGGATGAACGCCCTGCTCGCCGACCCCGACCAGGTGAACGTCGCCCGGCTCCTCGCGGACGGCCGGATCGGCCTGTTCGTCGTCTCGCAGCTCGCCCGGCGGCACGGCATCACCGTCCGCCTGCAGACCAACATCTACGGCGGAGTGCAGGCGGTGCTCGTCGTGCCGCAGGCGCTGCTGGGGGCGGAGGCCGGGGCGCCCGGGGGAGCGGAGCCGCAGGGCGGGGCGACGGTGGGGGCGGAGCGTGCGGTCGTGCCGATGGGGCAGGCGGGGCCGCCGCAGATCCGGCAGATCGGCCAAAGTGGGCAGAACAGGCAGAGCGGGCGGCTCTCGGCTGGTGCCGGTGCTGGTCCTGGAGGCGGCTCCGGGGCCGGAGACGAAGGCGGGACCGGCGGGCAGACCCGGGACAAGCAGACCCGGGAAGAAGGGATCGCGTCCGGGTTCCCGACCGCATCCGTGGCCGGGGCCGACGCGCGAACCTCGAACCCGCTCGCGTCCCCCGCCCTTCCCCGCGGGCAGCGGCACGGGGCCGAAACGGTTCGCGACCCGGCCGGACAGAGCGGCTGCCCCGCCCCCCTTCCCGTGCGCGGAGCCCGCCGTGAACGGCCCACCCCGGCCGAGGCACGGCCCGGGATCAGCCCCGAGGACCGGCGCGCCCTCGCCGAGCACGGGACCGCGCCGCCCACCCCCCGCAACGGCACCGTGCGCGGCACCATGGGCAAACCCCAACTGCCCCGCCGCCGCGCCCAGGAGCACATCGCACCGCAGCTGCGCGACGGCCCGACGCCGCGCCAGGACCCCGAGTTCCTCGTGAGCCACGACCCCGGTCTGATGGCCGCCTTCCAGCGCGGCATCAGCCTCGCCGAGGCCCAACAGCACATGGAGGCCGGGAACACGGAGTGGGGCGACCTGGGATCGTCCCACACGGACCTGTCCCACACGGACCCGTCCCGCATGGACCCGTCCCACACGGACCCGGCCCACACCGACCCCCCACCCAGGGACCCCCCACCCAGGGACCCGGCACCCACGGGCCCCACACCCCCGGACCCGACCCACAGTGACCCGACCCCCAGGGAGTCCCCCCACAGGGACCCGATCCCCGTGCGGCCGGTCCACCTCGAGGCCTTCCCCACGGAGCTGTCCCCCTCGACCACCCGGGCCACCCGGCCCCGCCCCGACCACGGCGACACCACCACCCGGCACAACGGGAGCGCACCCGCCGGATGACCACCCCCGTTTCCACCCCCACCCCCAGCGCTCCCGCAGACCTTCGTACCCCAAGGAGTCGATCCACCATGGCGAGCGATGCGCCGACCGCCCACGTATCCGATCTCGACTGGCTGATGAGCGGCCTCGTGCAGCGCGTACCGCACACGACCGCCGCGGTGCTCCTGTCCTGCGACGGGCTCGTGAAGTCGATGCACGGCCTCGACCCGGACAGTGCCGACCACATGGCCGCCCTGGCCTCCGGCCTGTACTCCCTCGGTCGCAGCGCCGGGGTCCGCTTCGGCGACGGCGGCGACGTCCGGCAGGTCGTCGTCGAACTCGCCTCGACCCTGCTGTTCGTCACCACCGCCGGCTCGGGCACCTGCCTGGCCGTGCTCGCCGGCCGGGAGGCCGACGCGGCCGTGCTCGGCTACGAGATGGCGATGCTGGTCAAGAGCGTCCGCCCCTACCTGGTGACCGCTCCCCGGCAGTCCGTCGAATCTCCGGCGATGAGGCCTTGAGCGTGACGGCGGCCGGTGACGGGCCCTGGCTCGACGACGCGGCCGGGCGGCTGGTGCGCCCGTTCACGGTCAGCAACGGCCGTACCCGTCCCACCGTCGCACTCGACCTCGTGTCGCAGGTGATGGCCACCGGGGCGACCCCCCTCGGCTACCTCGGCCCCGAACACGCGCAGGCGCTCGAACGGTGCCGTGTGCCCGTCGCGGTCGCCGAGGTGGCCGCCCATCTGAAACTGCCGGTGGCCGTCACCAAGGTGCTGCTGGCGGACCTCGTCGACTGCGGGGCGCTGACCACCAAGCCCCCCGCGTTCCACCACAACCCGACGGACCGGGCTCTTCTGGAGGCAGTGCTCGATGGACTACGACGACAGCTCTGACCACGCCGGCGGACCCGGCCACGGCTCGGACCCGTTTCCCACCGCGCTGAAGATCCTGGTGGCGGGCGGGTTCGGCGTGGGCAAGACGACCTTCGTCGGCGCGGTCAGCGAGATCGCGCCGCTCAGCACGGAGGAGCTGCTCACCACCGTCAGCGCCGCGACCGACAACCTCGACGGCATCGAGAACAAGGTCGAGACGACCGTGGCCATGGACTTCGGCCGCATCACGCTCGACCCGGAACACGTGCTGTACCTGTTCGGCACACCCGGCCAGGAACGCTTCTGGTTCATGTGGGACGAGTTGTGCGAGGGCGCGCTCGGTGCGGTCATCCTCGCCGACACCCGCCGCCTGCAGGAGTGCTTCGCGGCCGTCGACTTCTTCGAACAGCGCGGCCTCGGCTTCATCGTCGCCGTCAACGAGTTCGACGGCGCCTACCGCTATGACCCCGAGGAGGTACGAGGTGCCCTCGACCTGTCCGACGAGATCCCCGTCGTGTGCTGCGACGCCAGGATCTCCAGCTCAGGGGTCCAGACCCTGCTGACCCTGGTGCGCCACCTCATCGCCCACACGCCCGCCCCCACGACGGGGTACGGCGCCCACATGTGATCCCCCAACACCCCTCAGGGAGACCGTATATGACACATGCCCACACTCCGGGAGCACGCCCATGAGCTACGACCCGCCGCGCCCGGCCGGTCGTCTACTGCTCACACCCGAGGACACGGAGGCCCCCACTCGCGCTCGCCGACTGCGCGGGATGGGCCTGGGGGAGCGCCCCGAACCCGTCCTCGACGCCTTCGCGTACCGTCTCGCCGAGCTCACCGGGGCTCCGTACGCCATGGTCAACTTCCCTCACGAGCACGGGCAGTTCTACGCGGGCCTGCACGTCCCGGCCGTCGCGCCGGTCGTGCGGAGCGACGGCAGCAGCCCGCGCCTCGGCCGTGCCCTGCCCCGCGACCACGGCTTCTGCCCCCATGTGGTGGCGCGTCGCAAGGCCCTGGCCCTGGAGGACGTCGGGGACTACCCGCGGTTCGCGGGCAATCCGGTGGTCGACGAGTTCGGAGTCCGCTCCTATCTGGGGGCACCGCTCATCGACGGCACGGGCCTGGTGCTGGGCACTGTCAGTGTCGCCGACGTCGAACCGCGGCCCTGGGGCAAGCCGGGCCTGACCGCCATCAAGGATCACGCCGCGCAACTCGTCGCCCGGCTGGAGGGCCGGGAGGGCCTGCCGCCCTGCTGACCGCCCCGGATTCCCGCGGGGACAGGTGAGGGCGTGAAGGAAAGCTGAGGCGGCGCTTAAGAAATCCTCGATGGACCATGCGGCCGGCGTCCGGCAGATTGCTGTGCGATTCCACTCCTCTCCCGGCCCAGGGGCTCCTTCGGCACGCCCGGAGCCGGGACTCACCCCCAGGAGCCGTAGCGGTGAAGGCGCTGGTCAAACAGAAGGCGGAGCCCGGCCTGTGGCTCGCGGACGTCCCGGAGCCGGCCATCGGCCCCGGCGATGTCCTGATCAAGGTGCTGCGCACCGGCATCTGCGGCACCGACCTGCACATCAGGGCCTGGGACGGCTGGGCCCAGCAGTCGATCCGCACCCCGCTCGTGGTCGGGCACGAGTTCGTCGGCGAGGTCGTCGAGACCGGGCGCGACGTCACCGACATCGCCGTCGGGGACCGGGTGAGCGGTGAGGGCCACCTGGTGTGCGGCAAGTGCCGCAACTGCCTGGCGGGCCGCCGGCACCTGTGCCGGGCCACCGTGGGGCTGGGGGTCGGCCGGGACGGGGCGTTCGCGGAGTACGTGGCGCTGCCCGCCGCCAACGTCTGGGTGCACCGGGTGCCCGTCGACCTCGACGTGGCCGCGATCTTCGACCCGTACGGCAACGCCGTGCACACCGCGCTGTCCTTCCCTCTCGTGGGTGAGGACGTCCTGATCACCGGAGCGGGCCCCATCGGGCTGATGGCGGCAGCCGTGGCCCGGCACGCCGGGGCCCGCAACGTCGTGATCACCGACGTCAGCGAGGAGCGCCTGGAGCTGGCCCGCAAGATCGGCGTGAGCCTCGCGCTCGACGTCTCGACCGCCACCATCGCCGACGGGCAGCGCACGCTCGGACTGCGCGAGGGCTTCGACATCGGTCTGGAGATGTCCGGCCGCCCCGAGGCGATGCGCGACATGATCGCCAACATGACGCACGGCGGCCGGATCGCGATGCTCGGCCTGCCCGCACAGGAGTTCCCCGTCGACTGGGCCCGGATCGTCACCTCGATGATCACCATCAAGGGCATCTACGGCCGCGAGATGTTCGAGACCTGGTACGCCATGTCGGTCCTGCTGGAGGGCGGCCTGGACCTCGCGCCCGTCATCACCGGCCGCTACGGCCACCGCGACTTCGAGGCGGCGTTCGAGGACGCGGCGAGCGGCCGCGGCGGCAAGGTCATCCTCGACTGGACCGCGTGACTCCCCTTCCCCGCAAGCACCTCAGGAGCTCTTCCATGTTCGACTCCGTGCGCGACGACCTGCGCGCCACCCTCGACGAGATCCGCGCCGCCGGCCTGCACAAGCCCGAGCGCGTGATCGGCACCCCGCAGTCCGCCACCGTGAACGTCACCGCGGGCGGCCGCCCCGGCGAGGTCCTCAACTTCTGCGCCAACAACTACCTCGGTCTCGCCGACCACCCCGAGGTCGTCGCCGCCGCACACGAGGCCCTGGACCGCTGGGGCTACGGCATGGCCTCCGTCCGCTTCATCTGCGGCACCCAGGAGGTGCACAAGGAGCTCGAAGCGCGGCTGTCGGCGTTCCTCGGGCAGGAGGACACGATCCTCTACTCCTCCTGCTTCGACGCCAACGGCGGCGTGTTCGAGACGCTGCTAGGCCCGGAGGACGCGGTCATCTCCGACGCGCTGAACCACGCGTCGATCATCGACGGCATCAGGCTGTCCAAGGCCCGCCGCCTGCGGTACGCCAACCGCGACCTCGCCGAGCTGGAGGCCCGGCTGAAGGAGGCCTCCGACGCGCGTCGCCGGCTGATCGTCACCGACGGCGTCTTCTCCATGGACGGCTACGTCGCCCCGCTGCGCGAGATCTGCGACCTGGCCGACCGCTACGACGCGATGGTCATGGTCGACGACTCGCACGCCGTCGGCTTCGTCGGCCCCGGCGGCCGCGGCACGCCCGAGTTGCACGGCGTCATGGACCGCGTCGACATCATCACCGGCACCCTCGGCAAGGCGCTCGGCGGTGCCTCCGGCGGCTACGTCGCCGCCCGCGCCGAGATCGTCGCCCTGCTCCGCCAGCGCTCCCGGCCCTACCTCTTCTCCAACACGCTCGCCCCGGTGATCGCGGCGGCCTCCCTGAAGGTGCTCGACCTGCTGGAGTCGGCCGACGACCTGCGCGTCCGGCTCGCCGAGAACACGGCCCTCTTCCGCAGCCGCATGACCGAGGAGGGCTTCGACGTCCTGCCCGGCGACCACGCCATCGCCCCGGTCATGATCGGGGACGCCACGATCGCGGGGCGCATGGCGGAGCTGCTGCTGGAGCGCGGGGTGTACGTGATCGGTTTCTCGTACCCGGTCGTGCCGCAGGGCCAGGCCCGGATCCGCGTCCAGCTGTCGGCCGCGCACTCCACGGACGACGTGCACCGTGCGGTGGACGCCTTCGTGGCGGCGCGGGCGGAGCTGGAGGCTGAAAACAGCCGGTGACCTGAGAGAATCGGTCACATGATCGAGGCGCGGCGGCTCCACATCCTCCGTGCGGTGGCCGACCACCGCACGGTGACGGCGGCTGCCGCCGCGCTGTACCTCACCCCGTCGGCCGTGTCCCAGCAGCTCGCCGCGCTGGAGCAGGAGACCGGACACCGGCTCGTCGAGCGGGGCGCCAAGGGCGTACGCCTCACCCCGGCCGGTGAGATCCTGCTCGACCACACCAATGCCGTCCTCGCCCAGCTGGAGCGGGCCGAGGCGGAACTCGCCGCGTACAGCTCGGGCGCGGCCGGCACCGTCACGGTCGCCTCCTTCGCCACCGGGATCGCCCTGGTGGTGGCGCCCGCCGTGGTCCGCCTCGCCGAGTCGGCACCCGGCATCCGCATCCGCGTCCAGGACGCCGAGGGGGACGCGAGCCTGCCGATGGTGCTGGACCGGCAGGTCGACGTCGCCGTCGCCGTCGAGTACCGCGGGGCCCCGCCCGCCGACGACCCGCGGCTGGCCCATGTGCCGCTGTACGCCGAGCCCTTCGACGCGGTCGTCCCGGTCGCCCACCGCCTGGCCGGCGCGGCGGAGGTCCCGCTCGCCGAACTGGCCAAGGACCCCTGGATCGGCCCGTACTCCGGCAACCCCTGCCACGACGTGGTGGTCCTGGCCTGTGAGAACGCCGGCTTCCAGCCCCGGATGGAGCACTCCTCGGACGACTTCCGCGCGGTCGTCGCCCTCGCCTCGGCGGATGCGGGCGTCGCCCTGGTGCCGCGCTCGGCTCTGCGCGGCATGGACCTCGCCGGGGTCGTCGTCCGCCCCGTCGACGGCACCGCCCCCACCCGCCGGGTCTTCGCCGCCGTACGCCGGGGAGCCGAGGAGCATCCCCTGATCCGCCCGGTGCTGGACGCGCTCGGCACGGCGGCCCCGGTGTGAGGACTCGTTCACGCGTACGTTTCATATCCGGGATAGCGTCCCGTATGTGAGAAGCGACGACATGGACCCGGTCGACACCCGGCTGGGCGCCCGCCTGGCCGGGCTGCGGGCCGAACACGGCTACACCCTGGGCGAGTTGGCGGACCGCAGTGGAGTGAGCAGGTCCACACTGTCCCGGGCCGAGCGGGCGGAGATCAGCCCCACGGCCTCGCTGCTGAACCGCCTGTGCGCGGTCTACGGGCGGACCATGTCCCAGGTGCTCAGCGAGGTCGAGGCCGAACCGGAGCCCGTGGTGCGGGCCGCCGGCCAGCCCCTGTGGGAGGACCGGGCCTCCGGCTTCGTGCGGCGGTCCGTGTCACCCCCGCACCCCGCCCTGCGCGGCGAGCTCGTCGAGGGCCGCCTCACCCCCGGCGCCGACATCGCCTACGACCGGCCACCCGTCGTCGGTCTCGAGCAGCACATCTGGGTCCTGGAGGGGGACCTCGCCGTGACCGCGCAGGACACCGAACACCACCTGGGCACCGGCGACTGCCTGCGGATGCGCGTATGGGGCCCGACCCGGTTCCGCTGCACCACTCCCGAGGGCGTCCGCTACCTGCTGGCGGTGGTGCGGCCGTGATCCGTCTGAACGAGGCTCAGCTGCTCGGCTCCGCCGGGGCGTTGGCGGACCTGCTGACCGACACCGTGCACAGTGGCGCCTCGGTCGGCTTCCTCGCCCCGCTCGGCCGTGCCGAGGCCCTCGCCTGGTGGCGGGAGCGGGCCGCCGAGGTGGCCGCGGGCCGGCTCGCCGTGTGGGCGGCCTACGACGGCGAGCGGGTGCTCGGCACCGTGAGCCTCGCCTTCCCCGGCAAGGCCAACAGCCGTCACCGCGCCGAACTCGTCAAGCTCATGGTGCACAGGGAGGCCCGAGGGCAGGGCCTCGGCCGTGGTCTCCTGGCCGTCGCGGAGGAAGCGGCCGCGGCGGCCGGTGTCACCCTCCTGCACCTGGACACCGAGACCGGCAGCCCCGCCGAGCGGCTGTACCGGTCCGCCGGCTGGACCGCGATCGGCGCGATCCCCGACTACGCGGCCGACCCGGGCGGGGTGCTGCGGCCGACGACGATCTACTACAAGCACATACCGGCAACCGCTCTCACCAGGTGATTGTCAGTGGGAGCCGATACGGTGCCTGCCATGCCGGATGCCGAAGACGTACGACGGATCGCCCTGTCCCTGCCGGACACCACGGAGAAGATCGCCTGGAGCATGCCCACGTTCCGGGTCGCGGGGAAGATGTTCGCCACGCTGCCCGAGGACGAGACGTCCCTCGCCGTGCGCTGCCCCAAGGAGGAGCGGAACGAGCTGGTGCTCGCCGAGCCGGGAAAGTTCTGGATCGCCGACCACGAGTCCCAGTTCGCCTGGGTGCGAGCCCGGCTCGGCGCGCTGGAGGACGAGGCCGAACTGCGGGACATCCTCGCCGACTCCTGGCGCCAGGCCGCCCCGACCCGGCTCCTGGAGGCACATCCCCGGCTCGGTCTCGCGGCGGGGGAGTGACCTCCCGCGGTTCTCACGCGGGAGCCGCCGCCCCGAGGAAGCTCCCGATGCGCCCCCGCAGCGACCGGGCGTCCAGGCCGTGGGCGGCGACATGCTCCTCCAGCCGCCCGTACCGCCGCAGTTCACGACGGCCCACACCCAGCCCGAGGACCCGGTGCGGCACATCGGACAGCGCGTCGTTCGCGGCGGCCGTCGAGGTGCCCGCCAGGTAGGGCTCGACCAGGACGACGTCCGTCCCGGCCGTCTCGGTGGCCCGGCGCAGGGCGGGACCGTCGAAGGGGCGGACGGTGGTCGCGTACAGGACGGTGACGTCGAGGCCCTCGGTGGCGGCCAGCACCGCGTCGAGCACCGGACCGACGGCGACCACGACGCCGGCGTGCCCCTCGCGGACCGTGCGGAAGCGCTCCCCGTCGACGGGCAGGGCCCGCCCGTTGGACTGCAGGGACAGCCGTACGTACACCTTGTCGTCGCCCGCGGCGACCGCGTGCCGCAGCAGTGTCCCGGCCTCGTCGGGGTGGCCCGGCACGTGGACGGTCCAGCCGTCGAGGGTGTCGAGCAGGGCCACGTCGCCCGGCGCCATGTGGGTGTAGCCCCCGGCCGGCCAGTCGAAGGAGGCGGCGGCGCTCACCAGGACCGCGCCCGCGTCCTGGTGTCCGAGGTCCAGCTTCACCTGCTCGAAGGGCCGCTCCACGAGGAAACTGGCGAAGGTGTGCACGACGGGCCGCAGCCCGGTCAGTGCCATTCCCGCCGCCGCCCCGACCAGGAGCTGCTCGCGGATGCCGACGTTGACGACCCGGCCGGGATGGCGCCGGGCGGCCTCGGCGAAGCCGTCCGCGCCGATCTCGGCGAGGACCACGGCGACCCGGGGATCCTCGTCGAGCAGCCGGGAGACGGCAGGGGCGAAACGGTCACGCATGGTGTCCATGGAGTTCGGGTTCCTTCCGGTACGGGAGGTCAGGCGGACTTGGGCTCGACCCGGGCCACGACCACGTGCGGGCGGCCCGGGTGCGGTGCGGTGAAGGCGGCGTACAGGGCCTCGTGGTCACGGCCGTCGACGGTCAGCGCGGACCAGCCCGCCGCCTCGAAGCGGGCGGCGATCCCGCCGGGGCGCGCGTACGACGCGGAGGAGTTGTCGACGACGACCGTGTGCAGCCGGTCGAGTCCGGCGGGCCCGGCGAAGGCGATCGCCTCGTGGTTGCTGCCCTCGTCCAGCTCGGCGTCCCCGATCAGTGCCCACACCCGGGGCTCGTCGAGCCCCTGGGCGCGCAGCCCCAGTGCCGTCCCGACGGCGATCGGCAGCCCGTGCCCCAGGGAACCGCTGCCGATCTCGGCCCCCGGCACGAGGGTGCGGTCGGGGTGGTGGCCGAGCGGGGAGTCGTACGAGCCGAAGCCCGGCAGCCACTCCACCGGTACGAATCCCCTGGCGGCCAGCACCGCGTAGTAGGCCATCGGCCCGTGCCCCTTCGACAGCAGGAACCGGTCCCGCCCCGGGTCGGCCATCCCCTCCGGGCTCACCCGCAGCACCCGGTCGTAGAGCACCCACAGCACGTCCAGCGTGGACGTCGCGGCCGGGCCGTGCTTCTCGTCGCCGGTCATCAGGGCCATCAGCCCAGGCAGATCGGTGTACCTGGCCGTGGAGGTGTGTGTCGCGTTGGTCATGTCCACGAGCGTGCAACCTCAAGCTATATTGAGGTCAAGCGGTGGTCACCGGGAAACGGATGCGCGATCACCGGCGCGAGTGCGGTATTGTTTCCCTGCGCGTCGGGCCGGGGGAATCCCCAGGTCAGACGGGCAACGGGACGTGGCGCAGCTTGGTAGCGCACTTGACTGGGGGTCAAGGGGTCGCAGGTTCAAATCCTGTCGTCCCGACAGAATCGATCAGCGGGTCCGCCGTATCGGCGGACCCGCTGATCGTTTTTTTGGGAGAGCGGCCCGTCCGCCTCGTCCGCCACCGTCCAGGTCATCGCGCCGGCCAGGGCAGCCAGCCGCTGACCGCAGGTCGACCACGGCATGGGCAGGGACCGTCAGGAGTGCGGTGCAGCGGCCAGCCGCATCGGCGAGGCCCTTTCGCCGGGCGCCCCGGACGGTCAGCTCACGCACCCCGCGTACGCCAGTGCCTGCTTCAGCAGCACCCCGTGCCCGCCCGGCATCTCGCTCTGCACCGCCTCCGAGAGGGCCTCCCGCGGGCTGAACCACACCAGGTCGAGCGCGTCCTGCCGGGGCCGGCAGTCGCCTGTGACCGGCACGATGTACGCGAGGGACACCGCGTGCTGGCGGGGGTCGTGGTACGGCGTGATGCCCTGCGTCGGGAAGTACTCCGCGACCGTGAACGGCTGCAGCGACGCCGGGACACGGGGCAGCGCGACCGGGCCGAGGTCCTTCTCCAGGTGGCGCAGGAGGGCGTCGCGGACGCGTTCGTGGTGCAGCACGCGGCCGGAGACCAGCGTCCGGCTGACCGTACCGTCGGGGCCGATGCGCAGCAGCAGGCCGACGCTGGTGACTTCGCCGCTGTCGTCGACGCGTACCGGGACGGCCTCGACGTACAGGATCGGCATGCGGGCGCGCGCCATCTCCAGTTCGTCGGAGGACAGCCAGCCGGGCGTGGTTTCGGTCATGTCAGACATTGCTTGATCATACTTTCAGCCGTTCGGACTTCCTGGATAGCCGCTCCAGGAGAACTGTGACCGGCCACACGCCCGCTCAATCGTCCAGGGCAGCCCGTTTCTGCCGGGTGCCCGCGGCGAAGCCGGCGCCCTCAGGGCTTCACGGCCACCGCGCCGTACTGCGGTACCAGCACGGCCGAGCCGGGCTCGGCACGCCACTGCCCGCACGACACCATGCCCGGCTCCAGCAGCTCCAGCCCCTCGAAGAACGCGGCGATGTCCGCGCCGCTGCGGGCGGTGATCGGGGGAGTGGCGTTCTCGTTCCAGAACTTCATGGCGGGGATCTGGCCCGCGCCGCCCAACTCGTCGTCGAAGGTCGGGTGGGTGAGGACGAGGAAGCTGCCGGAGGGGACCGCGGCCATCACGCGGCGCACGATGTCCCGGGCCTCGTCCACGTCCAGGACGAAGTTGAGGATGCCCAGCATCATCACGGCGACCGGGCGGCCGAGGTCGAGGGTGTCCCCGGCGCGTTCGACGATGGCGTCCGGGTCGTGCACGTCGGCGTCGATGTAGGCGGTGACGCCGTCGTGGCTGCCGGTCAGCAGCGTGCGGGCGTGCACCAGCACGATCGGGTCGTTGTCGACGTAGACGATGCGGGAGTCGGGTGCGATGCGCTGGGCGATCTCGTGGGTGTTGTCCGCTGTCGGCAGGCCCGTGCCGACGTCGAGGAACTGCCGCACTCCGCGCTCACCGGCCAGGAACGTCACGGCCCGGCCGAGGAAGTCGCGGTCCGCCCGGGCGATGTCCCGGATGATCGGGAACATGCCCGCGACGTGCTCGCCGACCTGCTGGTCGACCTCGTAGTTGTCCTTGCCGCCGATCCAGTAGTTCCACACGCGCGCGTTGTGCGCCACACCGGTGTTCAGCTTCGCCGATCCTCCCGAAGGGGTGTGGGCATCGCTCACGACTCGTCCTCTCCTCGCCCTCGCACGAACGACCGAAACCGGTCGTCGCCGCCATTGTGCCGCTGCGATGATCACGCTGTCCCGGGAATCGGCAGAGCGGGCACGGCAGTCGGGGCCGCCGGGCGGGAGAGGGCTGCCCGAGCCGCCCGACGTGCTGTCGCGGCTAGTGCCGCGACAGGCAACGTTCGCCCCGTCGCGACGCCCGGCGCACTCTCGCCGCACCGGCCGAAAGCCCAGGTACATCCAGTACGAGGACTTCCGGCCGGCACACCGAGAGCACGCTCCCCCACCCTCGAACCGCGCTTCGCACGGCTCGGGCGGGAGGCACCCCCACGACGCCGCTCCTTGACGGGCAAACGTTGCCTGCCGCGGCACTAGTTGGGGCTCGCGGCGGGTGACTTGCCGGCCAGGACGTCCTTCAGGCGCTGGGTGCCGAGCTCGGCCGCCTGCTCGACGGAGTCGCTCTCGTCCCCGCCGAGGCCGCCCGCCGTGACGGTGATCCCGTCGTCGCCGACCCGCACGGCGGCGACGTCCAGGGTCAGGGTGGCCGCGTCGCCCCCGGCCGTGCCCTGCACCGTCACGCGCAGGCCCTCCCGGGCGTCGCCCACGCGGGGCAGCGAGGTCTCGACGACCTGGACGGTGCGCTTCTCGCCGCCGTCGGTCACGGTGAACCGGTCGCACTTCTCCGGCAGGGCGGCCATCCACTTCAGGGAGTCCTGCGGGTCGGCCCGGCCGTAGGAGGCGACCTGGTACAGCAGACGGGAGTCGCCCTGCTCGAAGCCGCGCAGCTCGGAGGCGCCCGAGGGCCTGCCCAGCAGGTCGTCGTCGAACAGGGAGTCCATGAGCCGCTGGCAGTCGGCTGCGTCGGCCTTGGCGGTCAGGAAGTCGGAGACGTCGACCGTGCCGATGAGCAGACTGTCGTGCCAGTTCTCGGCCTCCGTGTCCGTGACCTGGTTCCAGTCGTCCTCGATGTCCGCCTCCGTGATCAGCGCGGTCCGTGCGCCGTCCGTGCTGAGGGTGGCGGTGGGGGAGGGGGTCTGCCGCTTCCCGGCCACCTGTGACGTGGTGACGCCCGCGACGTGCGAACCCTCCGTGCCGCCCTCGTCCGAGCAGGCGGCGGTGGTCAGCAGCGTGCCCGCCGCCAGGGCGGTGGAGAGGACGCGGGCAAGCCGGGGCGATCGACGGGTCATCGGGAGTGCCTCCTGAGAACGTGACGCGTGCCCTCAGCGCACCACCGGCACCCACGCCCCACCACCGGCGTCGGGCCGTTCAGGTGAGTCCCGCGGCGCCGGTGTTTCACCACGGCCGGGCGTGCCGCCCCGCCGGGCGTGATCATCGCCCTGGCTGTGGTCTTCGGGCCGGGCGGTGCGGGTGATGCGGGCGGTGCCGGCAGTACAGGCGATACGGGCGGTGCGGACGGTTGCGGGCCGTGGTGGCGAAGCACCGGGGAAACGGTGGCGTCCCGGTTCCCGTGCACTGTTCAATGACACTGCACACTTACCGTACCGAGACGAGGAGCCGCCCGTGTCACCCGCCGAGGTTCCGCCCGTCGGGGCGCGTATGCGGCAGGCGCGCCTGGAGCGGGGGATGAGCCTGCGTGCGCTCGCCCGGGAGGCCGGTGTGTCGGCGAGCCTCGTGTCGCAGATCGAGACCGGCAAGAGCCAGCCGTCCGTCAGCACCCTGTACGCGATCACCACGGTGCTGGGGATCTCCGTCGAGTCCCTCTTCGATGCCCGGGCCGCCTCGCCGACGGCCGGCGTGAGCCCGCCCGGCACGGCCCCGTTCGCCGCCCTCGCCGCCGGCCCGGCCCGCCGGATCGGCCCGCTGACCGGCGCGGGCGAGCGCGAGACGCTGGAGCTGGACTCGGGGGTCGTCTGGGAACGGCTCGGGCGGGTGCCGGGCGCGGACGTCGACTTCCTGCTGGTGACCTACCGGCCCGGCGGCGCATCCTCGGGCTCCGGCGCGCTGATGCGGCACACCGGCACCGAGTACGGCTATCTGACCTCCGGCGAGCTGGTCCTCACCCTCGGGTTCGACGAGCACACGCTGCGCCCGGGGGATTCCGTCTGCTTCGAGTCGACGACCCCCCACCGGTACCGCAACGATGGAGAGGTACCGGCTGTGGGTGTCTGGTTCGTGTCCGGCGATGTTCAGTGAGGCTTGACACCCGCCGCACCCGGGCGTTCACTCCGAAGTGGGGGTGGTCGCCATGGCGATCCGCACATACGGCCCCAACGCCGTCGACTGGGAAGAGCGCATCGACCTGGACCGGCTGCGCGGGCAGCGGCTGGCCCGGCTCCACGCATCGCTGAACCGCTCCGCGCTGGGCGCGGTGCTCAGCTTCGACTTCGCCAACATCCGCTACATGACGGCCACGCACATCGGCACCTGGGCGATGGACAAGCTGATCCGCTTCTCCCTGCTGGTGCGCGACGGCGAACCCGTCGTCTGGGACTTCGGCTCCGCGGCCCGCCACCACCAGCTGTACAACCCGTGGCTCGATTACACCGACGGCAAGGGCGGCCCGCCCACCGGGGCCCGTGCCGGCATCTCCACCCTGCGCGGCGCGTTCCACCCGGACGCCGGCATCGCCGAGGACGTGGCCGCCAAGATCGCCGCAGAGCTGCGCGACCACGGGCTCGCGGGAGAACCGCTCGGCGTCGACGTCGCCGAGCTGCCGGTGCTCGCCGCGCTGCGCGCCGAGGGCATCGACGTCGTCGACGGACAGCAGGTCTTCCTGGAGGCCCGCCGGATCAAGACCGGCGACGAGATCGCCCTGCTCACCCAGGCCTGCGCCATGGTCGACGCGGCCTACGAGGAGCTGTACGGGTATCTGCGCCCGGGCGTGCGCGAGAACGAGTGCGTCGGCCTGGTGAGCAAGGTCCTGTACGACCTCGGCAGCGAGTACGTCGAAGGTGTCAACGCCATCTCCGGCGAGCGCTGTTCACCACACCCGCACGTCTACAGCGACCGTCTGGTCCGCCCCGGCGACCCGGCCTTCTTCGACATCCTGCACAGTCATCTCGGCTACCGCACCTGCTACTACCGCACGTTCGCCGTGGGCAGCGCCTCGCGGGCGCAGCGTGACGCCTACGTGCGCTGCCGGGAGTTCATGGACGAGGCGATCGCGCTCGTCCGGCCCGGCGCGACCACCGCCGACATCGTCCGGGTCTGGCCGCGCGCCGAGGAGTTCGGCTTCGCCGACGAGACGGCCGCCTTCGCCCTCCAGTACGGCCACGGCGTGGGCCTGTCGATCTGGGAGAAGCCGATCTTCAGCCGCCTGGTCTCCCTCGACCACCCCGAAGTCCTCGAAGAGGGCATGGTGTTCGCGCTGGAGACGTACTGGCCCGCCGCCGACGGCTGGTCCGCCGCCCGCATCGAGGAGGAGCTGGTCGTCACGGCGGACGGCTGCGAGGTCATCACCAAGTTCCCCGCGGAGGAACTGCTGGTGGCCGGCCGGAAGTACTGGACGGTGGGCGGTGAACTGAACACCCGCCGCGAGGCGCAGTCCCACCTGAACACCGGGAACGGCTCGGTGACGACTTCCGGGGACCGCCCGGCGACGACCTCCGGGGACCGCTGATGGACGCGCCCGCCCTCCTCGACCGCTACGAGCGGATGGCCGTCATCCGCCGTACGGAGAAGGCCGCCCACGACCTGTTCCTGCAGGGTCTCGTGAAGGGCACCACCCATCTCGCCGCCGGGCAGGAGGCGGTCGCAGTGGGGGCGAGCGCCGCCCTGCGCCCGGACGACTACGTGTTCGCCACCTATAGGGGCCACCACCATGCCCTCGCCCGGGGCGGCACCCCCGAGGAGTGCCTCGCCGAGCTGATGAGCCGCGCGACCGGGCTGTGCAAGGCCAAGGGCGGCTCCATGCACCTGACCAAGGCCGACACTGGCATGCTCGGCTCGTACGCCATCGTCGGCTCCCATCTGCCGATGGCCGTCGGAGCCGCCTGGTCCGCCCGGCTGCGCGGCACGGACCAGCTCGCGGTCGCCTTCTTCGGGGACGGCGCGACCAACATCGGTGCCTTCCACGAGTCGCTCAACCTGGCCGCGATATGGAAACTGCCGGTGCTGTTCGTGTGCGAGAACAACCTGTACATGGAGTACACGCCGATCGCCGATGTCACGGCGGTGCCCCGCCCGGCGGCCGACCGGGCGTCCGCCAACGGCATCCCGGGCGAGGTCGTCGACGGCAACGACGTCGAGGCCGTCGAGGAGGCGGTGGAGCGGCTGGCGCGCCGGGCCCGGGCCGGAGACGGGCCAGCCGTGCTGGAGGCCGAGACCTACCGCCACTACGGGCACAGCCGCGCCGACCCGGCGGCCTACCGCCCGGCCGAGGAGGTCGAACGGTGGCTCAAGCACGACCCGCTGGACCTCGCGCGGGGACGTCTCGCCGAACTGGGGGCAGGGGAGGAGACGATCGCCGGGGCCGACGAGCGGGCCCGGGCCGTCGTGGAGCGGGCCGTCGAGGCGGCGAAGGCCGGCCCGGCCCCCGATCCGCGTGAGGCGCTGACCGACGTGTGGGCGGACGGAGGTGCCGCATGGCGGACGTGATCACCTACCGCGACGCCGTTGCCGAGGGCATCGCCCGCGAGATGCGCCGGGACGCGTCGGTCGTGTGCCTCGGGGAGGACATCGGCGCGGCCGGCGGGGTGTTCAAGACGACCGCGGGGCTGCTCGACGAGTTCGGGCCCGGGCGGGTGTGGGACACACCCATATCCGAACAGGCCATCGTGGGTGCGGCGATGGGCGCCGCCATGACCGGGACGCGGCCCGTCGCGGAGATCATGTTCTCCGACTTCCTGGCCTGCTGCTGGGACTATCTCGCCAACGAGATCCCCAAGGTCCGCTACATGACAGGCGGCCAGGTGACGGTCCCCCTCGTCGTGCGCACCGCCAACGGCGGCGGGCTCGGCTTCGGCGCCCAGCACTCCCAGGCCACCGAGAACTGGGCCCTGACCGTCCCCGGCCTGAAGATCGCCGCACCGGCGACACCCGCCGACGTCATCGGCCTGATGGCGGCGGCGATCCGCAGCGACGACCCCGTGGTCTTCTTCGAGCACAAGGCACTCCTGTCCACCAAGGGCGCCCCGCCCCCGCCGGACCACGTCGTCGAGCTGGGCCGGGCCGCCGTCGTCCGCCCGGGCGCCGACCTCACCCTCGTCGCGCTCGCCTCGACGGTACCCCTGGCGCTGAAGGCCGCCGACGTGCTGTCCGGGGAGGGCATCGAGGCGGAGGTGATCGACCTGCGCTGCCTGGTCCCGCTCGACATGGCGGCCGTCCTCGACTCGCTGCGCAGGACCTCGCGGCTCGTCACCGTCGAGGAGAACCCGTACCAGGGCGGCTGGGGCGCCACCGTCGTCTCGGTCGTCGCCGACGAGGGCTTCGGCCTGCTGGACGCGCCCTTGAGGCGAGTGGCGGGGGAGTGCGTACCGCTGCCGTTCGCCGACGTACTGGAGGAGCGCGTCGTCCCCACCGTCGACAAGGTCGTCACGGCGGTCCGAGGACTCGCCGCCTACTGATCCCCGTACCGCACACCCCATGGGAGGAAGCGCGATGACCACCAGGACACTGCTCCGCTCCGGTCACGTGATCTCGATGGATCCCGGCATCGGTGACCTGCCCCAGGGGGACGTCCTCGTCGAGGACGGCAGGATCGCTGCCGTCGAGCCCGAGATCAGTGCCGACGCCGAGGTGCTCGACATGACCGGCCGCATCGTGATCCCCGGCTTCGTCGACACCCACCGCCACACCTGGGAGGCCCCCATTCGGGGCGTCGCCCCCGACGCCACCCTCGACGACTACTTCGTCGACATACTCGACACCTTCGCTCCCCTGTACACCCCGGAGGACGTGTACGCGGGCAACCTCGCGGGCGCGCTGGAGTGCCTCAACGCCGGCATCACCACGCTCGTCGACTGGTCGCACATCAACAACACCCCCGAGCACCCGGACGCCGCGATCCAGGGCCTGGCGGAGTCCGGCATCCGGGCGCAGTACGCGTACGGCAGCGCCAACACCTCCCTCGCCGACTACTGGTTCGAGAGCAGGATCGCGATGCCGGCGGACGACGTCCGGCGGATCCGGTCGGCGCACTTCGCGTCCGACGACGGCCTGCTGACCATGGCCCTGGCCACGCGCGGCCCGGGCTTCTGCGTCGACGAGGTCGTCGCCGCCGAGTGGGCCATGGCGCGCGAGCTGGGCCTGCCGATCACCGTGCACGTGGCCATGGGCCGGCTGGCCGGCCGCTTCGGCATGGTCAGGCAGCTCCACGGCCTGGGGCTCCTCGGCCCCGACACCACCTACGTCCACTGCTGCCACCTCAGCGAGGAGGAGTGGCGGATGGTCGCCGACAGTGGCGGCACGGTGTCGGTCGCCCCGCAGGTGGAACTCCAGATGGGGCACGGCTGGCCGCCCGTGATGCAGGCGATCGAGCACGGCCTGCGGCCCTCGTTCAGCATCGACGTCGTCACCACCGTGCCCGGCGACATGTTCACCCAGATCCGCGCCGCCTTCGGCGCCGAGCGGGCCCGGGTCAACGCCGACTGCTGGCAGGCCAACCTGCCGGTCCCGGACACCATGCTGACAGCACGTCAGATGCTGGAGATCGCCACCCGCAACGGCGCCCATGTCGCCGGGCTGGAGGACCGTACCGGCTCCCTGACCCCCGGCAAGCGCGCCGACATCGTCGCGATCGACGCCACCGCGCCGAACGTCGCCCCCGTGCACGACGCGGCGGCCGCGGTGACGCTGTGCGCCGACGTGTCCAACGTGGACACCGTCCTCGTCGACGGTGTGCTCCACAAGCGCGACGGCAGGCTGCTCGCCGACACGGCACGCGCCCTGCGGCTCGTCGGGGAGTCCCGTGACCGGCTCCTCGCGGCCAAGGAGGCGAAGAGGGCGCAGCGGACGAAGGCGACGGCATGACGAACCACCTCGTGCGCCACGCCGCCGACGTGCCCGAGCCGCCGTACGACGCCCACGGCCACCGGCGGCGGACGCTGGTCGGCGAGGACGACGGCAGTGTGCACACCGGCTTCGGCCTGTGCGAACTGCGCCCGGACGGCCGCGTTCCGGCCCATGTGCACTCGTACGAGGAGACCTTCCACGTCCTCGACGGGGCCGTGGTCCTCGACGTGCCCGAGGGCTCGTACCTGCTGCGGGAGGGCGACTACGGCCTCCTGCCCGTCGGGGTTCCGCACGCCTGGCGCGGTGCCGGGGGCACCGGCGGCCGCTGGGCGGGCATGCTCGCCCCCGTCCCGAGGGCCCGCTACGGGCACGACACCCAGGCCGTGCCCGGCCTGCCCGAGCGCGATCCGGTCCGGGTCGACGTCCGCGACCCGCGCACCCGCTCCTTCGGCCGCTTCGAGCCCGGCCAGATGGATCCCGGCAGGCAGTCCCAGGACCTGCTCGCCGTCACGGCGAGCATGCGCACGGCACTGCTGGTCTACAGCGGGATCACGGTGAAGATGATGGTCGACGGCGACCTGGGCGCGGTCGCCTCGACGATGTTCATGGTGCGGTATGCCTCCGACGGGGTCATCGGCACCCACGACCACCCCTTCGAGGAGACGTACCTGATCCTCGAAGGGGTGGCGCAGGCCACGCTCGACGGGGAGCGGTACCGGCTGGAGCCCGGCGATCTGGCCTGGGCGGGGGCCGGTTGCGTCCACGGGTTCGCCAACGCCGGGCAGGGGCCGCTGCGCTGGCTGGAGACGCAGGCGCCGCAGCCGCCGGCACGGCACGCGTACCGGTTCACGCGGGACTGGGACTACCTGCGCACGGCACTGGAGGAGAAGTCATGAACAGTGTGCTCGTCGTCGGCGGGACGTCCGGGATCGGGTTCGAGTTCGCCCGTGCCCGGGCCGGACGCGGGGACGACGTGACGCTCACCAGCCGGGACGCCCAGCGCGCCGACGGGGTCGCCAAGGACGTCGGCGCGCGGGGGCTCGCCGTCGACCTGGCGCGACCGCTGGAGATCGCGGCGGCCCTGGCCGACGTGGGGCGCGTCGACCATCTGGTCATCTCGGGTGTCTCCCGGGACGACAACAAGGTGACCGAGTACGACATCGACGCCGCCCTGCGCCTGGTCACCCTCAAGCTCGTCGGCTACACCGAGGTCGTGCACACGCTGCGCGGCCGGCTGCACGACGACAGCGCCATCGTGCTGTTCGGCGGCCAGGCGAAGGAACGCCCCTACCCGGGGGCGACGACGGTGGCGACGGTCAACGCGGGGGTGCGGGGCCTGATGAACTCCCTCGCCGTGGAACTCGCGCCGGTCCGGGTCAACGCCGTGCACCCCGGTGTCGTCGGCGACAGCCCGTACTGGCAGGCCAAGCCGGAGAAGGTGCTCGCCGCGCTGCGCACGGAGACGCCCACGGGGCGGCTCGCCGCGATGGCGGACGTGGTGGACGCGGTCGACTTCCTGCTGTGCAACCAGGCGGTCAACGCGGTGGAACTGCCCGTCGACGGGGGCTGGTTGCTCGGGTGAGCGCGAAGGGAACCGGGAGGACCGGCCGGCGCAGGGCCGTGCCCGGGCGGACGAGGCCCGGTCCCGGCTCGAGCCCGTCCCGGTCACCCGGCGCGCCGGAGGGTGTCCTGCGCCACGTCCTTGTCCACCGCCGCCCGTACCAGCGCGGCGGCCAGGACGGCCGGGTCGGTCCTCCCGGCCAGGTGGACTAGGCGCTCGGGGTCCTTCGGCAGGTTCAGCCGCTCGGCGCCCCGCAGGGCCTTGGGGTCCAGAAAGGGGGCCACCTCCGGCCAGACGGCCTGCGCCTCACGCAGGAAGATGCCGGCTCCGGCAGGTCCCATCCCGGGAAATTCCCCGAGGAGCCGACGCAGTTCGGAGATCCTGCCGTCCGCCTCGCGGCGCAGCCGCCTGAGGTCCCCGCCCCACCGGTCCCTCAGCAGCTCGGCGGCGTCGCCGAGCTGCGTGGCGGTGCGCTCGTCGTAGCGCCGGTAACCGCCCCGGCCGAGCGCGTTCACCCGCTCCTGCCAGTCGGCCTCCGCCATGCGGCGCGGATCGCGCAGCCCCGCCTCGTGCAGGGCCCGGGCGGTGGCCAGCGCGATCGAACCGCGGATGCGGGCGCTGAGCAGATGGGACAGCACCAGCAGCCGGTAGAGCGGCTGCGGTGTGTCCTTCAGCCGGATGCCCGCCTCGTCCGCGTACGTCCGGCTGTGCGCATCGACGAGTGCCCGCACGACGCGCTCCTGCCGTCGCACGGCTACGCCTTCAGCGGGTCGTGGCCGAGCGTCATCAGCCGGTGCCGGCGGCGGGTGTCCTCGGCCGTCACCTCGGGCTCCGGCTCGTTCTCCAGGTCGGCCTGATCGGTGACCGTGTCCACGACCTTCTGCATCACGCGCAGATCGTCGTCGGTCAGGTCCGTGCGCCGCTTCTGCAGGATCGCCAGAACGTGCTGCCCGGTGGGCGTGCCCGCCTGCTCCGGCAGCGGCTCCGTTGCCTCGTCGGCGTCCCGCACCCGCAGCCAGGCCGCGAGTTCCTGCGATGTCATGTTCACCACGCGGTGGAAGTCCTCCCACAGCGCGTCGAGTTCGAGGGCGTCGGTCATCGCCTGCCCCTTCCGTACGTACGTCGGATGCTCTGCGCCGGGCCCGTGTGTCAGCCCTCGCCGGGGCCGTTCTCGGCGTCGAACATCCAGCGCTGCTTCTCCAGTTCCGCGGTGATGCCGATCAGCAGGTCCTGGGTGACCAGGTCCGCCTTCTCGGTCGTGTCGATGCGCTCGCGCAGCCGGCCGATCGCCTCCTGCAGCGACTCCACCATCACCTGCACGGCGTCGGCGTCGCGCACCCAGCCCTCCTTCGGGGCGGGCAGCGTGAAGGCCTTGGCGATGGTCTCCGGCCGTCCGTCCGGCGGGACGCCGAGCGCCGCGGACCGCTCCGCGACCGTGTCGGCGAAGTTCCGCGAGGCCGTGACCACCTCGTCGAGCTGGAGGTGGATGGACCGGAACCGCGGTCCGACGATGTTCCAGTGCGCCTGCTTCCCGATCAGCGAGAGTCCGAGCAGATCCACCAGGGTGTCCTGGAGTGCCTCGCAGGAGACCCGTCGGGCCTCGTCGGGCAGTGTGCTGCGCACAGCCGTCATAGGGCGCTTCTCCTTCTCGCGTCGTTCCTCGTGGTGCGGAGCAGCGCGTCACGCTCCTCCTCGCAGGTGCCGCCCCAGACGCCCGAGGCCTGGCCGTTGCTCAGCGCGTAGGTCAGGCAGTCGTCGGTGACCGGACAGCGCGCGCAGATGCGCTTCGCGGCGGTGACGTCCCGTACGGCGGGTCCAGCGGTGCCCACGGGGAAGAACAGCTCGGGGTCCTCGTCCACGCAGGCGGCGCTCCGCAACCACTCCATGACCGCGCGGGTGCCCCGGGTCCTCTGGGGCAAACCCGGATGCGGAAGCGCGGATGCCGGTTGTTCCCGGCCTGCGATCACGCCCGCCGGGGGCACTTCCACCCGCGAAATCTTCACAGGAGGCGGGCCGAGCGGCTATAGTCCGAAACTAGCAGTGCTAATTAAGTGGTGTGAGGAGTCCTCTCGTGCGTCCCGTCCACTTCGCGGCCGCCCGCCGCACCCCCCTCGGCAGGCTGAGGGGCTCCCTCTCCTCGGTGCGGCCCGACGACCTCGCCGCGACCGTGGTCCGCGCCTTGGTCGGCGAGGTGCCCGCGCTGGACCCCGCCCGCGTCGACGACGTCTACTGGGGCGCCGCCAACCAGGCCGGCGAGGACAACCGCAACGTCGCCCGCATGGCCGCGCTGCTCGCCGGCCTCCCCGAGTCCGTGCCCGGCGCCACCGTCAACCGCCTCTGCGCCTCGGGCCTGGAGGCCGTGACCACGGCCGCCCGTACCATCGCCGCAGGCGAGGCCGACATCGTGATCGCGGGCGGCTCCGAGTCGATGAGCCGCGCCCCCTTCGTCCTGCCCCGCCCGGACGAGGCCCTGCCGCACCGCATGGAGACCGCCGACACCCGCCTCGGCTGGCGCCTGGTCAACCCCGCGATGCGGGACCTGCACGGCCTGCTGGCCATGGGCGAGACGGCCGAGGAGGTCGCCGAGCGGTACGGCATCCCGCGCGAACGCCAGGACGAGTTCGCCCTGCGCAGCCACCAGCGTGCCGCCCTGGCCCGCAAGAACGGTCACTTCGACAACGAACTCCTGCCCGTGGAACGCCCCGACGGGGTCGTCGTCGACACCGACGAGTGCGTCCGCGAGGACACCTCGTACGAGAAGCTGTCCCGGCTGAAGCCGGTCTTCCGGGAGGGCGGCACGGTCACCGCGGGCAACGCCTCGCCGATGAACGACGGCGCCGCCGGCCTCCTCCTGGTCAGCGAGGAGGCCCTGAACGAGCTGGGCCTGGAGTCCCTGGGCCGCTACGTCGCCGGCGCCTCGGCCGGTGTGCACCCCGACGTGATGGGCATCGGCCCGGTCCCCGCCACCCGCAAGGTCCTCGCCCGCGCCGGCTGGAGCGTCGGCGACCTGGAGGAGGCCGAGTTCAACGAGGCCTTCGCGGCCCAGGCCCTGGCCTGCGTCGACCAGCTCGGCATCGACCCCGATCTGGTCAACCCGACCGGCGGCGCGATCGCCCTCGGCCACCCGCTTGGCTGCTCGGGCGCCCGCATCCTGACGACACTGCTCCACCGGATGCGGCGCACGGGTGCGGGGCGGGGGCTGGCGACGATGTGCGTGGGTGTCGGGCAGGGCAGTGCCGTACTCGTCGAACGGCACTAGGAGCCTTCTCCCGCGGAGACCCGTCAGGAAGGCCCCTGGACCCGGCCCACCAGGCGAGACGCCGCTACCCGCCCCGGGTCGTTGCCCATAGCATCAGTGTTCGCATGAACACCATGACGCTCTGGCACATCACCGGCTGGGAGTTCGCCGCCCTCGCCTTCGCGGCCCTGCTCGTCGGCTTTTCGAAGACCGCGGTGAGCGGGGCCAACACCGTCAGCCTCGCCATTTTCGCCGCGGTGCTGCCCGCCCGCGCCTCCACCGGCGTCCTGCTGCCGGTCCTGATCGCCGGAGACCTCCTCGCCGTCGCCACCTATCGGCGGCACGCGCACTGGCCCACGCTGTGGCGGCTGTTCCCGGCGGTCGCCGCGGGCGTCGTCGTCGGCACGGTGTTCCTGATGTGGGCCGACGACGCGGTCGTACGGACCTCGATCGGCGTGATCCTGCTGCTGATGGCGGGTGTGACGGTGTGGCGCCGGCGCACGGCCGGCACGGAGGAGGAGCCGGAGTCCGTCACCACCCGGCCGGGCCGTCTCAAAGCCCGCTCGTACGGCGTCCTGGGCGGATTCACCACCATGGTCGCCAACGCGGGCGGCCCGGTGATGTCGATGTACCTGCTGTCCGCAGGCTTCCGCAAACTCGGCTTCCTCGGCACGTCGGCCTTCTTCTTCCTGATCGTCAACGTCTCCAAACTGCCCTTCAGCGCCGGCCTCGGCCTGATCGACGGCCGCTCGCTCCTGCTCGACCTGGCCCTCGTGGTGTTCGTCGTGCCCGGCGCGCTGTTCGGCACGTGGGCCGTCGGCAGGATCAACCAGCGGCTGTTCGAGCAGCTGGTCATCGCGGCGACCGTCCTGGGCGGCCTGCAGCTACTGCTGCGCTGACCCCCGCAGCAGCGCCGGGAGGTCCGCGAACGAGTCGATCACGTGATCGGGCGTGCCGTCGGCGGACCGGAGCGTCTCCGGCTGGAACTTGCCGGTGCGCACGAGGACCCCGGTGGCACCGGCCCGCTGCGCCGCCAGCACGTCGGACTCGACGTCGTCCCCCACCATCACGGCCGCGTCCGCGCCGACGCCCAGCCGGGCGAGCGCCGAGTCGAAGAACGCCCGCGCCGGCTTGCCGGTGATCTCCGCCTCCACCCGGGCGGCCCGTTCCAGCCCGGCCAGGAACGCACCGGAGTCCAGCCGCAGCCCCGCGTCCGTACGCCAGTACAGGTTGCGGTGCATCGCCACCAGCCGGGCGCCGCGCTGCAGATGACCGAAGGCCCGGTCGAGTGCCTCGTAGCCGAACTCGGGACCGGCCCCGCCGACCAGCACCACATCCGGCACGCTGCCGGTGTCCGCCGGGTCGACCACGGTCACCCCGTCGAGGTCCTCCGCGATGTCGCCGCTGTTCAGCAGCGCGCACCGGGCGCCGGGACAGTGCTCGGCGAGGTACGCGGCGGTGGCGGCGGGCGCGGTCAGGATGTCCTCGGCGGACACCGGGAACCCCGCGTCCGCCAGCGTCCCGGCGATCGACGCCCGGGTCCGGGAGGTCGTATTCGTCACCAGCAGGACGACCGGCCCGGCCTCCCGGATCTCCCGCAACGCCTCCACCGCCCCGGGCAGCGGCCGCCACGAGACGGTGAGCACCCCGTCGATGTCCACGAGCACGGCACGCACGGACTCCATGCCAGGACCATAGCCACCGCGCGCCGCGCCCGCCGGTCCGCACCCGTCCCGCTGTCCGCCGTACGGGACCTCGTAGGCTCGGCGCCGTGTCCCCTCACGTCCTGATCCTCGGCGGCACGACCGAGGCCCGCGCACTGGCCGCCGCGCTGGCCGAGCACCCCGGTGTCCGGGTGACGACGTCCCTCGCCGGGCGCGTGGCGAAGCCGGGCGCGCTCGACGGGGAGGTGCGCGTCGGAGGCTTCGGCGGGGCGGCGGGGCTGGCCGGGTGGCTGCGGGCGGAGGGCGTGACCGCGCTCGTCGACGCCACGCACCCCTTCGCCGGCTCGATCACGGCCAACGCAGCACGGGCCGCGACCGCGACCGGCGTCCCCGCCGTGGTGCTCCGCCGCCCCGGATGGCAGCCCGGCCGCGGGGACCTCTGGCACCCGGTCCCCTCCCTGGACGCGGCGGCGGACCTGCTGCCCCGTCTCGGCCGCCGGGTGTTCCTCACCACCGGGCGCCTGGGCCTGGCCTCCTTCGCGCACCTCACGCGACTCCACTTCGTCGTACGGTCGGTGGATCCGCCCGAGCCGCCGATGCCGCCCGACACCCACGTGCTGCTGGCCCGCGGCCCGTACACCGTGCCCGGCGAGACGGCCCTGCTGCGCGAGCACCGCGTCGACGTGCTGGTGACCAAGGACAGCGGGGGAGCGGCCACGGCCGCCAAACTCACGGCGGCCCGGGAGCTCGGTCTGCCGGTCGTGGTGGTCCGGCGGCCGCCGCTGCCGGACGGCGTGACAGCCGTACCCGATGTGGCGGGGGTGCTGGAACGGCTGGGGCTCGGATAGGACGGATCCACCGCGCTGGTCGCCCGGGTCTTCGCAGCCCTGCCCAGCAGCCCCTGGCCCCGGTTCTCCGTCAGCAGCCGCCTCGCGATCGCGTCGACCGCGAGGCGCAGGCCGCTGTCCGAGGGGCGGCCGAAGTCCCGCCCGAGCCGGGCCTCCAGCCGACCGGCCCGCCGGCCCAGGCCCGGGTGATCACCGCCACCTCACGGGCACCGGCCTCCGTGCGGGAGAGGAGCAGGCCGTGACGGGCGGGAAGCCTCCCGGGGTGGCCGCGCTCCGGGCCCCGCGCCCCGGTGTCAGGCGCGGGGATGCCTGCGCAGCAGATACGTGTCCATGATCCAGCCCTTGCGCTCACGGGCCTCGGCGCGCAGCCGCTCGATGCGGGGCGCGGCCTCGGCGATCGGGCCGGAGACCAGGACCTCGTCCGGGGTGCCGATGTAGGCGCCCCAGTAGATGTCGACGTCCTCGTCCGCGTACTGCCGGAACGTCTGATGGGCGTCGAGCATCACCACCACGTCGTCCACGCCCTCCGGGAAGCCCTCCGCGAGCCGTCGGCCGGTGGTGATCTGCACCGGCCGGGCAACGCGGTTGAGCCCCGTGCGGTGCCGGGCGACGAGCGCCGAGACGCTGCTGATGCCGGGCATGACGTCGTACTCGAACGCCACGGTGCCGCGCTCCAGCACCTCCTCCAGGATCCCCAGCGTGCTGTCGTACAGCGAGGGGTCCCCCCACACCAGGAACGCGCCGGTCTCCTCCGCGCCGAGTTCCTCGGCGATCAGCCGCTCGTAGATGTCGGCCCGGGCGCTGCGCCAGTCCCCGACGGCGGGGGAGTAGGCCGCGCCACCGGCACCGCGGTCCCGCTCCGGATCGCGCGCCTCGACGACCCGGTACGCCGTCCCCTGCGGCAGGTGCGCGTCGAGCATGTTCCGCCGCAGTGCGGTGAGGTCCGCCTTCACCTCGCCCTTGTCCAGGATGAAGAACACGTCCGTGCTCCGCATCGCCCTGACGGCCTGCAGGGTGAGCTGGTCGGGGTCGCCCGCGCCGATACCGATGACATGAATCTTTCGCACGCCCCGAGTCTGCCGCACGCGGTCGGCGGCGGGTTCACCGCGGTCGGACTGCCGGGTGCCGTTTCCCGGCTCCGCATCCTGGCCGCTGTCCGCTACCTCGGTCCTCACCGCCCCGGCTCAGCCCCCGGCCGCCGCACCCCGCAGCCGAGGCGCCCGTGCCCCCGCGTCCACGGCACGGCCGTTCCGCTCCACCTCCCCGGCCAGCTCCCGTGCCCACGCGGCCACGCCCTCGACGTCGATCCCGTGCGGCAGCTCCTGCCCGGAGGCGGACACCCAGGCCTCGGCCGCGCCCGCCCCGCGCCGCAGCAGTCGTGCCCCGCCCGTGAGGTTGCCGCGGGCGGCGTGTGTCAGGCCCACGGCGAGCTGGGCGAGACCGCGCCACAGCTCGCGCTCCTCGTCGGGTCCCGACTTCCAGGCGTCCTCGAAGACCTCGTGCGCGTGGAACGGTTTCCCCTCGTCCAGCAGCCGCTGCGCCTCGGTGACGGTCTCCCGCGGGGTGCGGACGACGCCCTCGGGCTGCCGGGGCACGCCGTCCGCGCCGTACGGCAGGGGCCGTCCGAGACCGTCCCGCGGCCGGGCGTTGCGCGCCCGCCCCTCGTGGTCGCGGTCCCGTGCGCCGTCGCCCGGCCGGTCCGAGTAGGTCTCTCCAGTGCTGCCCATATGCCGATTGTCCCGCCCGGCCCGCTTTCGGCGCGGCAGGGGGTGTGGGGTAAAGTGCTGTCCGCGCGATCACGCGGTTCACCGCGGATGCGCGCATCGGGACGTGGCGCAGCTTGGTAGCGCACTTGACTGGGGGTCAAGGGGTCGCAGGTTCAAATCCTGTCGTCCCGACTTGTGAGAGTCGCTGGTCAGGGCCGGTTTCGGAGGAATCCGAAACCGGCCCTCGGCTGTTCGTGGGACCGGATGGGACCGAGCGCCATGGGGCGGTCGTGCACCGCGCCCCGACTCGGTCCGGGCGCGTCACCGGGGCGATTGTTCAGGCACTCTCACCTGCTCAGAGGTTCCCTTGACGCCGCGTCCGGCCGACACGCACGGCCACGCACAGAACGGCGCCCCCCTCATCGATCGGCTTCGGCGGACCCTTCCATGCCGAACGGCCGGACGGATCGCGCACCCTGCCGCAGGGCAGCGGGAAGCAGCCGAGGTCGACCGTCTCCCCTTCCATGCCCGCAGGCTCGCCGAGTCGGCCCCCAGTGAGCCTTTGGGTGATTAGGTGCGATATGTGCTTGATCATGCCCTATGTACCTCTTAGTGTTCGCCGGGAGGAAAACGCTGCGAGGCCCGAGTCCCCTGCCACCGTCCGGAAGCGAGGTGTGGAGCGCGTGCACGCGAGGTGCGGCTGCCGACCGGTTTCAGGTCAGAGGGGGCGTCCCAGAGGGACGCGATGGCTGCGGGCGTTCGCCGTGCTGCCGTTGCTGGCGTCGGTGCTCGCCGCCTGCGGCGGTGACGAGGACTCCGGTAGGCCCACCCTCAACTGGTACAACTTCCCGGACGACTCGGGAGCGCTCCAGAAGGCGGCCGACCGGTGCAGCCAGGCGTCGGGCGGCCGCTACTCGATCAGCTACAACAGACTCCCGCGTGCCGCGGACGGCCAGCGCCAGCAACTCGTGCGCAGACTCGCCGCCGAAGACGACTCGCTCGACATCCTGGGCCTGGACGTCACCTGGGCCGCGGAATTCGCCGAGGCACGCTGGATCCGGGAATGGACCGGGGCGGTGAAGCAGCAGGCCACCGAGGGCACCCTGCGCGTACCGCTGCAGACCTCGACCTGGAAAGGCAAGCTGTACGCCGTCCCGTACAACACCAACACCCAGCTCCTGTGGTACCGCAAGGACCTGGTGCCCACTCCGCCCAGGACCTGGGCCGAGATGCTCGACATGGCCGCAGACCTCGCCCAGCAGGGCAAACCGCACTTCGTGGAGATCCAGGGAGCCCAGTACGAGGGCCTGACCGTCTGGTTCAACACGCTGGTCAACAGTGCGGGCGGCTCCATCCTCAACGCGAGCGCGACCGAGCCCTCCCTCGGTCCTCCTGCCGTGCGGGCCGCCGGGATCATGCGCGATCTGGCGAACTCCCCGGCCGCGGACCCCTCCCTGTCCAACCAGATGGAAGACCAGAACCGGCTCGCCATGGAGTCGGGGGTGGCGGCGTTCGAGCTCAACTACCCGTTCGTCTATCCGTCGATGAGGGCGAACAACCCCGAGCTGTTCAAGGACTTCCGCTGGGCGCCGTACCCCCGGGTCGACGCGAACCGCCCGGCACGGCCCACCATCGGCGGCATCGACCTGGCGGTGAGCGCCTACTCACGCCACCCCGACCTGGCGTTCGAGGCGGCGCTGTGCCTGCGCAACCGGGAGAACCAGCTCACCGCCGCGCTCGAGGGCGGTCTGCCGCCCACGCTGCGCGCCCTGTACGACGATCCGGCGTTCATGAAGGAGTACCCCTTCTCCGAGGAAGTGCTGGCCGCCCTGGAGTCGGCGAGCGTGCGCCCGATCACTCCGGTCTACCAGAACGTGTCGATCGCGGTCTCCCACACGCTGTCCCCGCCGTCCGAGATCAGTCCGGAGAGCTCGGTCGACACCATCCGGGAACAGATCGACCAGGCCCTGCGATCCGAGGGTGTGATCCCGTGAACCACCACTTCCCGCACCACTTCGTCGCCCGGCGCCGCACCGCGCGGGCCGCGTCCTCGGGCGGCCCGAGATGAGCACACGGGCGCAACCCGCCGGACCCCCACCGCCCCCAGAGGCACAGACGGAGCAGGCGGAGCCGGACCGGGCGGCACTCTCCGCGGGTGCCAGGCAGGAGCGCCGGCTCGGCTGGCTGCTCTGCGCGCCCGCCGTCGTCGTCATGATCGCCGTGACCGCCTACCCCATCGGGTACGCCGTCTATCTGTCCCTCCAGCGGTACGACCTGCGCTTCCCCGGACAGGCGGAGTTCATCGGCCTGAGCAACTACGGGGCGGTGCTGTCCTCCCCGTTCTGGTGGGACGCCTTCTGGGTCACGCTGTTCATCACCGCCGTGTCCGTGGCGATCGAACTGGCCCTCGGAATGGGCCTCGCCCTGGTCATGCACCGCACGATCTTCTGGCGCGGCGCCGTCCGCACGTCGGTCCTCGTTCCGTACGGGATCGTCACCGTGGTCGCCGCCTTCTCCTGGCAGTACGCCTGGACCCCGGAGCTCGGATACCTCGCCGAGTTGCTGCCCAGCGGGGAGGCTCCGCTGACCGAACAGTGGCCCGCCCTCTGGCTGATCATCCTCGCCGAGGTGTGGAAGACGACGCCGTTCATGGCCCTGCTGCTGCTCGCGGGCCTCGCGCTGGTCCCCGAGGAGACCCTGAAGGCGGCCATGGTGGACGGCGCCACCGCCTGGCAGCGCTTCACCAAGATCATGCTGCCGCTGATGAAGCCGGCCGTCCTGGTGGCACTGCTCTTCCGCACCCTGGACGCGTTCCGGATCTTCGACAACATCTACATCCTGACCGGGGGCGCCCAGGGGACCGGCTCTCTGTCGATCCTCGGGTACGACAACCTGTTCACCGCGCTGAACCTGGGCATCGGCTCGGCGATCTCGGTCCTGATCTTCATCTGCGTCGCGATCATCGCCTTCGCCTTCGTCAAACTCTTCGGCACCGCAGCACCGGGAGCGGAGGTGAAGCGCTGATGGCCGCAGTGGGAAAGACACATGCCGCCCGATGGGGCGTCCTGAACGTGGTGGTGGTGCTGTACGCCCTGTTCCCGGTGTGGTGGATCGCCGCGCTGTCGTTCAAGGACCCCGCCACCCTGACGGACGGCAACTACATCCCCACGGACTGGACCTGGGAGAACTACCGGGGAATCTTCGAGACCACCGAGTTCACCCGTGCGCTGATCAACTCGATCGGCATCGCCCTCATCGCCACGGTGATCGCGGTGGCCCTGGGCACCATGGCCGCCTACGCGGTGGCCCGGCTGCGGTTCCCCGGCAAGCGGGTACTCATCGGCATGTCACTGCTGATCGCCATGTTCCCGCCGATCTCCCTGGTGTCACCGCTGTTCAACATCGAGCGGATCATCGGGATCTTCGACACCTGGATCGGGCTGATCATCCCGTACATGACCTTCTCCCTGCCGCTCGCCATCTACACCCTGTCGGCGTTCTTCCGGGAGATCCCGTGGGATCTGGAGAAGGCCGCCAAGGTCGACGGGGCGACGCCCGCGCAGGCCTTCCGGTTGGTCATCGCGCCGCTGGCCGCACCCGGCGTGTTCACCACGGCCATTCTCGTGTTCATCTTCTGCTGGAACGACTTCCTGTTCGCCATCTCGCTCACGTCCACCGAGTCCGCGCGCACCGTGCCCGCCGCGATCGCGTTCTTCACCGGGAGCTCCCAGTTCCAGCAGCCCACAGGATCGATCGCCGCCGCCGCTGTGGTGATCACCATCCCGATCATCGTTTTCGTCCTGCTCTTCCAACGGCGGATCGTCGCCGGACTGACCTCCGGGGCGGTCAAGGGGTGAACGGGCCGACCGTGGCAGGCAGGCCACCGGTCCGGGACACCGACCGCGGTATCCGGACCCGGAAGGCATGAAGGCAAGGAGGCACCATCCATGGCCGAGATCATCCTCGAGGGAGTCACCAAGCGCTTTCCCGACGGGGCCCTCGCCGTGAAGGACGTGGACCTCGAGATCGCCGACGGCGAGTTCGTGATCCTGGTCGGTCCGTCGGGATGCGGCAAGTCCACCACCCTGAACATGATCGCCGGACTCGAGGACATCACCGAGGGCACCCTGCGCATCGGAGACCGAGTCGTCAACGACCTGGCCCCCAAGGAACGCGACGTCGCCATGGTGTTCCAGAGCTACGCCCTGTATCCGCACATGAACGTCCGGGAGAACATGGGCTTCCCGCTGCGTCTGGCCAAGGTGGACAAGGACACCATCAACGCCAAGGTGACGCACGCCGCCCAGATCCTCGACCTCACCGAGCACCTGGACCGCAAGCCTGCCAACCTCTCGGGCGGGCAGCGCCAGCGGGTGGCCATGGGCCGGGCGATCGTCCGTGATCCCAAGGCGTTCCTGATGGACGAGCCGCTGTCCAACCTGGACGCCAAACTCCGGGTACAGATGCGCACCCAGATCTCCCGGCTGCAGCGGCGCCTCGGCACGACCACCGTGTACGTCACCCACGACCAGACCGAGGCGATGACGCTGGGCGACCGCGTCGTGGTCATGAGGCAGGGCCTGGTCCAGCAGATCGGCACCCCCGCCGAGCTGTACGACCTGCCGCGCAACCTCTTCGTCGCGGGCTTCATCGGTTCCCCGGCGATGAACTTCCTGAACGCCACTCTGGAGCACGGTGCCCTGCGCTCACCCCTCGGCGACCTGACCCTCGACGACCGTACGAGGCAGGCGCTGGAACGCCAGAACGCGCCCCGTGAGGTCATCGTCGGGCTGCGGCCGGAGGCATTCGAGGACGTGGCCCTGTCCCAGGACCGGGACCGGACGGGTCCGGTCTGCACCGTCACCGTGGACGTACTGGAGTCGCTGGGCTCCGACGCGTATGTCTACTTCACCGCGGAGGGCGGGCCCGCCACGACCACCGAACTGGAGGAGCTCGCCAAGGACTCGGGCCTGCGCGACACCGGCACCGACACCCAGCAGATCGTGGCCCGTCTGGACGCCGCCACGCGTGCCCGCGAGGGCGAACCGCTCGAGCTGCGGGTCGACATGGCCAAGGCTCACGTGTTCGCCCCGGCGACCGGAGCGAACCTCACGCATCCGGTGAGTGCGGCCTGACGACGCACCCCACACGGGGACCACCGCTCGGCCCGTCTCACCTCGAGAGCACTCCAGGCTGAAGACTCACTCCCGGAACCCGCCGGAGGGAGCGACAGGTATGCGGTACCGCACGATCGGCACGGACCTCCCCCAAGCTCTTCGAGCAGAGCGCGAGCAGCGGGCCCGGCTGGACGGGGCGCGCTGAGAGCGGGGAACCGAGCATGGGACCGTGGAGAGGAACCCGCATCCGGACCCTCCGGAAGGAGCACCGGCCATGAACAGCCGCCCGGCCCACCCCACCGCCCGGTCGATCAGGACCACCCCGGAAGGCCTCCTGTGGGAGCCCAGCGAGCGCTGGGTGCGCGGCCTCAAGGGCGATGTCACCGTCGTCGACAGCCGGAACCCGGTCCTTGTCTGGGAACCCGGCCTGCCCGTGCCGCAGTACGCCTTCCCGCGGGAGGACGTCCGCACCGACCTCCTCCGCCCGGCGAAGAACCCGCCCACCGGCACCCACACCGGCTCCCAGGTCTTCTACGACCTCGACACCGCCGGCGACGTCCGTGAGAATGCGGCCTGGACGTTCCCCGCCGACGACCTGGCCGGCCACATCGCCTTCGAGTGGTTCCTGCGCACGGACACGGGCCTCGACCACTGGTACGAGGAGGACGAGGAGATCTTCGTCCACCCCCGTGACCCGCACAAACGCGTGGACGCCCTGCCCAGCAGCCGCCACGTCCGGGTCGAGATCGAAGGCCGGGTCGTCGCCGACAGCCACGCCCCGGTGCTGCTCTTCGAGACCTCCCTGCCCACCCGGTACTACCTCCCCCGCGAGGACGTCCGCCTCGATCTGTTCGACGCCACCGACCACAGCACCGGATGCCCCTACAAGGGCACCGCCGCGTACTGGTCCTGGCGTGGCGAGGGCGACGTACCGCCCAACATCGTCTGGAGCTACCCGGAGCCGCTGCCCGCGGTGACGGCGATCCAGGGGCGGATCGCCTTCTTCAACGAGGCCGTGGACATCACGCTCGACGGCGAGCGGCTGGAGCGCCCGGACACGCCGTTCAGCCGGATGCTGCGGAAGGGGCGCCGCCGGTGAAGCCGTCCAGCAGGGCGTCCAGGCCGGCCGCGAGGCCCTCGGGACCGCCCCGCTCGGCGAGCGCGGCCGCCGTCTCCCGCAGGGTCGGCAGCTCCTTGGGCGGCAGCCGGTGCAGCCCCAGACGGAAGGCCGGATCGGTCTCGTCCGGGTTGTCCACCGTGGGCCGCAGCTCCACGGACACATAGCCCAGCAGCCAGGCGGTGAACGCGCGGAACAGGCCGGCCGTGGCCGCCTCGTCGAAACCGGCGTCCCGTAGCAGGGCCAGCACCCGCTCGTGGTCCCGCAGGACCGCGGCGGGCCGCCGGGCCAGCGGGACCGCGAGCAGACGCGTGGCGATCAGCGGTACCGCCTGGGGGTGTGTGAGACACACGTCGTAGGTGGTGCGGGCGACGCGGTGCAGTGCGGCCCGCCAGTCGGCGTCCGCCGCCGCGCCGGCGGCCAGTCGCTCCTCCAGCTCCAGGTACAGAGCCTCGACCAGCCCGTCGAGCAGGGCGTCCTTGCTCGCCGCGTACCGGTAAAGCGCCATGGCCTCCACGCCGAGCTCGCTGCCGAGACGGCGCATGCTCAGCGCCGAGAGCCCTTCACGGTCGACCAGCTCCAGGGCGCTGGCCAGCACCCGCTCCCGGTTCAGCCGGCCGTAGCGGCCGCGGTCGCTGGCGCGGCGGGACTCGCCCTGCCCACGGCCGTTCGCCATGCTGCCTCCTCGGTGTGCGGAGGGACGAAGCCGACCCTCTACGACGTACACATACACGATCCGGGCCGAGTCGCACCTCGACCGAGCTGCGCCGATGATGAAAAGAGGTGATACGGGGGCAGTCGCGGGCATCTGGCTGGAGGGAGTGCCGGATGACGTTCACCGAGGAGCTGAGGGGTTTCCTGCCGTTGCGTCCCGCCGGCCTCCTGACGCGTCCCGCCGACGCCCTGGCGGCGCGCAGGCTCGCGGACTCGCTGGACCCCGACGGTGAGCCGCACAGGCCCCGGCGCACCTTCTCCGACCTCCTGGTCTTCCGGCTCGACGGCGGCGGCACGGCGCCCGCCCTGGTCAAGCACCCCCGCAGCGCACGCGCGGCCGCCTCGCTGGAGCACGAGTGCGCGGCCGTGCGGCGGCTGGCCCGGGACGAGCGGCTCGGGTCGTGGCGGCGGCTCCTTCCGTCGGTGGAGGAGCACCGACTGGAAGGGCCGCTGCCGGTGCTGGTGGAGTCCTGCCTGCCGGGCGTCGAGGCCGATGCGCTGCTGCGGCGCTCCCCGGGGCTGGCCCGCCGGGTCACCGCGTCCGCCCTCGCGGCGATCCGCGAACTGCACCTCGCCACCGGCCGGACGGAGGAGGTGACACCCCGGGTGGCCGGGTGGGTGGAACCCCGGCTGGCCGTACTCGCCGAGGAGGTCCGCTGGTGCCGCCGGGGCGAGGGAGCGGAAGCGCTGGCGGCGGTGCGTGAGCAGGTGGACCACGCACTGGCCGGGCGCCGGCTGCTGGTGGCCTGGACGCACGGCGACTTCCACCCCGGAAACGTGCTGCTGACGGACGGCCAGGGCACCCTTTCCGGGGTGATCGACTGGGCGGGCGCCGTCCCCGACGGCCCGGCCGTACTCGACTGCCACACCTTCGTGCTGACCATGCGGCACCAACTCGGCGGACGGGAGTTCGGAGAGGTCGTCGCCGATGTGGTCCGGAGTGCTTCCCTCCTGTCCGAGGACCGACGGCTGCTTGCCGAGTCGGGGGCGCTGGCGCCCGGCCCCGGGGCGGAGGCCGCGTTCACGTTGCTGACCTGGCTGTGGCACGTGGCGGGGAACGTGGAGAAGTCGGCCCGGTACGGGCGCAGCCACCGGTGGGTCGCCGACAACATCGTGTCCGTGCTCAGCGAGGTGCTGGCACACCAGAAGCCGCACAGCCCAGGATCCCGCTGGAGAAGATCGTGAACACACCCGCTGAATTCCTGATCGACACGGCTGCGGGCCCCGCGCACATCACGACTCCCGCGCCCCGCGACACCTGGTGGGAACTGGCCGCGCAGGACCCGGGCAACTGCGTCACACAGACACCGACCTGGCTCGACTGCCTGTGCGACACGGGGCCCTACCGGGACGCCAGTCGGCTCTACCGGTTCGACGACGGCGGCCGGATCGTGCTCCCCCTCGTCAACAGAGGGCGACGACCAGGACGGCTCGACACGGAGGAGTCCTGGCCGGCCGGCTGGGGAATCGGTGGGCCGGTGGCGTCGGGGCGCGTAGGCCCTGAGAAGGCACGGGCGCTCTTCGACGACCTGGCGCGCCGGCCTGCCCTGCGGGTCGGTGTGCGCTTCCGGCCGTGGGACGCCGAGCTGTGGCAGCGGGCCGCTCCGGGGAATTTCCGGCTGGAGTCCCACATGACCCAGGTGGTGGACCTCGACGGCGGCTTCGGCGCCGTATGGCAGCACGTCTTCCACAAACGGGCCCGGCGTGACATCAGACATGCCGAGAAGGCGCACCTCGACGTGGAGGTGGACCGCACTGGCAGGCTCGCCCCCGTCTTCCAGCAGCTGTACGACCAGTCGATCGAGCGTTGGGCCAGGCAGCAGCACGAGCCGTTGGCGCTGGCCCGGTGGCGCAGGAGGAGGGAGTTCCCCACGGGGCGCCTGGCCGCAGTGGCCGCCCGGTTCGGCGAGTCCTGCGCGATCTGGGTGGTCCGGCGCGACGGTGAGCCTGCGGCGTCCATCGTCGTCCTGCGGCACGGTTCTCACGCCAAGTTCTGGCGGGCGGCGATGAACCGGGACGTGGCCCATCCGGCCGGGGCCGGCTCCCTGCTGAACAAGCTGGCCATCGAGGAGGCGTGCGAGCAGGGCTGCCGGTACTACGACATGGGTGAGTCCGCCCCGGGATCCTCATTGGAGCACTACAAGGCGGGCTTCGGAGCGGTGCCCGGCTCCTCTCCGCGTTTCTCGCGGGAACGGCTGCCCGTCTCCGCGGCCGAACGCGGACTGCGGACGGCCGTCAAGCGCGTGATCCGCTTTCAGGACGCCTGAGGGTGCCGGTCAGCCGTCGCCCTTCCAGATGTCCAGGGGCTCGGCCTCGGCGCTGTGCCCGAGCGGGTCGAGGTCGTAGGCGTCGAGGATGGTGCGGAGCAGGCCGTACAGGTTGTTCGGCTGGTCGTGTGCGCCCGGCTCCACCTGCTCGCCGACGACGACGGTCGGGATGTGGTTGTCCTCGTCCTCGCCGCCCTCGTCCTCGTCCCAGGTGACCACGAGGACGCTGTTGTGGGTCATCGCCCACTCGGCGTAGTCGCCGAGGTTCTTCCGCAGCCATGCGTCGCCGCGTTCGATGCCGCCGTCGTGCATGTCGTTGTCGAGGTTCGGTACGACGAAGGAGACGTGCGGCAGGTCCGAGAAGTCCTCGGGGAAGTCCGTCCACGGGCGGTTGACGGAGTCCGGCAGATTCGTGAAGTTCACCCATGGCGCGTGCCGGCGTACGTACGGGCCGCTGGTGCAGTCCTTGAAGCCGACCCTCGGCAGGCTCTCCGCGTAGCCGGTGAACGTCAGGTCGGCCTGCAGCAGCTGGGAGCCGAGGTTGCGGGACGAGAAGTCGTTCGGGCAGTCGTTGCCGACGCCCTGGGTGGAACCGGAGAACAGGGCCAGATAGTTCGGCTGGCTCGGATAGGTGATGGCGAAGAACTGGGTGAGGTTGGCGCCCTTGCGGGCCAGTTCGTTGATGAACGGGGCATCGGGCGAGCCGATGATGTCCTCGTAGCCGCGGTTCTCCTCGACGACCACCACGATGTGGTCGGGCCTGGGGACGCCGTCGCTCTGGCCCGGCGAACCGCAGCCCGCCACCGGCAGGAGCGCGGCGAGGACGGCCGACGCGGCGATGAGCGGCTTTCGCAGGCGGTGCGGCGGCCTGGGCGGTGTCATCACTCGTGGCGTCACTGCTCTCCTCCGGCGGTCGGTCCATCCGCGCTGCCGGGCGCACAAAACGGCAGTAACGTAACTTTTAGCACTAATGCCGCATTTTGGCCGGTTTGCATCGCTGGTGTGTGCAGATGAGGGAAGCGCCGCGGCAGGCGCTCCACGGCCCGGTCGTCCCACCCGCTGTGCGGGAGGCATCTCCATGGGCAACCGTTCGCCGCTGACGACGCGTCAGTGGGCGCCGCGTGCCACCGCCGAGACGCGGCGATCCGGGGAAGCGCCGGTGGTGCCGCCCGGCCGGAGGCGCACGACGGCACCACAGTGGGCGGTGCGCGCCGTGCTGCCCGTCGCGCTCGTCCTGTGGCTGCTGTCCCTGCGCCACGTGAACCTGAACGCCATGACCGACCTGGGCCTGCTCCAGGTGCTGCCGGTGCTCTTCTGGATCGCCCTTGGTGTGCTCGTCCTCGGCTTCTGCGTGGCCCTGTCCGACCGGCGGACCCGGGGCGGCTGGTTCGCCGCCTACGTCCTCGGCCTGATCGCGATCCTGCACGCCACGCCGGCCCTGCTGTATCCCACCCTCCGCTACGGCTGGGCGTGGAAGCACGTCGCGGTCGTCGACGCCATGATCCGCAACGACGGCAGTGTGCCCGGCGCGGAGAAACTCGACGTCTACGACCAGTGGCCGGGCTTCTTCCACCTCAACGCGCTGGTGGTGCGGGCCACCGGCCTGGAGTCGTCGCTCGGCTACGCGGTGTGGGCCCCGCCCGTCAACAACGTCCTGCTGCTCGCCCCGCTCCTGCTGACCTACCGGGCCGTGACCACCGACCGCAGACTCGTGTGGGGAGCCGTCTGGATCTTCTACTCCTGCTCGTGGGTGGGACAGGACTACTTCGCGCCCCAGGCGTTCGCGTTCCTGCTGTTCGTCACGCTGATCGCCCTGGTGATGGGGCAGTTGCGGGCCTGGGCGGAGCGACCACCGGGCTCCCGGGACAGAGCCTGGCCCGTCGGCCGGTACCTGCTCGTCGTGCTGATCATGGCGGTGATCGTCTGCTCCCACCCGCTGACCCCGCTGATGATGGTCAGCGCCCTGGTCGCGCTGTCGCTGCCGCGCCGCAACAGACGCGTGCTGCTGCCGGTGCTGGGCGCCGGGGTCCTCCTCACCCTGCTCTGGGACACCACCGTGGCGCGGCCGTTCCTCTCGGCGAATCTGAGCGAGTTCGTGAGCGCGCTGCTGGAGCCGGACTCCAACGTGGTCTCGGGGCTCGCGGCCCTGGGCGCCGCCGCCCCCGGGCAGGTGACGGTCTCCTGGGTCGACCGGGGCCTGTCCGCTGCCGTGTTCCTGCTGGCGGCCCTGGCGTTCGTCGTGCGGCGCTGGACCCGCCGTACGGGCATGCCGCTGCTCGTCCTGGCCCCGATGCCGGTCCTGATCGCGAACTCCTACGGCGGCGAGATGATCTTCCGCGCCTATCTGTTCGCGCTGCCCGCCGCCGCCCTCCTCATCTCGGCACTGCTGTTCGAATCCCGCAGGCACCCACGGCTGCGCGTGTTCGTGGTCGCCCCGCTGCTGCCGGCGATGCTCGGCGGGCTGCTGTTCGGCTACTACGGCAAGGAGGCGGCGAACCACTTCACCAAGGACGAGGTGGCCGCCACCCGCTTCGTCACGGCCACCACGCCTCCCGGCTCGCTGATCGTCTCCCTCACCTCCGATGTGCCCGGCCTGGAGATGAACTACGACAGACATCCGCGGATCCAGCTCAACGAGCAGGAAGTCGCGGTCCGGCAGCGGCTGGTGGACGACCCGGTCGAGGGGCTGGAGCCGTTCATCGACGGTGCCACGGTCCGCGAACCCGCCTACATCGTGCTCAGCCGCGCCCAGGCCGCCGAGTGCTACCTCAACGGCACCCTTCCTGCCGACACCATGCGGCGCATGGACACCGCGATGTCGAACACCTGGGGGTTCGTGCAGGTGTTCCGCAACCAGGACGCCGTGGTCTACCGGTACCAGAACCCCGACGCGGGGGAGGCGCCATGACCACGCTCCCCACCAGCCTTCCGCCGCGCTGGAGATGGCCACTGCGCATCACGCTCGCGCTGTCCGGCTGGCTCGCGCTCGCCGCGAGCCTGGCCCTGCCGGACGCGGGCGTCCCGCGCCTGCTGGCCGTCTGCGCGTTCCTGCTGCTGTGCCCGGGGGCCGCGGCCACGCGGTGGGCCAGGCCGACGCCCTGGCACGACCGGGGCTCGCCGTTCGTGGTGGAGACCGCGTTCCTGGCCGTGGCGCTCAGCCTGTGCCTGGCGGTCCTCACGGCGCAGCCGTTCTACCTCAGCGACTCCTTCACCACCACACGCGTGATCATCACCCTGGCGGCCATGACCTCGCTCCTCGCGCTGCTGCCCACACCCGGCAGCCGCCGTCCCGGCGCGCGGCGCACCGGCCCGGACGACGCCCCGTCGGCCCCCCGCACCCGGCCCGCTCCCAGGACGGGCACCGCGTACGGCTCGGGCGCCACGGTCCGGCCGGTTTCCGGCGAACGGCCCGGCGCCTCGCGCGGTCCGGCCCGGCCGGGCGACCGCGTCGCCGTCGCCGTCGTCGGTGCCGGACCGTACGGCCTGGCCACCGCGTGCCATCTGCGCGCCGCCGGAATGCGGCCGCGCGTGTTCGGGCAGCCGATGGAGCCGTGGCGGACGCACATGCCCGACGGCATGCTCCTGCTGACCGCCCCGGCCGCCTCCGCCATCGCGGCCCCGCAGCCCGGCTACGGGTTCACGGACTGCCGAGCGGCCAGGGGGCCGGCCCGGGCGGACGACCAGCGGCCGGTGCCGCTGGCGGAGTACGTCGCCTACGGCCGCTGGTTCCAGGAGCACCAGGTGCCTGAGGTGGAGCCCTGCCGGGTGCGCCGGATCCGGGCCGCCGACGGTGGCTTCCGGCTGCTCCTCGACACCGGCGAGGAACCGCTCGCCGCCTCCGTGGTGCTCGCCACCGGCGCGGTGCCCTTCGCCTGCGTACCGCGGAAGGTGCACGCGTGCACCGGGCGGGGCCTCGTCTCGCACAGCAGCGAGCACACGGACCTGAGCCGCTTCGCGGGGGAGCGGGTGGCGGTCCTGGGGTCCGGGCAGTCCGCGCTCGAGTGCGCGACGCTGCTGTACGAGGGCAAAGCCCGGCCCACCGTCGTCGCCCGCACGCCGGCTGTGCTCTACGACCCCCCGCCGCCGAACGGAGCGGGCGTCCGTTCCTGGCTGCCCGGCCACCCGCTGCTGGGCGCCGTCAGCCACGCCGGAGCGGCCTGTCGTCTGCTCCCGGCACCGCTGCGCATGGAGGTGCTGCGCGCCGTACCGAGACCGTCCGGCGCCTGGTGGCTGAAGGAGCGGGCGGCGGACCGGTTCCCGGTGCTGTGCGGCCGTACGCTGGTCGCCGCCGAGCCGGGCTACGGGGTGGTCCGCCTGCGGCTGCTCGACCAGCACGGCCGGCCCGAGGACCTCGTGGTCGACCACGTCCTGGCCGCCACCGGCTACCGGGTCGACGTGCGCCGCCTGGACCTGCTGGAGCCCGGCCTCAGGCGGTCGCTGCGGGTGTTCGCCGGGGCGCCGGTGCTCACCTCCGGGTTCGAGTCCTCCATGCCCGGCCTCTACTTCACCGGACTCGCCGCGGCCCCGAGTTTCGGGCCGCTGATGCGGTTCGTCGCCGGCACCGGCTTCGCCGCGCGCCGCCTCACCGCCGCCGTCGCGGCCGGGAAACGGCGGTGATCCCCGTGCCCGCGCGACGGCTGCGAGCCGCCCTGGCCGCCCTGGCGACGACGCTGGTGCTGACCGTGGGCTGCGGCGCCACCGACTCCGAGGCACCCCCCAGGCCGAGGCCCGTTCCGCAGGACTGGAAGCTGTCCTTCCGCGACGAGTTCGACGGCTCGCAACTCGACACCGACCGCTGGGCGACCTGTTACGACTGGAACGAGGACGGGTGCACCAACAGCGGCAACGACGAGGAGCAGTGGTACCTGCCCGGCCAGGTCTCCGTCGGCGACGGGCACCTGAGACTGGACGCGGAGCGGCGCTCCACACGCGGCAGTGACGACGAGACCTATCCCTGGCGGTCCGGCATGATCTCGACCGGCCGGGACGACTGGTACGGCGAACCCCGGCACGTCTTCACGTACGGATACTTCGAGGCGTCCATCAGGATCCCCGCCCAGGAGGGCATGTTCCCCGCGTTCTGGATGATGCCGGCGTCCAAGTTCACACCCCCCGAGCTGGACATCATGGAGTTCCTCGAGCGCACGGACCGGGTCATGATGTACGTGCACTGGCGCAGCCCGGAGGGCGACCAGCGGGCGCGGGAGAGTTTCGGGCCCGTTCCGTTCCCGGAGAGGCATCACGTCTTCGGCATGCTCTGGACCCCCGACGAGGTGAGCTGGTACGTCGACGGTGTCCGCAGGTTCCGCGTGACCGAGCCCGAGCGGGTCCCCCACGTGCCCATGGAGGTCCTGATCAACCTGGCCGTCGGAGTGCCCCGGTCACCGCCCCCGTCGGTGGACTCGGCCCGGATGACGGTGGACTGGGTGCGGATCTGGCAGGAGTGAGGGACGGTCAGCGGGCGGGGGTGGGCAGCGCCGGGTAGGGGTGGTTGATGCCGGCCCGCAGTCGCCGGTAGCCCCGCCAGGCCCTGGTCCGGGCCCGCTCGGGGAACGGCGCCACCGGCGCGCCCGCGCCCTGGAGCCAGGCCAGGAACCGGTCCCGGGCGGTGTCGGCGCGCACCATCAGCCGGGCGATGCGCAGCACGTCGTCCGCGCCGGAGCTGAAGCCGTACCGAACGGCCGTCGCCGAGGTCCAGCCCGCCTCGTCCACCAGGCGGCGGACCGCGCGGTCGGAGTAGCCGTGGGGGTAGGCGAAGGCGTCGACGCGATGCCCGAGAGCGTCCTCCAGACGGGCCTTGCAGCCCTCGACCTCCTCCCTCGCGGCCCGCCGGGGGAGCGCGTCCAGCTGCGGATGGCTCCGGGTGTGCCCGCCGATCTCGACGAGCGGGTCCAGCTCCCGCACCTGGCGCCAGCTCAGCATCGGCGCGGGCGGGAGGAGACTGCCGTGCTCCGATGGCCAGGACGGACCGCCCAGAGCTCCGGTGGTGACGTAGAGGGTCGCCGGCAGGCTCCGGGCGGCGAGCAGCGGCGCCACGGTGGAGTGGAAGTCGGCGAACCCGTCGTCGAAGGTCAGCACGGCCGACCGGGAGGGCAGCGGCGGACCCCCGCGCAGCGCGGCGACCAGGCGCCGCAGCGGGACGACCTCCAGACCGTGGTCCGCGAGCAGGTCGAGCTGCTCGGCGAAGACACGCGGGCCCACGGTGAACGGGGCGATCCACGAGGGCGGGTCGGCGGACACCGAGTGGTACAGGAAGACGGGGACGGGCTGGCACGTCATACCGGGCTCCCCTTCACCGGCGCGCGGCAGGCCGGTCCTGCGGCGACGGGGACGGGGGCGGCGGAGTGCCGGGCGCGCACAGCGCCCACGGCGTAGCCCAGGCCGGTGGCGGCGACACCGAGGGCCAGGGCGGCGGCGGTACGCACCGGAGCGGGCCGGCCCCGGCGCAGGGCCTCGCGGAAGGCGCGCGGAATGCTCGTCGTGAGGTAGGCGCGCTCGCTGGACAGGGCGGCGGGGCCGCCGCCGCACCGGGCCACCAGGGCCTTGGAGAGTCCCTCGGCGTAGCAGCGCGACCGGAAGTACGACCACGTGGCGCGTGCCGCGGGGACCCGGTGCCGGACGGCGGCCGAGGGCTCGTGGAGCAGCACGGCGGCCGGGCGGCGGGAGCTGATGCGCAGGCACAGTTCCGTCTCCTCGCAGCCCAGCGGCCGTGTACCCACCCGCCCCAGGTCCGTGCGGAAACCGCCGGCCGTGTCGAGCGCGTCCTTGCGGAAGGACATGTTGGCCCCGATGAAGTTGCGTACCGGCGCGCGCTCCTCGGGCAGACCGCGGTACGAGCAGCCGACCACCCAGTCGAACTCCGGGGGGAACCAGGCGGGCCGGCCCGTCTCCCACCAGGGGACCACGAGCCCGCCGACGCCGGCGACCCGCGGGTCGCGATAGTCGGTCAGCAGGCGGTCCGTCCATGAGGGGTGCGCGGTCGCGTCGTCGTCCAGGAAGGCCACCACGTCCCCGACGGCCGCCTCGACGCCCGTGTTCCGGGCGCCGGACAGACCCTTGCGGTGCTGGTTGGGCAGCACCCGGACGCCGTGCAGCAGGCGGGCGGCGAGCCGGTGGAGCTCCGGGCAGTGGTCGACGACCAGCACCACGTCGTCCGGCGGGCGGCGCTGGGACTGCACGGAGGTGATGGCGGCCTGCAGGTCCTCCCAGCGGTCGAGCGTGTAGGCGCACACGACGACCGAGAGGCTCGGTGTGGTGTTCATGAGGTTCTCCCGGAGGTCATGACGTGCTCCCGGAAGCGGAGACCAGCCAGCGGGACCGCCAGATCAGCAGGGGCGCGGCGATCAGGCACTCCGCCGCCAGCCAGGCGACGCCCGCGCCCGTCACCCCCAGCACCGGCAGCAGCAGCTGGACCAGTCCGAGGACCAGCACGCACAGGGCGATCTGGAGCCCGACCACCAGGCGCATGCGGCGCCGGGCCCGCAGCACGTCCACGGCCACGCTGAACACCAGGTTGGGCAGTGCGGCCAGGGCCAGCAGACGCAGCGGGGTGGTGCCGTGCTCGGCGTAGCCGGGCCCGAACAGCCGAAGGATCCACGGGGCCCCCGCGACGATCACGGCGACACCGGCGGCCAGCATCATCCCGGAGTGGCGCAGCACCCGCAGCCCGTGCTCCGCGAGCCGTTCGGGGCGGCGTACGGCCTCTACGACCAGCGAGCTGCCCATGTTGCGCACCACCAGGAACAGCACGTAGCCGATGATCCAGGCGAGGGAGAAGTAGGCGCTCTGCTCCGCCCCGAGGGCGCTCAGCACCATCAGCGGCACGAGCGTGTAGGCGGCCATCCGGAACAGGGAGCCCGTGTAGTCGGCCGCCGCGTAGCTCAGCAGCCGCGGCGGGCGCACGGCCTCGGGGTTCTCCCGCTCGTGGCGCGGCACCGCCCGCCGCAGCAGGAGGTAGTTGGCCACGAGGAGGGAGACGAGCAGGGCTCCCGCCCAGGACAGCAGGATCCCGGTCCTCAGGGCCAGGAGGGCACCGCCGGCCAGCAGCAGGATCTTGACGAGGGCGAAGACCATGTTCTCCGCCACCACCCAGCCCGGGCGGCGCATCGCCGTCAGCGCTCCGTCCTGCAGGACGAAGATGGTGTACGCGGCGGTCGCCGCCACGAACCAGACGGCGACCAGGGGGTCCCGCAGGAAGGCCAGTTCGGGCGAGAGGGCGGGCACGAGGAGCACGAAGACGAGGCAGACCACGGCGCTCCACGAGGCGGTCACCGCGTAGCAGGTGAGCAGCAGTCTGCGGGTCTGCCGTCCGGAGCAGGGCAGGAACCGGATCAGGAAGTCGTTGAGGTTGAGCTGGCCGATGTTCGCCAGCAGCAGGGACGCGGACAGGGCGGAGTAGCTCACGCCCACGACCTCGTCGTCGTACCAGTGGGTGGCGAACAGCCAGAAGATCGCGCCGACTCCGGCGTTGACCAGGGAACTGACCGCCAGCAGATGGCCGTTGCGCACCAGGGGCTCGCTGGGCAGGACGCGGGCGATCCCGGTGCGCACCGCCGTCAGCGTTCGCCCCCGGCCGGATGTCCCCATGGCCTCGGGCGGGCCGGCTGTCTCCTGGGACACGTACACGGCCCCTCCTCAGACCGGACCGCCGCGGATCCGGCGGCGGCTGCGCAGATAGCCGACCGGCCCGTACAGCAGGCCTCGCAGTTCCATGCGGGCGAGCCGTCGCGACCGCGTGGGGTCCGCCTCCGCCTTGCGGTGCGCCTGGGCCAGGGCGTACCGGATGCCCCGGGGCAGCCTGCGCAGCAGGGCCGGGATCATGCGGGGGTCGTTCACCAGGGCGCCGGTGAGGTACGCGCCGAGCCCGGCCCCGTAGCCGAACGCCTGGGCGTCCAGGGCGTCCCGGGTGCGGCGGTGTCGGTGCCAGACGATCGCGCCGGGCTGGTAGGCCAGCGCCTGCCCCGCGGTCAGGACCCGGAAGAAGGCGAGCAGGTCGTCGCCGCCGCGAGCCGGGGTTCCCGTGCCCGTGGCCGGGTCGAAGCCGCCCAGCGCCCGCAGCGTGGCGGTCCGGAAGGCCATGTTGGTGCCGGAGCCGAAGCGTCCCGCCGTGAAGGGGAACAACGGTTCCTGCGGCGGTTGGCGCAGGGACCAGACGCGCGGCGCGTACCCCTTGGCGAAGCCGCCGTGGAGTTCCAGGGCCGCCTGGGCGGCCGTCTCCAGTTCGGCCGGGACGATGAGCCCGGTGACGCAGCCGATGCCCGGATCCTGGGCGAAGCCCTCCGCGATCGCGGCGAGCCAGCCCGGGTCGACCAGGGTGTCGTCGTCGGTGAAGGCGGCGATCTCGCCGCGGGCGGCGGCCAGCCCCCGGTTGTGCGCGCGGGCCAGGCCCGCCACGGGCTCCCGGACGTAGCGGACCAGGCCCCCGTACGCGTCGCGGACCAGCCGCTCGGCCGCGTCGTTGGCCGGGGCGTTGTCCACGACGATGACCTCGAAGTCCCGGTAGTCCACGCGCAGCAGGGAGTTCAGGCACTCCCGTAGCATCGCCGGCCGGTTGTGCGTCGCGATGATCACGGTGATGGACGGCGGGGCGAGCGCGGGTGCCCGGGCGGGAGATCCCGTGCGCGGGAGCGGAAACCGCCGCCGGGCCGTGTCCGCCACCGACCGCCACAGGTCCTCGGGTGCGCCGCCCTCCGCTCCGGCCGCCCTGACCAGACCCAGGGGCCGGCCGCGCAGCCGCACCAGGGCCAGCACCGGCGCCGTCGGGCGGATCGGTCCCGGGCCGCCGGGCGGACGGAAGACGTACGGCCGCGCCAGATCCATGTCGACGACCCGGACCGGCGCGTACGCCGGCCCGGCCGGGCCCGGATCCGTTCCCGGGCGGCGTGCGGCGGCGGCCGGATGCCGGGTGACGCTCACGCCGGGATCCCTCCGGCCCGCGCGGCGGATCGGGCCCCGGGCCGCTCGGACAGCAGCGTCCGCAGCACCCGTCGGCCGTCCGATATCGCGTGCAGATGAGAACGCCCGCTGCGCCGCGGCAGTTCGAGGCTCGGGACCTCGGCGATGCGCAGGCCCGAGCGCAGGGCGTGGGCGATCATCTCGGTCTCGATCTCGAAGCCGGAGGAGTGCAGGTCGAGGTCCTCCAGGAAGTCGCGGCGGAAGGCGCAGAACCCGTAGCACAGGTCCGTCAGCTTGGTGTCGTAGAGGTGGTTGACGGCGGCCAGGAGCACCTGGTTGCCGAGCCGGCGGATCCGGGTGATGTCGAGCGAGCCGCCGCCGGCGATGAACCTGGAGCCCTTGACGAAGTCGAAGCCGTTGTCGAGGAAGTGCAGGTAGTGCGGGATCTCCCCGGGCAGCATGCTGCCGTCCGCGTCCATCATCACGATGTGGTCGCCGGTCGCGGAGAGGAAGCCGGTGCGCAGGGCGTTGCCCTTGCCGGGGCCGCTCTGCGCGACGTGGCGCACGGTCGGCAGGCACCGGGTCGCCATGTGCACCGTGCAGTCGACGGAGTCCCCGTCGACCAGGATGACCTCGTCGACGCAGGCCGGGATCTGCTCGAAGACCCAGGGGATGTTGCGCGCCTCGTTGCGGGCGGGGACGACCAGACTCACGGTGGCCCGGGGCGGGGGGCGGTCCCCGGCCCGGCGCTGGGGGTGCGAGGTGCGGTCCGTCCGCGCGGCGCCGTTGCTGTCGCCCCGGGCGATGAAGGAGGAGTGCGCGGTCAGGGGATGCGTGTCGTTCATGATGCCGGGTCTCCCGGTGAGGCGTCCTTGAGGAGACGCCATATATTTACGACGTATACGTACATATTGCCGGTTTTGTCGCCGAGGTCAAGGCCTGTGCGCTTTCCGGGGCTGGGAGGCCTGTGCCGGGCGCTTTGTCCGGCGTAGGGTGGAAGGCGGCAAAGTGCACGGCGGCGTAGTCCCGATCATGAACGCACCCATCGAGGATTACGCCCTCATCAGCGATCTGGAGACGGCCGCCATGGTCGGCCGGGACGGATCGGTCGACTGGCTCTGCCTGCCCCGCTTCGACTCCCCGGCCTGCCTGGCGGCCCTGCTGGGCACCGAGGACAACGGACGCTGGCGCATCGCCCCCGTCTCCGGCGGCCGCTGCACGCGCCGCTCCTACCGTGCCGACACGCTGGTCCTCGACTCCGTGTGGGAGACCCCCACCGGGACGGTGCGCGTCACCGACCTCATGCCGCCGCGCGCCGACGTGCCCTGCGTCGTCCGCCTGGTCGAGGGCCTGTCGGGCACGGTGGACCTGCGCAGCGAACTGCGGCTCCGCTTCCACCAGGGCCGTGTCGTGCCCTGGGTCCGGGACGTCGGCCACTGCACCGTCGCGGTCGCCGGCCCGGACGCCGTCTGGCTCGGTGCCGACGGCCGGGTGCGGGGCCGGGGCCGGGGCCACGAGGACGCCACGGTCTGGGAGTTCACCCTCACAGCCGGGCGCCGGCTGGCCCTCACCCTGGGGTGGACGCCCTCGCACCGGTCCGCGCCTCCCATGCCGCTGTCCGTCCCGGCGGAGACCGCCCTGAAGGAGACCGTCGGCTTCTGGCGCCGCTGGACCGCCCGATGCCGCTACCAGGGGCCGTGGCGGGACGCCGTCGTACGGTCCCTCATCACCCTCAAGGCCCTCACCTACGCCCCCACGGGCGCCATCGTCGCCGCCCCCACCACCTCGCTGCCCGGCTCCATCGGCGGCGAGCACAACTGGGACTACCGGTTCTGCTGGCTGCGCGACTCCACCCGGACCCTGTCCTGCCTGCTGCGCAGCGGATACCGGGACGAGGCCACCGCCTGGCTGGACTGGCTGGTGCGGGCCGTCGCCGGTGACCCCGCCGACCTGCAGTCCGTCTACGGCGTCAAGGGCCAGCGGCTGCTGCCCGAGACCGAGGCGCCCTGGCTGCCCGGCTACGAGGGCTCCCGGCCCGTGCGGTTCGGCACCTCGGCCGTGGGCTGCTTCCAGCTGGACGTGTACGGCGAGGTCCTGGACACGCTGTGGTTGTCGCTGCGCGCCGGGATCCCGATGCCGGCCCACGTGTGGGAACTGGTCGAGTCGCTCATGGGGTTCCTGCTGCGGCACTGGCGGGAACCGGACCAGGGGCTGTGGCGGGTGGGCGGCCCGCGCCGCCAGTTCGTCCACTCCAAGGTCATGGCGTGGGTGGCAGCCGACCGCGCCGTGCGCATGGGCGAGTTGCTCGGACGCAACGGCTCCTCCGGGCAGTGGCGGGCGATGCGCGAGGAGGTGCACCGGCAGGTCTGCCGGGAGGGCTGGGACACGGCCCAGCGGTCCTTCGTGCAGTCCTACGGCGCCCGGGGGCTCGACGCCTCGACGCTGCTCATCCCCCGGGTCGGGTTCCTGCCGGGCCGTGACGAGCGGGTGCGCGGCACGGTGCGTGCCCTCGGCGGGCTCGGGCACGGCGGCTTCCTCTGGCGGTACGCCGAGAGCGGCACCGGGCCCGACCGGCCGGACGGCGCCGAGGGCGCGTTCGTCTCCTGCTCCCTGTGGTACGCCGACGCCCTCGCCGCCACCGGGCGTCGGCAGGAGGCCCGGGAGGTCTTCGGACGGGTCCTCGCCGTCCGCAACGACGTCGGTCTGCTGGCCGAGCAGTGGGACCCGGACACGGGCCGTCAACTGGGCAACGCGCCCAAGGCGTTCAGCCATATCGCGCTGGTGGAGACGGCGTTCGGCCTGTCGCCGGCGTCCGGGGGGAGGCGGCGCGGGCCGGAGCTGAAGCCGGAGGCCCGGGGGATCGGGGCTGACGGCGGAGGTCCGGGGGATCGGGGCTGACGGCGGAGGTTCCCGACCTCGGCCGGCCGTCCGCACCCGTCGGACTCACCAGGCCGCCCGCCGCCCGTCGTTCCGCTGTCGCAGCAGGGCTTCGCCCTGCTCCAGTGTCATCGGCCGGGCGAACAGGAAGCCCTGCCCGTACCGGCATCCGATGTCCGCCAGCAGGTTCTGCTGCGGCTCCTCCTCGATGCCCTCGGCGATCACCTGGAGGCCCAGGGTGTCGGCGAGATGGACGATGCCCTCGACGAGGGCGACCTGCTGGGGATCCTGCGGGATGCCGTCGATGAACGACTTGTCGATCTTCAACACATCGATGGGAAAGTCCCGGAGATAGCGCAGCGAGGAGAACCCGGTGCCGAAGTCGTCGACCGCGATGCGCACCCCCCGGTCCTTCAGCGCCTGGATCTGCGCCTCGATCTGCTCGGTCCGCCGCATGAGCACCGACTCGGTGAGTTCCAGCAGCAGCGTGTCCGCGGCAAGGCCGGTGGTGTCCAGCGCGGCGCACACCTCGTCCAGGAAACCCGTGTCCCGCCACTGCCGGGCGGACACGTTGACACTGAGATACGGCGGACTGGGATACGGCGGTTCGAGCCGCGTCGTGCGGTGCTGGAGCCGGGCGAGGTCGGCCGTCGCCCTACGCAGCACCCAGGCGCCCAGCGCCGAGATGTGCCCGGTCTCCTCGGCGAGCGGGATGAACTGCCCCGGCGGGACCGGGGCGGGTCCGAGTTCCGGCCAGCGGACCAGGGCCTCGAAACCCACGACGTCGCCGCGCACGATGTCCACCACCGGCTGATAGCGCAGGCCGAACTGCTCGTTGCCGACGGCCTGGTCGAGCCGCGCCCGCAGGTCGTGCCGCTCCACCACTCGGATCCGCTGCTGGGGATGGAACCGGCGCCAGGCGCGCTTGCCGGACGTCTTGGCCGCGTAGAGGGCCAGGTCGGCCAGGGCCAGGAGGTCCCCGGCGTTCGTGCTGTCCTCCGCCGTGGCCACCCCCACGCTGGCCGAGACGCTCACCGTCTCCACGTCCAGATGGAACGGCCTGCTCAGCGTCCGGACCACGTGGGCGGCCAGCACTTCGGCGTCGAGGGGCTGCTCCGCGTCCTCCATCAGTACGGCGAACTCGTCGCCGCCGAGCCGTGCCGCGGTGTCGGTACGGCGCAACGTCCCCGACAGGCGCTCGGCGACGGCGCACAGCAGCCGGTCGCCGACCGAGTGGCCGAGCGTGTCGTTGACGATCTTGAAGTCGTCCAGGTCGACGAAGAGCAGGCAGGTGGTCGTCGACTCCCGGTGCCCCCGGCGCAGCGCGCGTTCGGTCCGCTCCAGCAGCAGGGCGCGGTTGGGCAGGCCGGTCAGGGAGTCGTGGAAGGCCCGCCGGGTGAGTTCGTGCTCCAGCTGCCGCTGCTCGGTGACGTCCCGCAAGGTGACGACCAGGCCGCCCACGGTCGGGTCCCGGCGCAGGTCGCGGCAGCGCACCTCCACCTCGATGCGGTCCGTGTCCCGCAGCACCCGCCAGTTGTCGTGCGCTTCCTGCGGGCCGTCGTCGCTCGTGGTGGCCAGGGTCCGCACGGCCCGGTCCCGTTCCCGGGGGTCCACCAGGTCCGGCAGCCGGATGCCGGTGAGTTCCGCGTTGCCGAACACGCTCGGCGCGGACGGGCTGGCGTAGCGGACGGTGGTGTCGTCGTCGACGATGAGGATGACGTCCGAGGCGTTGTGCACGAGGGTGCGGAAGTACGCCTCGTTCTCCTTGCGGATGACCTCCCGCCGCAGCGCGATGCGTTCCGTCGCGAGCCCCGCGTGCGAGGCGAGCAGTTCCAAGGAGACGCGCATTTCGGCGAGTTGCCGCTCGGAGCCGGCCGCGAGCAGCGCTCCGGGCAACTCGCCGCCGGCCGGTCGCTCGGGCTGGACCATGGGGCAGAGCAGGGCCGTCGGCAGCTCATTGAGCCGGGCGGCGATCCCGGGCCCCAGTGCATCGGCCGGGACCATCACGGTGCGGCCCCGGGCCGCCTCGGCGGACCCGTCGCGCGTGGCACCGGGGCCGTCGGCCCGGGCGGGGCGGTGCGCCAGTCGCGCGTACAGGTCCTGGGCCTCCCCGGCCGACAGCAGCAGGGTCGTGTGCCGGCCCTGCGGCCCGAACAGGGCGGTGACCGCGTCGTCGCAGACCCGCTCGATCTCTGTCGGCCAGAACGTGCCGACCAGGGACGCGGCCGCGGTGCGCAGGGCCAGCTCTCGCGTCATGGCCCGGCGGTGCGCGACGACCATCAGGGCGAGCCGGAGGATCACCAGCAGGAACAGCGCCCCGGAGAACGCGGCCAGCACGGTCGCGTCGTAGGCCAGGCCCAGGCTCTCCTCGTGGACGAGGATCGCGGGCGGGATCAGGGTCGCGGCGGCGAGCAGCAACAGCCGCCGCCGGGGCGGCAGCAGGGACTGTGACGAGGAGTCCGGGGCGGTCAGCCGCGCCATGGAGGGATGCAGCGCGGCGAGGCCCCACGCCGTGCAGAACACGATCCAGCCGGCGTCCGGCAGCGTGCCCGCCTGCCACGCGCCCTTGAGCTGGAGGACGCCGCGGATGGTGTCGGCACCGAACAGGGCGCAGGAGCCCAGGACGAGCAGCTGGACGGACCGTCGGGCGCCCGGCCCGGGGCCGCGGGCGAGGAGCCGGACGAGGAGGGCGAGCAGCAGGACGTCCCCGAGCGGGTAGGCGACGCTGACCAGGCGCTGCTGCCAGGCGAGTCCCTCCTGCCGGGCCAGCGGCTGCAGCAGGTACACCCACACCGGCAGGGCGAGGCCGGCCGTGATGACCAGGGTGTCGAGCAGAGCGGGCAGGTCACGGCCCGTCCAGCGGCAGCGCACCAGACCGGACAGGCCAGCGGCGAACAGGGCGTACGCCACGAGGTGGCAGGCGCCCGCCGGGGAGGGGAACGGGTGCGGCGCGGAGAAGTACACCTCCTGGGCGGCACGGTACGTCTCGCCCGCGGTGAAGGCCAGCAGCCCGGCGGCGAGCACCAGCCACGGCCGGGGGCGCGGGGGCCGGTGGACCCGCACCCCGACGACGGCGGCCACCCCCGACAGGCCGATGAGGGCCCACAGCGGCGTCCGCAGCACCGGGACGCTCATGGAGAGCACGGTGAGGATGCCGGCCGGCACGAGGTGGGCGGCCATCAGCAGGCGGGCCGGTGACACGGCCGGCCGCCGGACGCGGCTCACCGTACGGGGTGCGCGGACAGCCGTGGGCCGCATGGCGGCCTACTCCTTCGTCTCCGGCCGCCGCGCGGTGTCCTCGTAGCCGTGCGGGTTGAGCCGCTGGAAGCGCCAGGCGTCCCGGCACACGTCGGCGAGGTCCCGGGTGGGATGCCAGCCCCAGGCACGCCCCACGGCGGAGGCGTCGGCGATCAGCTCGGCGACGTCCCCGGGGCGGCGGGGCGCGACGTCGTACGGAATCGGCCTGCCGCTGGCCCGGGAGAACGCCGCGATGACGTCGAGGACCGAACTCCCCGCTCCCGCACCCAGGTTGTACGCCTGTATGCCCGGCGGGCCGGCCAGGTGGTCCAGGGCGACGCGGTGGGCCTCGACGGCGTCCATGACGTGCAGATAGTCCCGGATCCCGGTGCCGTCCCGGGTCGGGTAGTCGGCACCGTAGACGGAGAGCTTGTCGCGTCGGCCGACGGCCACCTGCGCGAGGTAGGGCAGCAGGTTCTGCGGGGTGTGGAGGGGGTCCTCGCCGAGGAGTCCGCTCGGGTGGGCGCCGGCCGGGACGGGGTAGCGCAGGCACCGCACGGTGTACGCGGGATGGCGGCGGCAGACGTCCGCGAGGATCTGTTCGCAGATCCACTTCGAGGCCGCGTACGGCGTCCCGGGCCGGACCGGGGTGGTCTCGTCGAGCGGGCCGCCCCCGGCGTCGCCGTAGATCCAGCATGAGGACGCGTAGACCAGCCGGTGCACCCCGTGCTCGTGCATGGTCCGCAGCAGGGCGGTGGTGCCGCCGATGTTGGTGTCGTAGTACGTGACGGGCATCCGTGTCGACATGCCCCCCGCCTTGTGCGAGGCAAAGTGCACGACGGCGTCCACGGAGTGTCGGTCGAAGACGGCCGAGAGGGCGTGCCGATCACGGATGTCCAGCTCGTAGACGGCGCCGACGAAGCGGCCGGCGATCCGTTCCACCCGGGCGAAGACCTGCGGTGAGCTGTTCGAGTAGTCGTCGACCACGATCACCTCGTAGCCGTGGTCCAGCAGCTCCACGCAGGTGTGACTGCCCATGAAACCGGCCCCGCCGGTGACGAGGACGGTCGAGGGTGCCCATGAGGATCCGGCTCCTCGAGCAGTCGGCGACTGGTTCCTGCGGGCCATGCCAGGACCCCCGCGTAAGGTGCGTCCGGGCACCGTATGTTTACGGTGTATATGTACGACTTTGCACCCGGGTTCGGGATCCGGTCAAGGCCTCACCAGCAACTGGAAGTCGAACGTGTAGCGCGCGGCCCGGTAGATGTGCGTTCCGTACTCCACCGGCCGCCCGGTGTCGTCGTAGGCCGTGCGCCGCATCGTGAGCAGCGCCGCGCCCTCCCGCTCGTCCAGGCGGGCCGCCTCCTGTGCCGTGGCCGCGCGGGCGCCGACGGTCTGACGGGCGCTGTGCAGGGTGATGCCGGCCGAGCGCATCATCCGGTAGAGGCCGGTCGACTCCAGGCGGGCGTCGTCGAGGTCCAGCAGGGACGCCGGGAGGTAGTTGCACAGCAGCGCCACCGGCTGGCCGTGCGTACGGCGGAGCCGCTCCAGGACGGTGACCTCGCCGCCCTCGGGCACGCCGAGGGCGGCCGCCACCTCGCAGGACGCCGCAACGGCCTCGTTGCGGACGACCTCGGTGGCCGGGCCCTGCCCGGCCGCCTCCAGGTCGTCGTAGAGGCTGCTCAGCTCCAGCGGGCGCTTGACCTGGCTGTGCACCACCTGCGTGCCCACCCCGCGCCGCCGGACCAGCAGCCCCTTGTCGACGAGGGACTGGATGGCCTGGCGGACGGTCGGGCGGGACAGGGTGAGGCGCACGGACAGGTCGACCTCGTTGCCCAGGAGGTCGCCCGGGGCGAGGGCTCCGTGCTCGATCGCCGCCTCCAGCTGCTGCGCGAGCTGGTGGTACAGCGGCACGGGACTGCCCCGGTCCAGGGCGAAGTCCAGCGAGCCGAGAGCGGCGGCGGCCGTGGTGCGGGCCCGGTCACCGGTCCTCGCCATGGATGACCCCCCTCCGGGTGTCAGGAGTTGCTCGGGAAGCCGAGGTTGATGCCGCCGTCGGACGGGTCCGGCCAGCGGGTGGTGATGACCTTGCCCTGGGTGTAGAAGGCGATGCCGTCGTTGCCGTAGATGTGCAGGTCGCCGAAGAGGGAGTCCTTCCAGCCGCCGAAGGAGTGGTAGCCGACGGGGACCGGGATCGGCACGTTGACGCCGACCATGCCCGCCTTGACCTCCAGCTGGAAGCGGCGGGCGGCACCGCCGTCCCGGGTGAAGATCGCGGTGCCGTTGCCCCAACGGGAGTCGTTGATCAGCTGGATGGCCTCCTCGTACGTCTCCGCGCGGACCACGCACAGCACCGGACCGAAGATCTCGTCCCGGTACGCGTCCGCCGTCAGCGGCACCCGGTCCAGGAGGGAGACGCCGAGGAAGAAGCCGTCCGCGCACTCGGGGTGTCCGTCCACCGCGTACCCGGTGCCGTCCACGACGACCTCGGCGCCCTGCTCGGCCGCGCTCGCCACGTACGAGGCCACCTTGTCCCGGTGCTCGCGCGTGATCAGCGGGCCCATCTCGCTCGCCGGGTCGTTGCCCGGGCCGATCCTGAGGTTCTTCGCGCGCTCGGTGATCTTGCCGACCAGCTCGTCGCCGATGTCGCCGACCGCGACCACGACCGACACGGCCATGCAGCGCTCGCCCGCCGAGCCGTACGCGGCGTTGATCGCCTGGTCGGCGGCGAGGTCCAGGTCGGCGTCGGGCAGGACCAGCATGTGGTTCTTGGCGCCGCCCAGGGCCTGCACCCGCTTGCCGTGCTCGACGGCCTTCATCTGGATGTACTTGGCGATCGGGGTCGAGCCGACGAAGGAGACCGCCTCGATGTCCGGGTGCTCCAGGATGCGGTCCACGGCCGTCTTGTCGCCCTGCACGATGTTCAGGACGCCGTCCGGAAGGCCCGCTTCGGCGGCCAGCTCGGCCAGGCGGAAGGAGGCCGACGGGTCCTTCTCCGACGGCTTCAGCACGAACGTGTTGCCGCAGGCGATCGCCAGCGGGAACATCCACATCGGCACCATCGCCGGGAAGTTGAACGGCGTGATGCCCGCGACCACGCCCAGCGGCTGGCGGATCGAGGCGACGTCGACCCGGGTGGAGACCTGGGTGGACAGCTCGCCCTTGAGCTGGACGGCGATCCCGCACGCGAGCTCCACGATCTCCATGCCGCGCGCGACCTCGCCGAGCGCGTCGGAGTGCACCTTGCCGTGTTCGGCCGTGATCAGCTCGGCGATCTCGTCGCGGTGGGCGTCCAGCAGCTCGCGGTACTTGAACAGGATCGCCGTGCGCTTGGCCAGGGAGGACTGACCCCAGCTCTCGAAGGCGGCCCTGGCGGAGGCGACCGCGGCGTCCACCTCGTCGACGGACGCGAACGCGACCTGCTTCTCCTGGGCGCCGGTGGCCGGGTCGTAGACGGGGCCGAAGCGGCCGGAGGTGCCCTCGACGGGCTTGCCGTCGATCCAGTGGGTGATGGTCTTCATGGTGCGCAAGGGCCTTTCGTGAGCTTGGAGTTCAAGCCTGGAGTGCGAGCCTGGAGTGCGGCGGGTGTTAGAGGTGGCGGCGGCGTCCGGCGACCTGCCGGTCGTAGCGCTCGCGGGCCTCGACGGCGGCCTCGCGGGAGGCGGTCTCGGCGACAGGCACGTCCCACCAGGCCTCGGCCGGGGGAGCGGTCGGCGCCGGGTCGGTCTCGACGTACACGCAGGTCGGCCGGTCGGACGCGCGGGCCGCGGCCAGGGCCTCGCGCAGCTCGCGCACCGTCTTGGCGCGCAGGACGTCCATGCCGAGGCTGGCGGCGTTGGCGGCCAGGTCGACGGGGAGCGGGGCGCCGGTGAAGGTGCCGTCGGCGGCCCGGAAGCGGTAGGCGGTGCCGAAGCGCTCGCCGCCGGTCTCCTCCGACAGGCCGCCGATGGAGGCGTAGCCGTGGTTCTGGATGAGGACGATGTTGACGGGCAGGCCCTCCTGGACGGCCGTGACGATCTCCGTCGGCATCATCAGGTAGGTGCCGTCGCCGACCAGCGCCCACACCGGCGTGCCCGGGGCGGCCTGCTGGACGCCGATCCCGGCCGGGATCTCGTAGCCCATGCAGGAGTAGCCGTACTCCAGGTGGTACTGGCGCGGGCTGCGGGAGCGCCACAGCTTGTGCAGGTCGCCGGGGAGCGAACCGGCCGCGTTGATCACCACGTCCTCGTCGCCCACGGCCGCGTCGAGCGCGCCGAGCACCTGCGTCTGGGTCGGGACCGCGCTCTCGTCGCCGGCGCGGTAGGCCGCCTCGACGACCTCGTCCCAGCGTTCCTTGCCGGCCCGGTACTCGGCCTCGTACGCCTCGCTCACCCGGTGGCCGGAGAGCGCCTCCAGCAGCTTCTCCAGCCCCGACCTCGCGTCGCAGACCAGCGTGCGCGCGGCCAGCTTGTGCGCGTCGAAGCCGGTGATGTTGAGGTTGAGGAACCGCACGTCCGGGTTCCGGAAGAGCGTGCCGGAGGCCGTGGTGAAGTCCGTGTAGCGGGTGCCGACGCCGATCACGAGGTCGGCGGTGCGCGCGAGGTCGTCGCTGACCGCCGTGCCGGTGTGGCCGATGCCGCCGAGGTCGGCGGGGTGGTCGTGGCGGAGCGACCCCTTGCCCGCCTGGGTCGAGGCGACCGGGATGCCGGTGGCGTCCGCGAACGCCTTCAGCGCCGCCTCGGCCTCGCTGTGGTGGACGCCGCCGCCCGCCACGATCAGGGGCCGCCCGGCCGACCGGATCGCCTCGACGGCCGCCGTCAGCTCCACCGGGTCCGGCGCGGGACGCCGTACGTACCAGACCCGCTCGGCGAAGAACTCCTCCGGCCAGTCGTACGCCTCCGCCTGCACGTCCTGCGGCAGGGCGAGGGTGACAGCGCCGGTCTCGGCCGGGTCGGCCAGCACCCGCATCGCCTGGAGCGCCGACGGGATCAGCGCCTCGGGCCGGGTGATCCGGTCGAAGTACCTGGACACCGGGCGCAGGGTGTCGTTGACCGACACGTCGGCCTCGACCGGGTGCTCCAGCTGCTGGAGCAGCGGGTCGGCGGAGTGCGTGGCGAAGTAGTCGCCGGGCAGGAGCAGCACCGGCAGGCGGTTGATCGTCGCCAGGGCGGCACCGGTGACCAGGTTCGTGGCGCCCGGGCCGATCGAGGTCGTCACCGCCTGCGCGGACAGGCGGTTGAGCTGCCGGGCGTAGCCGACCGCCGCGTGCACCATCGACTGCTCGTTGCGGCCCTGGTGGAACGGCATGGCGGCGCCTGGCCCGATGCCTGCCTCCATCAGCGCCTGGCCGACACCCGCCACGTTGCCGTGGCCGAAGATGCCCCAGGTCCCGGCGATCAGCCGGCGGCGCACGCCGTCCCGCTCGGTGTACTGGGCGGACAGGAACCGCACCAGTGCCTGGGCGGTCGTCAGTCGGCGGGTGCGGGCGCTCATGCGGAGGTCTCCGGGGCGGTGTAGAGGGGGAGCCGGGGGTCGACCGGCTGGTCCGGCCAGGTGTCGCGGACCCAGGCGTGGTCGGGGTGGTCGCAGATCAGCCAGGCGCGCTCGGCCTCCGGGCCCGCCATGACGTTGAGGTAGTACATGTGGTGGCCGGGCGTGGCCATCGAGGGCCCGTGCCAGCCGTCCGGGATCAGGACGACATCGCCGTCGCGGACCTCGGCCAGCACGTCGGTGTCGCGGCCCGGGCCGGACGGGGAGACGCGCTGGTAGCCGAGGCCGGGGACGCCGTCGTGGCCGGCGAACTCGAAGTAGTAGATCTCCTCCAGCACGGACTCCTCGCCGGGCCGGTGCTCGTCGTGCTTGTGCGGCGGGAACGAGGACCAGTTGCCGCCCGGCGTGATCACCTCGACCGCGATGAGCTTGTCGCACTCGAAGACCCCGGCCGCGCCGAAGTTGTTGACCTGCCGGGAGCAGTTCCCCGTGCCCCGCAGCTCCACGGGCACCTCGGAGGCGGGGCCGTAGCGGGCGGGCAGCCGGCGGGTGCAGCGTGCGCCGGTCAGCGCGAACCGCCCGCCGGCGGCGGACGTCACGGTCGCCCGGGCGCCGCGCGGCACGTAGGCGAAGTCGCTGACACCGCTGAACACGTCCCGGCGTCCCTGGAGTTCGAAGGTGTCCTGGCCGAAGTCGTCCGTCGCGGCGACCGTGCAGCCGCCGCTCAGCGGGACGACGATCCACTCGCTGTCGCCGCTGTCGAAGGAGTGCGCGCCACCCGGCGGCAGTTCCAGGATCCGCAGGCTGGAGTGCCCCCAGCCCGCCTTCTCGGGCGTCACGTCGACGGCGTAGGGGCCGCCGAGGGCCTTACCCGCGGGAAGGTGATACGTCATCGTGTGCCTTTCGGATCACAGCGGAGGGACTCACAACAGACCGGCTCACAAGAGCCCGGTTCACAACAGAATGGTTCACAACAGACCGACGGCCGTGTCCACCGCCTGTTCCACGCTGCCCTCGGCCGGGTAGAGCAGCGACCGTCCGACGACCATGCCCTGGACGGTGGGCAGCCGCAGGGCCTTGCGCCAGCGTTCGTACGCGCCCTCCTGGTCGCCGCCGACCTCGCCGCCGAGCAGGACGACGGGGAGTGTGGAGGTCTCCAGGACCTCGGCCATGTCGTCCGGGTCGTCGGTGACGGGCAGCTTCAGCCAGGTGTACGCGGAGGTGCCGCCCAGCCCCGAGGCGATCGCGACGGACCGCGTGACGGCCTCGGCGGACAGGTCGTTGCGGACCTTGCCGTCGACCCGCCGGGAGATGAACGGCTCGACGAACAGCGGCAGGCGCTGGGCCGCCATCGCGTCGATCGCCCGCGCGGTGGACTCCAGGGTGGTCAGCGAGCCCGGGTCGTCGTAGTCGATGCGGACCAGCAGCTTGCCCGCGTCGAAGCGGAGCCGGGCCATGTCCTCGGCGCGGTGGCCGGTGAAGCGGTCGTCCATCTCGAAGGCGGCGCCGGCGAGGCCCCCGCGGTTCATCGATCCCATGACGACCTTGTTCTCCAGCACCCCGAGCAGGAGCAGGTCCTCCAGGATGTCGGCGGTGGCGAGCACCCCGTCGACGCCCGGCCGCGACAGTGCGGTGCACAGCCGCTGCAGCAGGTCCGCGCGGTTGGCCATGGCCAGGCGCCGGTCACCGACCCCGAGGGCGCCGCGCGCCGGGTGGTCGGCGGCCACGATCATCAGGCGACCGCTCGTACCGATCAGCGGGCGCCGCACCCGGCGGGCCGCCGCCTCGGCGACGGCCTCGGGGTTGCGGGCTCTGACCGTGGTGAGGTCGGGGATGCCGATGTTCAAGGAAGGCTCCGTTCAGTGGCTCGGGCTCGGCGACGGCACCCCGGCGAGGACGTCCTCGACCTCGGACGCGGTCGGCATCGCGGAGGAGCAGGCGAGGCGGGAGGCGACGAGGGCCCCGGCGGCGTTGGCGTGGCGCATGGTCCGCTCCAGGTCCCAGCCGGCGAGCAGACCGTGGCAGAGCGAGCCGCCGAAGGCGTCGCCCGCGCCCAGGCCGTTGACCACCTCGACCGGCACCGGCGGCACCTCGGCCCGGGCGCCGTCCCGGTGCACGGCCAGCACGCCCTTGGGACCCTGCTTGACGACCGCCAGTTCCACGCCCGCCTCCAGCAGGGCCTCCGCGCAGGCCTGCGGCTCGCGCACACCGGTGGCGATCTCGCACTCGTCGAGGTTGCCGACCGCGACCGTGGCGTGGCGCAGCGCCTCGCGGTAGTACGGGCGGGCCTCCTCCGGGTCGTGCCAGAACATCGGGCGCCAGTCGAGGTCGAAGACGGTGAGGCCGGTCTTGTCGCGGGCCTTGAGCGCGGCGAGGGTGGCGGAGCGGCTCGGCTCCTCGCTCAGGCCGGTGCCGGTGAACCAGAAGATCCGGGCACCGCGGATCGCGAAGAAGTCCAGCTCGTCGGTGTGGATCTCCAGATCCGGCGCCTTGGGGCGGCGGTAGAAGTACAGCGGGAAGTCGTCCGGCGGGAAGATCTCGCAGAAGGTGATCGGCGTCGGGTACGCGGCGACCGGGGTGACCCAGCGGTCGTCGACGCCGAAGCCCTTCAGCTCCTCGTGCAGGTAGGTGCCGAAGGGGTCGTCGCCGGTGCGCGTGATCACCGCCGTACGGCGTCCGAGGCGGGCGGCGGCGACCGCCACATTGGCCGCGGAACCTCCCAGGAATTTCCCGAAGGTCTCCACTTCGGGCAGGGGGACCCCGGTCTGCAGGGGATAGAGGTCGACCCCGATGCGGCCCATCGTGATCACATCGAAATACTGGGCTGGCTCGGCCATGCGCGACCTCCTCGGGAAGCTGGGGATGCGGGGTCCGGGGCGCCCTGACACGGTGGGGCGTGGATCCACGGGACCTGCCGCCTCCCAGGTGTAGGTCTCGGAGGACGGCGCTGTCAAGAGTTTGTACTTACATTCGGACCTGCTCGTGAAATGATGTCTTAACAAAGTATTGACAGCGGGCCCGGCAGGGACTTGTATCCCGTGCCATCGCAACAGTCGGTTTGCGGCATCATGATCCGGACTCCGTAGGGCCCGGGACCACGGACTCCTTCGTGATCCCCTCCCTTTCCCCAGCAGCAGCACAGTGAGGTGCCAGGAAAGATGGACCGCTCTTCTCACCCCCGCTCCCGCAGGTTCGTGCCCGTCGCCGCCGTGGCCGCCGCAGCCGCCCTGACCCTCGCCGGCTGCTCCAGCAGTTCCGGGGGCAAGCAGTCCGAGGAAGGCGCGGCGAACGCCTCCGCCGGCAAGGCGACCACGCCGCGCATGACCGTCGCCCTCGTCACGCACCAGGCGCCCGGCGACACCTTCTGGGACACCGTCCGCAAGGGCGCCGAGGCCGCGGCCGCCAAGGACAACATCAAGCTCGTCTACTCCGCCGACCCGAACGCGGGCAACCAGGCCAACCTGGTCCAGAACGCGATCGACCAGAAGGTCGACGGCATCGCCGTCACCCTGGCCAAGCCGGACGCGCTCAAGGGCGTCATAGGCAAGGCCGAGAAGGCCGGCATACCCGTCGTCGGACTCAACTCCGGCCTGAGCGACTGGAAGAACCTCAACCTGCTGGAGTTCTTCGGCCAGGACGAGTCCGTCGCGGGCGAGGCCTTCGGCAAGAAGCTGAACGAGGTCGGCGCCAAGAAGGTCCTCTGCGTCATGCAGGAGCAGGGCAACGTCGGCCTGACGCAGCGCTGCGACGGCGTGGCGAAGACGTTCGAGGGCAAGGTCGACCCGCAGAACGTCAACGGCACCGACATGCCGTCCGTGAAGTCGACGCTCACCGCCAAGCTGAAGCAGGACCCGTCCATCGACTACGTCGTCACCCTCGGCGCCCCCTTCGCGCTGACCGCGGTGCAGTCGGTCGGCGACGCCGGCAGCAAGGCGAAGGTCGCCACCTTCGACCTCAACAAGGACCTCATCAGTGCCATCAAGAACGACTCCATCCAGTTCGCCGTCGACCAGCAGCCCTACCTGCAGGGCTACCTGGCCGTCGACGGCCTGTGGCTCTACAAGAACAACGGCAACTACAGCGGCGGCGGCGAGCAGCCCGTGCTGACCGGCCCGGCCTTCGTCGACAAGTCCAACGTCGACGAGGTCGGGGAGTTCGCCGCGAAGGGCACCCGGTGATGAGCATGACCCAGCAGGCTGAGCCGGCGGTGGACACACCGCCGGCCTCCGGCCCCAGCAAGGAAAAGGACGGGCGGACCCAGCAGCGCTCCCTGGCGCTGCGACTGCTCGCCCGGCCCGAGGTGGGCGTCATCCTCGGCGCCCTGGCCGTCCTGATCTTCTTCCTGATCATGGCGCCGACATTGCGCCAGGGCAGTTCGATGTCGACGGTCCTCTACCAGTCGTCGACCATCGGGATCATGGTCCTGCCCGTGGCGCTGCTGATGATCGGCGGCGAGTTCGACCTGTCCTCCGGCGTCGCGCCGGTCGCCTCGGCGCTGACGGCGAGCATGACCGCCTTCCAGCTGACCCTGAACGTCTGGGTCGGCGTGATCGCGGCCCTGGCGGTGTCCTTGGCCATCGGCTTCTTCAACGGCTGGCTGCTGGTGAAGACCGGGCTGCCGAGCTTCCTGGTCACCCTGGGCACGTTCATGGGCCTGCAGGGCGTGAACCTGGCGGTGACCAAGCTGGTCACCGGCAACGTCGCCACCGACAACATCAGCGACATGGACGGCTTCGATCAGGCCAAGGCCCTGTTCGCCTCGTCCTTCAACGTCGGCGGAGTCAACGTCAAGATCACCATCGTGTGGTGGCTGGCTTTCGCGGCGCTGGCCACGTGGGTTTTGCTGCGCACCAAGTACGGCAACTGGATCTTCGCGGTCGGCGGCAACAAGGACAGCGCCCGCGCCGTCGGCGTCCCGGTGAACTTCACCAAGATCTCGCTGTTCATGCTGGTCGGCTTCGGCGCCTGGTTCGTCGGCATGCACAACCTGTTCCAGTACAACACCGTGCAGTCCGGTGAGGGCGTGGGCAACGAGCTGATCTACATCGCCGCGGCGGTGGTCGGCGGCTGCCTGCTGACCGGCGGCTACGGCACGATCATCGGCCCGGTCTTCGGCGCCTTCATGTTCGGCCTGGTCCAGCTGGGCATCGTCTACGCCACCTGGAACCCCGACTGGTTCAAGACCTTCCTCGGCGTGATGCTCGTAGGCGCCACCCTCGTCAATCTGTGGGTCCGCAAGCAAGCGACCCGGAGGTGATCGGAATGACAAGCAACTCCACCGGCACCCACGGGGCCGCTCTGAAGGACACCCGGCCCGCGGACGAGCGTCCCGTGGTCGAGCTGAAGGCCGCGGGCAAGTCCTACGGCAACATCCGCGCCCTGCACGGCGTCGATCTCAGTGTCCACGCGGGCAAGGTGACCTGCGTCCTCGGCGACAACGGCGCCGGCAAGTCCACCCTCATCAAGATCGTCTCGGGCCTGCACCAGCACACCGAGGGCGAGTTTTTCGTCGACGGCGAGCCGGTGCGGTTCTCCACCCCGCGCGAGGCCCTCGACAAGGGCATCGCCACGGTCTACCAGGACCTCGCGGTCGTCCCGCTGATGCCGGTGTGGCGCAACTTCTTCCTCGGCTCCGAGATGACCAAGGGCCCCTGGCCCGTGCGCCGTCTCGACATCGAGAGGATGAAGAAGACCGCGGACGAAGAGCTGCGCCACATGGGCATCGTCCTGGATGACCTGGAGCAGCCCATCGGCACGCTCTCCGGCGGCCAGCGCCAGTGCGTCGCGATCGCCCGCGCCGTCTACTTCGGCGCCCGCGTCCTCATCCTCGACGAGCCGACCGCCGCGCTCGGCGTCAAGCAGTCCGGCGTGGTGCTGAAGTACATCGCCGCCGCCCGTGACAAGGGCCTCGGCGTCATCTTCATCACCCACAACCCGCACCACGCCTACATGGTCGGCGACCACTTCAGCGTGCTGCGCCTCGGCACCATGGAACTGTCCGCCTCCCGCAGCGAGGTCAGCCTCGAGGAGCTGACCAACCACATGGCCGGCGGCGCCGAACTGGCCTCCCTCAAGCACGAGTTGGCGCAGGTCCGCGGCGTCGATGTCGAGGAGCTCCCCGAGGATGGAGACCTCACCGCCCCCGTAGCCACGTCTTCGGAAGGAAAGTCCTGACATGGCCTTCGCGCTCGACCGCATCCGGGTCGGCTCCGCCCCCGACTCCTGGGGCGTCTGGTTCCCCGACGACCCCCAGCAGGTGCCCTGGGAACGCTTCCTCGACGAGGTCGCCGAGGCCGGCTACTCCTGGATAGAACTCGGTCCGTACGGCTACCTGCCGACGGACCCGGCCCGGCTCACCGACGAGGTGACCAAGCGGAACCTGAAGGTCTCCGCCGGGACGATCTTCTGCGGACTGCACCGCGGCCCCTCCGAGTGGGACTCCACCTGGGAGCAGGTCAGCCAGGTCGCCGCCCTCACCCAGGCCATGGACGCGAAGCACCTCGTCGTCATCCCGTCCTTCTGGCGCGACGACAAGACCGCCGAGATCCTCGAGCCCCCGGAGCTCACCACCGAGCAGTGGCGCAACCTCTCCACCGGCATGGAGCGCCTCGGCCGTGAGGTGAAGGACAGGTACGGCCTGGACATCGTCGTCCACCCGCACGCCGACACCCACATCGACACCGAGGAGCACGTCGAGCAGTTCCTCGACTCGACCGACTCCGACGTGGTCAACCTCTGCCTGGACACCGGGCACTACGCCTACTGCGGCGGCGACAGCGTCAAGCTGATCGAGACCTACGGCGAGCGCATCGGGTACCTCCACCTCAAGCAGGTCGACCCGGAGATCCTCGCCGACGTCGTCAAGAACGAGATCCCGTTCGGCCCGGCCGTGCAGCGCGGCGTCATGTGCGAACCGCCCGCCGGCGTACCCGAGCTGGGCCCGGTCCTGACGGCGGCGCAGAAGCTGGGCGTGGACCTCTTCGCCATCGTCGAGCAGGACATGTACCCCTGCGAGCCGGACAAGCCGCTGCCGATCGCGGTGCGCACCCGGAAGTTCCTGAGGTCCTGCGGCGCCTGACGACCCGAAAGGACGGCCATGACCGAGCGCGCCACCCACACCACCCTCGGCGTCGCAGTCATCGGTACCGGAAGGATGGGCGCCGACCATGTGCGCCGCATCCACGAAGTCACCAGCGGTGCACGCGTGGTCGCCGTCGCGGATGTCGACGCGGAGCGCGCGAAGGCCGTCGCCGCCCGCGTCGGCGGCTGCACCGCCCACACCGACCCGGCCGCCGCGATGGCGGCGGCCGGCGTCGACGCCGGCCTGATCGCCTCCCCGGGCCCGGCCCACGAGGCCACCCTTCTCGCCGCCTTCGAGCGCGACCTGCCCGTCCTGTGCGAGAAGCCGCTCACCCCCGACGCGGCCTCCGCCCTGCGCGTCCTCGAAGCCGAACTGCGCCTCGGCCACCGCCGGGTCCAGGTCGGCTTCATGCGCCGCTACGACCCCGAGTACGCCAAGCTGAAGGCCCTGCTGGCGACGGGCCAGCTGGGCCGCCCGCTCATGCTGCACAACCGGCACCGCAACGTCGCCAGCCCGCCCTTCTTCACCAGCCCCATGCTCATCAGCGACTCCGTCGCCCACGAGGCCGACGCGACCCGCTGGCTGCTGGGCCACGAGATCACGGCGGTCACGGTGCTGCGTCCGACCCCGTCCGCCAGCGCCCCGGACGGCCTGAAGGACCCCCAGTTCGTCGTCTTCGAGACCGACGGCGGCGCGCTCAGCGACGTCGAGATCTTCGTCAACTGCGGCTTCGGCTACCAGGTCCAGGCCGAACTGGTCTGCGAACGCGGCACCGCCCGCATCGGCGACGGCCACGCCCTGGTCACCCACATGGCCGGCCGCTGGGGCGGCACGATCGCCCAGGACTGGACCGAACGCTTCGAGACGGCCTACGACCGTGAGATCCAGACCTGGATCGACGCCACCCGCCGGGGCGAGGTGACCGGCCCGAGCGTCTGGGACGGCTACGCCGCGGCGGCGGTGTGCGAGGCGGGCGTCCGGGCGCTGGAGGACGGGGGACGGATGGAGATCGAACTGGTCGAGAAGCCCGCCCTGTACGCGTGACCAGGGGCCCGGGGCGCACCCCGGGCCCCTTGCGGCCTGCCTCAGATCCCGGTCCGGGGCCGGACCCCGAACCCGGCCTCGCGGTAGCACGCGTCGATGAGCTCCATCGTCGTCACCGCGTCGTCCGCGTCCAGCGGCAGCGGCGCGCCGTCCCGTACCCGGGCCGCGAACGCCTCCAGCTGATACGTGTACGACGAGCGGGTGCCGAGATGTTCCGTGCGCTCGCCCTCGGGGGTGCGGACCACGATCCGGTCGTCCCTCTGGGGCAGCACGAAGTTCGGGGCCGTCGCCTCGCCGCGCGAGCCGGTGATCCGGATACTCATGTCCAGGCCCTCGTACGCCATGTGGCAGCGGGCCGAGCCGGTAGCACCGCCCGGGAACTCCAGGTCGGCGTCCAGCCACTCGTCGACCCCGGGGGCGCCGGCGCGCTCCCCGCCCCGGGCCCCGGTCAGGCGCGGGGCGCCGCCCGCCCAGGGAGCGAGCATGCGCAGGGCGTGCAGGCTGTAGCAGCCCAGGTCCATCAGGGCGCCGCCGGCCAGCGGCAGCGACCAGCGCGGGTCGGAGTCCGGCGGTGCGGCGATGGCGACCGTGGCCTCCACGTGGCGCGGTTCGCCGAGTTCGCCCGAGGCCAGCAGTTCGTGCAGGCGGCGGGTGACCGGGTGGAAGAGGTAGTGGAAGGCCTCCATGAAGACCGTCCCCGCCTTCTCGGCGGCCCGCCGCACCTCGGCCGCCTCCTCCGCGTTGCTCGCCGACGGCTTCTCCGAGAGGACGTGCTTCCCGGCGGCGAGGGCGGCCAGGTTCCACGGGCCGTGCAGGCCGTTGGCGAGCGGGTTGTAGACGACGTCGATCTCCGGATCGGCCACCAGCTCGGCGTACGACGACGCCACCCGCTCCACGCCGTGTTCGGCGGCGAACGCCTCGGCGCGGGCACGGTCGCGGGCGGCCACCGCGACGAGGCGGTGGCCGGTGGCCCGGGCCGGGCCGATCAGGGAGCGTTCGGTGATCCGCGCGGCTCCCAGCACTCCTATGCGCAGCGGTTCCCGGCCCCTCTCGCTCATGCCTGCCGTACCTCCTCGATCGTCACGGGACGGTGCTCGTGCAGCGACAGTGTGCACGCGTCGGCGATCCAGCCCGCCTCCAGGGCGTCCTCGATCGTGCAGGGGGAGGGGCGGGTACCGGCCACGACCTCGGTGAACGCGGTCAGCTCGGCGCGGTAGGCCTCGGTGAAGCGGTCCATGAAGAAGTCGTGCGGGGTGCCCGCCGGGAAGGTCACGCCCGGCTCGACCGAACGCAGCGGCAGCTTGTCCTCCAGGCCGACGGCGATGGAGTCCGCGAAGCCGTGGATCTCCATACGGACGTCGTAACCCCGGGCGTTGTGACGGGAGTTGGAGACCACCGCGATGGTGCCGTCGTCCAGGGTGAGGATCGCGCCGGTGGTGTCGGCATCGCCGGCTTCCTTGATGAAGTCGGCGCCTCGGTTGCCGCCCACGGCGTACACCTCCGTCACCTCGCGGCCGGTCACCCAGCGGATGATGTCGAAGTCGTGTACGGAGCAGTCGCGGAAGATGCCGCCGGAGGCGGCGATGTACGCGGCCGGAGGCGGCGCCGGGTCGAGCGTGGTCGAACGGACCGTGTGCAGCGTGCCGAGCTCACCGCTCTGCACGGCGGCGCGGGCGTTGACGAACCCGGCGTCGAACCGGCGGTTGTAGCCGATCTGGATCGGCACGTCCCGGCCGCGGACGGCCTTGAGTACCTCGACGCCCTCGGCCATGGTCCTGGCGACGGGTTTCTCGCAGAAGACGGGGACACCGGCCTCGACACCGGCCAGGATCAGTGCCGGGTGGGCGTCCGTCGCGGCCGCGACGACGATGCCGTCCACACCGGCGGCCAGCAGTGCCTCCGGCGAGTCCACCACGTCGGCCCCGAACCGCTCGGCGGCGGCCTTGGCGGCGTCCGCGAACGGGTCGGTGACGACGATGGAGTCGACGGCGTCGAGTCCGGAGAGGGTCTCGGCGTGGAAGGCGCCGATGCGGCCGAGGCCGAGGATTCCGATACGCATGGGGGTGTTGCTCCTAGGGAGGGTGAGGGTTTCTTGCGGGGGAGTGCTCAGTCGAGTCCGCCGAGGACGTTCTGGTCCCAGTCGATCACCGACCCGGTGACCACCCCGGACCGGTCCGACAGCAGGAAGACGACGAAGTCGGCGATCTCGTCCGGCTGGCCGAGCTTGCCCATGGGCAGCTTCGCGGCAGCTTCCGCACGCCAGTCGTCCCCGGCCCCGTGGAACGTCTTCTGAGTGGCGTCCTCGCCCTCGGTCGCAGTCCAGCCGATGTTGAGGCCGTTGATCCGGACCCGGTCCCAGCGGTGGGCATGCGCGGCGTTGCGGGTCAGCCCGATCAGCCCCGCCTTGGCGGCGACGTACGGCGCCAGGAACGGCTGCCCGCCGTGCGCCGACGACGTGATGATGTTGACGATCGTGCCGGGCTCCTCACGCCCCACCATGTCCGCGACCGCCGCCTGCATCGCGAAGAAGGGGCCCTTGAGGTTGATCCCGATGTGCTGGTCGAACAGCTCGGGCGTGGTGTCGAGCAGCGTCCCCCGCGAGGTCAGCCCGGCCGCGTTCACCAGGCAGTCGACCCGGCCGTACGTCTCCACGACCCGTGCCACGGAGGCCTTCGCCTGCTCGGCGTCCGACAAATCGGCCTGGACGTACAGGGCCTTGCCGCCCGCGGCGGTCAGCTCCCGCACCAGCGCCTCGCCGGGCTCGGGGCGCCGCCCGGTGACGGCCACGACCGCCCCCTCGCGAACCGCGGCCCGCGCGACGGCCGCGCCGACCCCCTGGCTACCGCCGTTGACCAGGACGACCTTGTCGTCGAGAAGTCCCATTGAGTTCCTCAGCCCTCTCGCCGTTCGGCACCGGCCCGCAGCTCCGCCCGGAGCGTTTCCGGGGTCCACTCCTCGCGCAGTGCCCGCCGTATCAGATCCGCCTGTGAGGGCGGGGCCAGGCCGGCGACCGGCGGGTCGCTGTCGAGGTTGGTGGGGAAGGGGTAGCCCTCGGCGCTCGCCGCGACCACGTTGTCCAGCCACGCCTGGTCGGCGCCCTCGGCCCGGCGCCTGAGCAGCACCGGGTACACCGCGCCGGCCACCGCCTCCCGGTCCACCGTCTCCATCGCGCGCCCGAACGCCGACGACACCTGCAGCAGGTTGGCCATGCGCCGGATGTCCGCCGAGCGGTTGGTGCCGGCCGCGTGGAAGAGGGCCGGGTTGAAGAACACCGCGTCGCCCTTCGCGAGCGGCAACTGCACCTGGTGCGCCGCGAAGTACGCCCGGAACTCCGGCCGCCGCCAGGCGAGATACCCGGGCTCGTACTTCTGCGAGTGCGGCAGGTACATCGTCGGCCCGGACTCCACCGGCATGTCGCAGTGCGCGACCGCGCCCTGCAGCGTCAGCACGGGGGAGAGGCGGTGCACGTGCGCCGGGTAGGCGGCGGCGGCCTCGTCGGACAGGAAGCCCAGGTGGTAGTCGCGGTGCGCGGTCTGCGCCGCACCGCCCGGGTTGACCACGTTGAGCTGCGAGGTGACCTGGTAGCCGGGGCCCAGCCAGGCGCTTGCCACCAGGGCCAGGATGTCGTTCGCGTAGTAGTCGGCGAACGTCTCCGCGTCGTGGAGAGCCGCCTTCTCCAGGGCGTTCCACACCCGGTCGTTGGCGCCCGGCTGGGCGAAGTGGTCACCGGCCGTCGCGCCCGAGGCGCGCTGCTCGGCGATCAGCGCCTCGAACACGGCGGTGGCCCGGTCCACGACCTCCGGGTCGGGAAAGGCACCGCGAAAGACGACGATGCCGGGCCCGTCGGCCAGCGCCCGCACCAGCTCGGCCTGCACCACCCGGTCGCCTTCGAGCAGGCCGGTGTCGTAGACCAGCACGTTCCGCTCCACGGCGGAGGCGTGCGGATAGTCGGCGGGATCGGTCGCCCGCTCGACCAGCGCGCGGAACGCGTCGAGGTCGCAGTCCTGCTCGGACAGCCAGGCGCGGCGGTGTACGGAAGTGAAGGACATCGTCGTCCCTTCGGAGTCACGGAGCGACGCAGCCCTGTCATTCTTGTCAGTACAAACCCCTCGAACAACCAGCAGCGAGCCATCAAAAACCCCTCAAGGAGCCGGCGCATGGGCCACCCCTTCCCGATCCGGGAGATCGCACGTCAGGCGGGCCTGAGCGAGGCGACCGTCGACCGGGTCCTGAACGGCAGGGGAGGGGTGCGCGAGAGCACGGCCCGGGAGGTGCGCCAGGCCATCGCCGACCTGGACCGGCAGCGCACCCAGGTCAGGCTCGTCGGCCGGACGTTCATGGTCGACATCGTGATGCAGGCGCCCGAGCGCTTCACCACCGCGATCCGGGCCGCCCTGGAGGCCGAGCTGCCGTCCCTGCACCCGGCGGTGCTGCGCTCCCGCTTCCACTTCCGTGAGACCGGCCCGGTCGCCGAGCTGGTGCGGATCCTGGACCGGATAGCCCGGCGCGGCTCGCAGGGCGTGATCCTCAAGGCCCCGGACGTCCCCGAGGTCACCGCCGCGGTCGGCCGGCTCGTAGCCGCCGGCATCCCGGTCGTCACCCTGGTGACCGACCTGCCCGCCAGCGCCCGCCTGGCCTACGTCGGCATCGACGACCGGGCGGCCGGCGCGACAGCCGCGTATCTGACGGGCCAGTGGCTCGGGGAGCGGCCGGGCAACATTCTGACCAGCCTCAGCAGCGGGTTCTTCCGCAACGAGGAGGAGCGCGAGATGGGCTTCCGCAGCGCCATGCGGGCCCGGCACCCCGAGCGCACCCTGGTCGAGATCGCCGAGGGGCAGGGCCTCGACGCCACGCAGTACGACCTCGTCCGGGCCGCGCTGGAACGCGACCCGGACATCCGCGCGGTGTACTCGATCGGCGGCGGCAACATCGCCACGCTGCAGGCCTTCGACGACCTCGGCCGCGAGTGCGCGGTGTTCGTCGCGCACGACCTCGACCACGACAACACCCGCCTGCTCCGCGAGCACCGCCTGTCCGCCGTGCTCCACCACGACCTCCGTCAGGACGTACGCGAGGCCTGCCACACCGTCATGCGCGCGCACGGCGCCCTGCCGCCGGCGGGACCCACCCTGCCGTCGGCGATCCAGGTGGTGACGCCGTACAACATGCCGCCGCAGGCGACCGTGTGATCCGGGGGCGTGACCGGGCGTGGGTCCGGGAGGAGACCCGCTACGGCCCCTACCGTCGGGCCCATGTGGACCTCGCGCCCGGACGGCGGACCTGAGCGGTTGGTGGCCCTGGTCGACGGCGTGTTCGCCATCGCCATCACCCTGCTCGTCCTGGACCTCTCCGTGCCCCGGGAACTGGACCCCACCGCGTACCGCGAGGCCCTGCGCGAACTGCTCCCGGACCTCGGGGCGTACGCGCTGAGCGTGTGGGTGCTGGGCAGCTTCTGGCACGACCACCGCCGCATCTTCAAGGACGTCCGCGAGATCGACGGACAGGTGATCGGCATCTCCGTCGCCGGCCTCGGCGTCGCGGCCCTCGTGCCCTTCCCGACCCGGCTGCTCGCCGAGTACGGCGGCCTGTCCGTGTCGGTCGCCGCCTACGCGGGAGCGGTCGCCGCGCTCGGCGCCTGCCATCTGGGGTTGGCCGCCGTCCTGGCGAAGCGCCCCTGGCTGCGGCACGGCACGCCCTCCGAGGCCGCGACCCCGCTCTACCTCGTCGACAGCGCCACGATCGTGGTGGTCTTCCTCGTCACCGTGCCGCTGGTCTTCGTGACCGGCCCCGGGATCATGTGGATGTGGCTCGTCCTCGTCCCGGCGAAGGCCTATCTGGGCCGGCGGCTCGAAAGCACCGGTTGAGGCCGGTCCTGGATCTCGGCTGGTGTGTGGGAGGGCGTCTGGGGCCGGTCCTGGGCTTCGGCTGGTCTGCGGGTGGGCGTCTGAGGCCGGTCCTGGATCTCGGCCGGTCTGTGGGAGGGCGTCTGGGCCGGTTCCGGATCTCGGCTGGTCTGTGGGAGGGAGTCTCTGGGCCGGTCCTGGACCTCACCCGGTCCGCGTGAGCGCGTCCGAGGCCGGTCACGGACCTCAGCCGGCCGGGGCGTCGCGTCACGCCGGGCAGTCCACCTCCGCCCACGTCCGGCTCCGCGCCGACCGCGCCATCGCGTCCAGCGCGGCCGCACTGTGCACGGCGTCCCGCAGCGTCGCCCCGTGCGCCGTGCCCTCGGCGACCGACCGCAGGAAGCGGTAGGCCTCGATGACCTTCAGGTCGTCGTACCCCATCGCGTTCGCCGCGCCGGGCTGGAACGCGGCGAACTCACCGTGGCCCGGGCCGACGTGCACCGTGGTGACGGACTGGTCCTGGTAGGTCGTGCCGCGGCTGACGCCCAGCTCGTTCATGCGGCGGAAGTCCCAGAACACCGCCCCCTTCGTGCCGTGCACCTCGAAGCCGTAGTTGTTCTGCTCGCCGACCGAGACCCGGCAGGCCTCCAGGACACCGCGCGCCCCGGAGGCGAAGCGCAGCAGGCAGTTGACGTAGTCCTCGTTCTCGACCGGGCCGAGCTCCCCGCCCAAGGCACGGCTGTGGCCCGCCGTCGCGCCGGTCGGACGCGCCCGCTCCGGGAGGAAGATCGCCGTGTCTGCCGTGAGGGACGTGATGTCACCGAGCAGGAACCGGGCCAGGTCGGCCCCGTGCGACGCCAGGTCCCCCAGGACCCCGCTGCCGCCCCGCTCCCGCTCGTACCGCCACGTCAGCGCGCCCTCGGGATGAGCCGCGTAGTCGCTGAAGAGCCGGACGCGGACATGCGTGACCGTGCCGAGCTCCCCGGAGGCGATCAGTTCGCGGGCCGCCTCGACGGCGGGCGCGTTGCGGTAGTTGAAGCCGACCGTGCCCTGCACGCCCGTCTCGGCCGCGGCGCCCGCCACCGCGGCGGCGTCCTCGGCGGTCAGACCCACCGGCTTCTCGATCCAGATGTGCTTGCCCGCCTCGGCCATGGCGACGCCGATCTCGCGGTGCAGGAAGTTGGGCGCCGTGATGCTGACGGCCTTCACCCGCGGGTCGGCCGCCACCTCGCGCCAGTCCCGGGTCGTCGAGACGAAGCCGAACTGGGCCGCGGCCTCCTCCGCCCGGCCCGGCACCTCCTCGGCGACCGTCACCAGCTCCGGAACGAGGGGCAGCTGCGGATAGTGGTGCCGCACGCGCGCGTACGCCTGGGTGTGCACCCGCCCCATCCAGCCGAATCCGATGACGGCGACGCCGAGCGTGTCCACCATGAGAGCCCCTCTTTGGACCGTTCCAGAACCTGTCCAGGTCACCCTGGGCGCGGTTTCCCTTCGCTGTCAACCCTTTGACAAGCCGCCGACCCTCATGGAACGGTCCATGCCATGAGACCGCCGACCATCCGCGACGTCGCCGAACGGGCCGGCGTCTCCAAGTCGCTGGTCTCCCTGGTGCTGCGCGGTTCCGACCAGGTGCGCCCGGAGAAGCGGGAAGCCGTGCTCCGGGCCGCCCGGGAGCTCGGCTACCGGCCCAACGCCGCCGCCCGAAGCCTCAGCGAGCAGCGCACCCGCACGATCGGAGTCCTCCTCAACGACCTGCGCAACCCCTGGTTCGTGGACCTCCTCGACGGCCTGAACTCCCTGCTGCACGCCAACGGCCTGCGGATGCTGCTCGCCGACGCCCGGCTCAACCGCCGTACCGGCCAGGACCCGGCGGACCCGCTGCTGGACCTGCGCGTCGACGGACTGGTCGTGGTCGGCACCCTGCCCGACCCGGCGGCGCTCGGAGCGGTGGCCGAGCGGATCCCGGTCGTGCTGGCCGGCTCCCGTGAGCCGGCGCCGCCGGGCGTCGACGTCGTGGCGGGCGACGACGAGCAGGGCGCCCGGCTGGCCGCCGAGCACCTGATCGGCCTCGGGCACCGACGCATCGCGCACATCGCGGGATACGGCGCGGTGGGCGAACTGCGCCGCCGGAGCTTCGAGGCGACGACGCGCCGGCACGGCCTCGCGGACCATGCGGTCGTCGAGCCGAGCGACATGACCGAGGAGGGCGGCTACCGCGCGACCGTCCGGCTGCTCAGCGGCCCCGAGCGGCCCACGGCCGTCTTCGCCGTCAACGACATAGCCGCCATCGGCGTGCTCTCGGCGGCCGGGGAACTGGGGCTGCGCGTCCCGCGCGACCTGTCCGTAGTCGGCTACGACAACACGAGCATCGCCCGCCTGCGGCACGTCTGGCTCACGACGGTCGACAATACGAGCCACGAGGTCGGCCGCCGCGCGGCCCACTGCCTCCTGGAGCGCCTCGAGGGCGCCGGCGGAGCGGGCAGGGTCCAACTCGCCACGCCCGCACTGGAGATCCGGGGTTCGACGGCGCCTCCGCTCACCGGTTGATCGCGTAGGCCTCGCGCAAGCCCTCTTCGGTCACCTCGGATGCCCCGGAGACGGTCTGGCCGGGCACGGGCCCCGGCGAGCGGGAGAGCAGGCGAGCGGGGGAGCGGCCTCGGCCGAGTGTGGGGTCCCGGCGGCCGCTCCGTCACGGCCAGGGGCGGCCCGGCCTCCGCGTCGGCCGGCGTGTCCTCGACGGTGTTCACCGCAGACGGAGGAGCGGACCGGAAGGAGTCCCGGGTGTCCGTCTCGGGCCGTCTCAACCCCTATGCCCTGGTCGGGAGTTCCCGCCGATTCGCGTATTGTTTGCGGCATATGCCCGGGCGTTGGGATCGCCGGGTGTACGAGTGCGCGGACGAAGGGGGACCAGGACGTGGACGAGACGCGGCAGCGACCCGTCCGGCGAGCCGGACTGACCGGGGGCGCCGTCACGGCACCGCTGGCCGTCGCGGCCTGCGCCGGGCACGCGACCAAGGCGGAACTCCCCTGGTGGGCCGTCCTCGCCGTCGCCGTCTCGACGGCGGGCCTCGCCGGCTGGACCGGGGCCCAGATCGGCCGCCGGCGCGGGCCCCGGGACGAACCACCGGAGCCCGCCGGGCCGATGCCCGGCCCGTACCCGCAGCGCACAGCCCGCCCGCAGGGCGGCGAAACCGCGTCCCTCTCCGCATGCGGTAGGGTTGACCTGCACGATCACGCGGGTCAGCCGCGCGAGGCGCATCGGGACGTGGCGCAGCTTGGTAGCGCACTTGACTGGGGGTCAAGGGGTCGCAGGTTCAAATCCTGTCGTCCCGACGTGTGAGGCAGCGAAGCAGAGGCCGTATCGGAAACACGCCGATACGGCCTCTGTTTTCGTGCTCCCGTCGTTCCCGCGGCTGCTTCGGCCGCCACCTCGGGTGAGGCCTCGGGCATGGCGTGGTCGAGGACGTCACCCACCCCCATGGGCGACGTCCTCGACCGCTCCCCCGGTGCCGGACTGTGGCTCAGATGTCCGCGCGGCGCATGTGTGCCGTCACCAGCACATCACCGCCGTCTCGCCGGAACCCCAGGCGGAGTACAGGCGTATGCGGACGATGTAGCGGCGGCCCTTGACGAGCCGGGCGCCGATCGTGGCGTTGTGCGGGGTCCCTCCATCGTCCCGGCCGGCGAGGTAGCGGGGTTCCCCGTCCCGGTCCTCGAAGACCACGACGACGGCGTCGCTGTCGCCGAAGGTGCCCAGCGTGTACGTACGGGTCTCCGGCGGGTCGATGACGAAGTCGGCCTGGTCGCCCGGGCCGAGACCGAGCGGCGCCGAGCGGAACGGCACCAGCGCGGGCGGGCCGAGGGGGTCCTCGCCCCGGTCGAGCCCTTCCGAGCCGCGGGAGGCATCCGCCGGCGGATACCAGCGGAGCGCGAACTCCTTGTCGGCGGCGGACAGGGTGCCGGGCGGACGCAGGCCCCCGCGGTACTCCTCCGGCTCCAGGATCAGCCCCGGCGAGAACGGGTACTCCATGATCGACTGCGGGTCCCAGACGGAGCCGTTGGCCTCGTCGGGGCCGAGCTTGCGCAGGATGTTGTAGTGCGTCCGCTCCCGGCTCCAGTGGTGCGGCGGGCCCGCCAGTTCGGCGTACACGGCCTCGTCGTCCCAGTGGATGCCGGCGAACGGGCTCTGGTGCTCGTGCAGCATGCCGAGCGCGTGCCCGATCTGGTGCAGGGCCGTCGCGCGTTCCCCGGGCGCGGTCAGGTCCCAGCCGAAGTTCATGGTGCGCTCGTGCCGTCCGGCCGGCAGCGCGTCCCGGCCCACCACCGACCAGGAGCCGTCGCCGGACTGGAAACCGATGCGCAGTTCGGCCTCCGAGCGGTCGTCGACCTCGGCGAAGGTGATCCCGATGCCGAGGTCCTGCCACTCACGGAAGCAGGCGCGCACGACGTCCCGCTGCTCCCGTCCCCCGGCCCACGACACCCGTCGCGTCATCCCCGTCCCCGGCACGGGGATGACGGACGCGTCGGTGTCGCCGTCGAAGAACCAGTAGTGCAGAACGGTGCCGTTGACCCACATCCGCCGACCGCTCGTGAGCGCGCTCAGCCGCTCGGCTGCCAGCCCCGGTGCGAAGGCGGGCGCCGGCGCCTGGGCCAGCGAGCAGTAGCGTGCGGTCATGGGGCACAGCCTGCCGTGCGGCCCGCCCCGGGCGCCTGAGTCGGGGGCTACTCAAGTCGCCCTGTATCAAACCTGAGTAGTCGCGCTCATGTCTGTGTGACGACTTACGAGCAGGACGCGACGACGCTGGAACTGCCCTGGCCGTTCGCCGGGCGGGAGGACGAACTGGAGCTGGTCCGCCGGTCCCTGACCGGCACCCGCCGCGGCATCGTGGTGACGGGTCCCGCGGGCTGCGGCAAGACCCGCCTCGTCACCGAGGCGGTCCGCGGCGCCGACTGCGCCCGGACCGCCGGCACGCCCGAGAGCCGGACCATCCCCTTCGCCGCGTTCGCCCATCTGCTGCCCGAGGCGGTCACCCTGCACCGCGCGGTCCAGCTCCTGTCGGAGGTACGGACGCTGGCCGTGGACGACGCCCATCTGCTCGACGACGCCTCCGCCGCCCTGGTCCACCAGCTCGCCGTGTACGGCCGCACCCGCCTGCTGGTCGTCGTCACGGACGGCACCCCGGTGCCCGGCGCGATCTCCCGGCTGTGGACCGGTGAGCTCCTGCCGCGTCTCGCCCTGGAACGGCTGCCCGAGGAGGAGACCGCACGACTGCTCACCGCGGGGGCCGGCCCTCTCGAACCGCTCACCGTCCACCGGCTGCTGCGCCTGAGCCAGGGCGACCTGCGGTTGCTGCGCGAGCTGCTGGGGGCGGTCCGCGGATTGCTGGCCCCGGTGCCGGGCACCGGCGAACGGGCATGGCGGGGCCCGGTGCCGCTGACCACCGCCGTCCGCGAACGCACCGCCTCCGTCCTCGGCCGCACCTGCCCGCTCGAACGGGAGACCCTCGACCGCCTCGCCTTCGCCGAGCCTCTGCCGCCGGCACTGGGCGAACTGGACCTCGAGGCCCTCGAAGTCCTGGAGTCCGACGGCCTCATCCAGGTCGACGACCTGGGCGATGTCCGCCTCGCCCACCCCCTGTACGGCCCGGTGCTCAGGGCCGCGGCGGGCCGGCTGCGGGCGCGCCGGCTGGCCCGGACGCCGGATGCGTACACCCCGGCGCTCGACTCCGAGTCGGCCGAGCTGGCCCGCCGGATCAGCCAGGACGACGTACGGGCGATGCCCACGCCGGTGGGGGAGTGGCTGGTCGCCGAGGGCGGCCCGCTGCCCGGCCGGTACGCCGCCGTACGCGCCCGGTTCGCCCGGCTGCGGGGGGAGTCGAGAGACGCGGTGGCCTGGGCGCGGGAGGGCCTGCGGGGCGATCCCGACGACGCCTCGTGCCGGGAGGAACTCGCCCGCGCCACCGCACCGTTGGACAGCCCGGACGACCTCGACCTGGAAACCCTCACCGACCCCTACGACGCCGTCCGTCTCGGCGCCCCCGAGAAGGTCATCGACCGGCTCGGCGGCGTGTTCGCCCGGCACGCCGACGCGCTCACCCGGGCCGACGGCCCCGCCCTGGACGAGGTGGCCGGGGAACTGGAGCGGCGGGGCTTCACGCTGTTCGCCGCCGAGGCGTACGCCCAGGCCGTGGGCGCACACCGCGATCCACGCGCCGCCCGGCACTCCCGGACCCGGGCCGTCGCCCTCGCCCGGCGCTGCCAGGATGCCCGCACGCCCGCCCTGTCCGGGCTGGTCCTCGGTGAACTCACCGCCCGGCAGCGGCAGATCGTCACCCTCGCCGCCGCGGGGCTGAGCAACCGGCAGATCGCCGAACGCCTCACCCTGTCGATCCGCACCGTCGGCAACCACCTGTACAGCGCCTACACCCGGCTCGGCGCGAGCGACCGCGGCGCCCTGCCCTGGCTGACGGAAACGCACCAGGCCCAGCCGGCCTGAGCCGTACCCAACCGAAGAGCTGAACCATTCCCGGGCCGCAGAGCCGAGTCGCAACCGGACCGGCGGCCCCCGAGCCATCCGCGGACCGGCGCCCCCCGAGCCGCACCCGGACCGGCGGCCTGACCCGCGCAGGGGACGGGTCAGGCCGCCCCGAACGCCGAGAACGCCCAGCCCGTCGCCTGGTGCAGCGCGTCGCCCGGCAGGGCGGACCGGGCGTCGCGCAGTGCCTCCGCCAGGGACAGGCCGGCGTCGAGGCCCTTGTGCAGGGCGAGCATCAGCGGCACCACCGCGGCGTCGTTGACGGGCGCGCTGCACGCCACCACCCCGGCCGTGCCGAGCGGCAGCAACGCCGTGACCAGGCCGAGCAGTTCGTCGGCACCCACGGACGCCAGGCGCGCGGTGTCGCAACAGGACAGGATGATCCGGTAGGGGCTGCGGTCCAGCCGCTCGAAGTCGTGCACGACGATCGGCCCGTCGGCCATCCGCAGGGAGGAGAACAGCGGGCTGTCCGCGCGGAACGTGCCGTGCGCGGCGATGTGTGCCAGCGCCGCCCCGTCCAGCTCCTCCAGCACGCGCGGCACCCGCGCCTCGTCGCCCTCCAGGACCGTGGCGCAGCCGTACCGCCCGGCCAGTTCGGGCACTTCGGCGCCGCCGCTGGCCAGACCCGGGCCGCGGACCAGCACATGGCAGCCGTCCGGCGGCGGCGCGGTCTCCCGGGCGCGCAGCCAACTGCCCGCCGACGGCGAGACGCTGAGCACCCGCTCCCGCAGCGACGGCAGCAGCGCCCACGGCACCCGGTGCAGCCGCCCCGGCGGCACGATCACCACCGGGCCGTTGCCCAACTGCGCCGCCGCGCGCCCCAGCAGCAGTTCCTCCAGCCGGCGCCCCGCCGCCTCCACCACCGGAAGCCGTGCCTCCGCCCCGGGGTGGGCCAGCCGCCGCAACCCGGCCTGGACGTGCTCGGCCTCGGACTCCGCCTCGGCCAGCAGCCCCGCCTCGAACCGTCGCACCCGCCCCTGCCCGCACAGCAGCACCTGCACCCGCCCGTCGAGCACGGCGAGCTCCACCAGCAGCACCTCGTCGCCGAGCCGCTCCAGCAGCCGTCCCGCGTCGAACCGGTCACCGCCCCCGGGCGCCTCGCCCCGCATGTGCAGGGTCCGGGAGCGGATCTCCCGTTCCAGGCGCCGCTGTTCGCGCTCCAGCGCCGGGACGGGCCGGCCCTCCATCCGGGCGGCCTCGGCGCGGGAGGCGATCTCCCGGAAGGCGGTCATGCCGCTGAGCAGCTCCGGGTCGGCGGGCGGGCGGGTCGGCGGGGTGGACAGCACGGTGGCCCGCCAGCGCTCGCTCCACACCAGCAGCCGCCGCGGCCCGCCGGAGACCAGACTGGCCCGCTGCGCCAGCGCCGCTAGTTCCGCGCCCTGTTCGGTGGCACGCGCCCGCAGTTCGGAGGCGCCCAGCGTCATCCGGTGGTCGTCGAGCACGTCCAGGCCGCGCCGGCAGGCCTCCAGGACACCTCGGGCCGACCCGGCGGCCTGCGCCCGCAGCGCCTGCGCGGCCCAGCCCGTCAGCCGCGCCAGCGGCGGGCCGCTGCGCCGGCTGCGGGCGGCGACGGCCAGATGCCGCTCCGCGTCCGCCGTCCAGCCCAGGCCCAGCGCGATCCGGCCCGCGAGCAGCGACGCCTCCGGCGCGGCGGGCGCTTGGAAGGACGCCAGCTTCCCGGCCACCGCGGCGGCATCGGCGACCAGCCGCCCCGACACGCGCCCGGCCGCGTGCCGAGCCTCGATCAGCACCAGCCGGGCGTGCGTCTCCCACCAGGTGCGCCGCTGCCCCGCGAACAGCCGGACCGCGAGGGCGGCACGGGCGATCGCGGTGTGCGGATCTCCCGTCAGGCGGGCGGCTCGCGCCGCGGCCAGCAGCAGCTCCGCCTTGCGGGTGGACTGCCCGCCGATCCCGTCCAGCCTCCCCGTCGCCGCGTCCGCCTCGGCCAGCGCCTCGGGCGCCAGCCCGGCCGCCATCAGTACCTCGCACCGCCGGATGTTCAGCATGAACGTCGGCGTCCCGAGCCGGGCGTACCGCTCCTCCGCCTCGTCCAGCAGCCGCAGCGCCGCCGGCACGTCACCCGACCGGAACGCCGCGAGACCGCGGCTCTCCACCGCGTCCGCCTTGTCGTGCTCCTGGCCCGTGGTGTCCCACAGCGCCTCGGCCGCGGCGAAGTCCGCCTCGGCCCGCTCCACCGCCCCCAGCGCCAGATGCACGGTGGCGCGCAGGGTCAGCGCCCGGGCCGTCCAGATCACGTCGTCCGCCTGCCGCAGCACGGGCACCGCACGCCGGACGTCCTCCAGCGCCTCACGATGGCGCCCCAGCACCCACCACACGTACGCCCGCCGGTACAGCACCCGCGCCCGCGTGTGCCCGCCGCCGCGCGCCACACCCCGCTCGAACGCCGCCAGGCCCTCCCGGGTACGGCCCGCGTGCACCAGCGCCACGCCCAGCGTGGCCAGCACGTCCGCCTCCCGGTCGGCCGAGTCCGCGCGGGCCGCGCACTCCCGGGCCCGCCGCAGATGGTGCAGCGCGAGCCGCAGATCGCCGAAGTCCCGCTGCCAGATACCGATCACCTGATGCGCGACGGAGGCGTCCAGCGGGGCGGGATCGGCGTCGAGCAGCGCCCGGGCCCTCGTGAGAGCCTCGCCCGGGTCGGCGAACACCATCGGCAGCAGTTCCGTAACCGACTCGCTTCCCGCTGTCACTCCTCGGATGGTAGCGGCCTCCTCACCGCCCCACACAGGGGTGGCGCTGTATCAAAAGAGCGCACGGCGACTCATGTCGAAGAGAACCGAAGCGAGCCGAACCGAAGACCGAAGACCGAAGAGCCGAAGAGACCGAAGAGAGGCGACGACCGCTCCGCGGCACCGACCGACGCCGTCGCACCAGTGGAGGACACGGCATGGCACCACAGCGATTCCATGAGCAGTTCGACCAGATCCAGCGCTCGATGCCGGACGTGCCCCTCGCGACGGGACCGGACGACTCGGCCGAGTTCATGTACGAGAAAGGCGTCGTCCTCGTCCGCGACGGCGAGGAGGCCCGCGTCGTCGAGGACACCGTACGGGCGCACTTCACGGCGGCCCCCGACCTCGACCAGGAGCAGGTCCGCCGGGCGGGCCCGCAGACCAACCGCAGCGGCATCACCCGGATCCGGGTCGGCGACCCCGGTGAGGGCGGCCGGGACGCCGACCGTGCCGTCGCCCACGCCCTGCGCTCCGTCCGGGAGCACGAGTCCCGGACGGGGCACCGCATGGTCGCCCCCAATCACGTGGTGCACATCGCGGTCAACGCCTGCCCCGGCGACGAACCGGTCCCCGCCCCCCTCAGCGAGCCACCCAACCCGTCCGCCGCGCAGACGCCCCACGACCCGGACACCGCCGTGGCCGTCCTCGTCGTCGACACCGGCCTCATGCACGACTACCGCTCCTGCGGCCTGCTGGCCCACACCGACGGCGACGCCCAGGTCCAGGAGTGCGACGACCAGGGGATCCTCCAGCAGTACGTCGGGCACGGCACGTTCATCGCCGGGCTCGTCGCCGCCGTCGCGCCCAACACCGACATCACCGTCCGCGGCACCCTCAACGACGCCGGCGCCATCCTGGAGTCCGAGTTCGGCGAGAAACTCTTCGAGGCCGTCGACGCCGGCGGCTGGCCAGACGTCCTCAGCCTCTCCGCCGGCACCTCCAACGGCCGTACCGACGGCCTGCTCGGCGTCGAGAACTTCATGCGGGAACTGCGCGAGCAGCACACCCTGCTGGTCGCCGCCGCCGGCAACAACGGCAGCGCCACGCCCTTCTGGCCCGCGGCCTACGCCGATCTGCCCGGCTGGCAGGACTCGGTGCTGTCGGTCGGCGCCCTGCGCAGCGACGGCGAGTTCGGCGCCTGCTTCACCAACCACGGCCCCTGGGTGAAGGTCTACGCCCCCGGCGAGCGCCTCACCAGCACCCTCACCGGCTTCGACGCGCCCGTCCCGTACGTGTACCAGCACTCCACGTACGACGCCTGCCGCTACGGCTTCTCCTACGGATGCACCTGCCAGCACCCCCGCCACAGCGGCGTACTGAGCGACGAGGGCAACGCCGCCAAGCCGGACCAGGTGATGTTCGAGGGGTACGCGCAGTGGAGCGGCACCTCCTTCGCCACCCCCGTCACCGCCGGCCTGGTCGCAGCCCACATGACAGCCCACAAGGAGACCGCCCCGCGTGCGGCCCGGCGGCAGCTGCTCGCCTGTCAAGGGGAGTTCGCCGAAGTACGTGGGGCGCACGTTCCGGCGCTGCGTCCGCCCACCTGGCGCCCGGTGCCGGTCGTGCGCCTGGCCCGCGGGCTGTGAGGGCCGGGGCCACCCCTCCACGGCGTACGATGACGTGCCGTACTCGAGGGGTGGGGCTGCAGTGGACCGTACTGATGCCGGCGCGCTCGTCCAGGCGGCCGCCGACGGGGACGCGGCGGCCTGGAAGGCGCTCGTGGAAGGGCTGAGCCCCCTGGTGTGGTCCGTCGTACGGGCCCACCGGCTCTCCGACGCCGATGCCCACGAGGTGTACCAGACGGCCTGGTTCCGCTTCGCCCAGCACCTCGGGCGGATCCGCGAACCCGGCAAGGCGGGCGCCTGGCTGGCGGCCACCGCGCGCAACGAGTGCCTCAAGGTCATCAAGAGCGCGCAGCGGCTGACCCTGACCGACGATCCGCAGGTCCTGGACCGGGTCAGCGAGGACGGCACGCCGGAGCAGTCGGTGCTCGACTCCGAGGAGGCCGCCGCCCAGAGCGAACGGGTACGGCGGCTGTGGCAGGAGTTCGAGGCACTGGGCGAGCGGTGCAGGCAGTTGCTGCGCGTGCTGATGGCCACGCCACCGCCCAGCTACCAGGACGTGTCCGCCGCGCTCGGGATCGCGGTGGGCAGCATCGGGCCGTTGCGCCAGCGTTGTCTGCGGCGCCTGCGGGCCCGGCTCGAGGCAAGGGGGGCGATGTGAACGGCGCGGACGACGACGGCCTCTTCGGCGATGCCCGCCATACAGGCCACACCGGCGATGGTGGCGATCTCGGCCAAGAGGACTGGGACGACGGGGAGTTCGACGACGGGGTGCTGGAGGAGGAACTGCGGCAGGCGGCCGCCGTCCTCGACCCGGTCCCGGCGGAGCTGCAGCAGATCGCCGTCGACGCGTACGCGCTGCACGACCTCGACGCGCGCGTCGCCGAGCTGACCTTCGACTCGCTGGTCGACGCCCTTCCGGTCCGGGGTGTCACCGGCGCGCCCCGGATGCTGACCTTCCGGGCGGGCGAGGTGACCGTCGACGTCGAGGTGACCGCGCAGGGGCTGATGGGACAGGTGCTGCCGCCGCAACCGGCCCGGATCGAGGTCCTGGGCGGCCCGCGCCCCGGCTCCCCCCTCACGGCCGACGACCTCGGCCGCTTCACCGGCGACACACCGCTCTCCGGACCGTTCGCACTGCGGTTGCGGACGGATGGGGACGTGGTCGTGACGGAGTGGCTGCGGGCCTAGGTGTGCTGTCCGGGAACGTTGGTGACAGGGCGGCGGCCTGGTTCACCAGGCCCAGGGCAGCGTCCGCGGCCCGCGGATCATCGTCTCGCGGCGCCCGGCGACCTGGTCGGCGGGGGCGGCGAGCCGGAGGTCGTTGGTGATCAGCTTCACGTCGTCGTGACGGGGGGCCGGTCACGCCCACCCCTGCCCGAACGGCAGCCGGATCCTGGTCAGCGGCCCCTCGCGCATCAGCCCCGCGAGGACCGGTCGAACTCCGTCCCGTCCAGGTCGAGGACGGGCCGGTCCCGCACCGGGGCGGGACCTGGCCGGTCAGCGTGGTGGTCCTCGGTCATGCCCCCGCCCTCGCCGCGCCCCGCCGGTTGTCGCGCGGGAGTGCTCCAGCCGGTGACGGTTCAGCGGGACACGGCGTCGACGAGTCCGGCCAGCGCTCCGGCGAGCCGCTCCAGCCCGGGTCCGGCAGGACCGCCCGGCTCGCTCATGTACGTGTCCCGGCGGATCTCCACCATCAGCGCCTCCACCCGCGGGTCGTGGCCGTAGAACTCCAGCGGCACGTACGTCCCGCTGAACGGGCTGTTCAGCCCCGAGTCCCCGAAGGCCTCACGGGCCGCGTCCAGCAGCCCGGGCGGCGTGTGGAAGGAGTCCGTGCCCAGGCACACCGCCGGCCGGGGCCCCTCCCCGTGCAGCTCGTAGGGCAGCCGCCGGCTCGGGTACGAGTGCACGTCGATGACCACCGCCCGCCCGGCTGCCGCCAGCCGGTTCGCCACGGCCCGCGTCATCGCCCGCGCGTACGGCCGGAAGTACCGCTCGACCAGCGGCCCGGGATCGACGTCCGCGGGACGCAGGACACCGCCGTGCGTGGTCCGCGTGTACACCGCCCCCATCCCGGCGGCCCGCATCTCCTCCCGCTCGTCGGGGAACCGCTCCGGGTCCACCACCAGCCGCGACAGCCGATTGACGAACCGCCACGGCATGACCCCGGCCTGCCCGGCCGCCGCCTCGGCGATCTCCGCCGTGTGCGCGTCGGTGATGTGGTCCAGCTCCCGCGCGAGTCCGGCGTCGTCGAGCACGATGCCCGCCCGTACACCGGCCGGTATCTCCCGTGCGGAGTGCGGCACATGGAGGATCACGGGGGAGCGGTCGGCGCCGGGCAGGAGCTCGAAGGAGTGCGGGGTGTCGGTCACGGGGCGGCTCCGGAGGGCGTCGATCAGCATCGCTGTCAGTGGCGTACGGCACGATCAAGGTGTCACAACCCCCGATCATCGAGGCCGAGGACCGTCATGCCGATCAGCAACGAGCAGGTGGGCGCCCATCCGTTTCTGCGGGCGCTGTACGAGGACGACTACTACCCCGACCACGTGGTGGACCGCGGCCGCGCGGTCCTGCTGGCGCTGTGCGAGCGCATCGAGGCGGAGCGTCCCGCCGGCCTCGACGCGCTGTACGCCCTGACCCGGGCGGCCACCGAGGAGTTCAACGGTCTGGAGGCCGCGTTCGACGCGGCGGGCAGCGGGATCGAGACGGTGGCCCGCGAGGAGATAGCCGAGGACTTCGCCTTCCTCGCCCGCGCCTACGGCTTCCCGGACGCGGACGTGGAGGAGCTGATCGCCACGCGGGAGTGGTGACGGCGGACATCGCCGGGCCCCGGACACGGCTCCGCCCCGGCCGGGCGGTGCGCGGCCGGGGCGGAGTCAGGACCGGTGAGGTCCCGGGCGTCAGCTCAGGGACGCCAGGACCTCGTTCCACGTGGCCGACGGGCGCATGGCCTCCGCGGCCTTCGCCGGGTCGGGCTGGTAGTAGCCGCCGATGTCGACCGGCTTGCCCTGGGCGGAGACCAGCTCGTCGACGATCTTCTGCTCGCTCGCCGAGAGCGTCTCCGCGAGCGGGGCGAAGGCCTTCGCCAGGTCCGCGTCGTCGGTCTGCCCGGCCAGCTCCTGCGCCCAGTACAGGGACAGGTAGAAGTGGCTTCCGCGGTTGTCGATGCCACCGACGCGCCGGGTCGGGGACTTGTCCTCGTTGAGGAAGGTCGCCGTGGCGCGGTCGAGGGTGTCGGCCAGGACCTGGGCGCGGGCATTGCCCGTCACCTTGGCGAACTGCTCGAGGGACGGCACCAGGGCGAAGAACTCACCCAGGGAGTCCCAGCGCAGGTAGTTCTCCTTGACCAGCTGCTGCACGTGCTTCGGGGCCGAGCCGCCGGCACCCGTCTCGAACAGACCGCCGCCCGCCATCAGCGGGACGACCGACAGCATCTTGGCGCTGGTGCCCAGCTCCAGGATCGGGAACAGGTCGGTCAGGTAGTCGCGCAGCACGTTGCCGGTGACGGAGATGGTGTTCTCACCGCGGCGGATGCGCTCCACCGACAGCTTGGTCGCCTCGACCGGGTCGAGGATCCGGATGTCCAGGCCCTCGGTGTCGTGCTCGGTCAGGTAGGCGTTGACCTTGGCGATCAGGTTGGCGTCGTGGGCGCGGGTCTCGTCCAGCCAGAACACGGCCGGGTCGCCGGTGGCGCGGGCGCGGGTGACGGCCAGCTTCACCCAGTCCTTGATCGGCGCGTCCTTGGTCTGGCAGGCGCGGAAGATGTCGCCGGCCGAGACGGTCTGCTCGATGAGGACGTCGCCCTTCTGGTCGACCAGGCGGACCGTGCCCGTGGTCGGGACCTCGAAGGTCTTGTCGTGGCTGCCGTACTCCTCGGCCTTCTGCGCCATCAGGCCGACGTTCGGCACCGAGCCCATGGTGGACGGGTCGTAGGCGCCGTTGGCCCGGCAGTCGTCGATCACGGCCTGGTAGACGCCCGCGTAGGAGGAGTCCGGCAGGACCGCGAGGGTGTCGGCCTCCTGGCCGTCCGGGCCCCACATGTGGCCGGAGGTGCGGATCATGGCCGGCATGGAGGCGTCGACGATGACGTCCGACGGGACGTGCAGGTTGGTGATGCCCTTGTCGGAGTCGACCATCGCCAGCTCCGGGCCCTCGGCGAGCTCGGCGTCGAAGGAGGCCTTGATCTCGGCGCCCTCGGGCAGGGAGTCCAGGCCCTTCCAGATGCCGCCCAGGCCGTCGTTCGGGGTGAGGCCGGCCGCGGCGAGCTTGTCGCCGTACCGGGCGAACGTCTCCGGGAAGAAGGCGCGCACCACGTGGCCGAAGACGATCGGGTCGGAGACCTTCATCATCGTCGCCTTCAGGTGCACCGAGAACAGCACGCCCTCGGCCTTGGCCTTGGCGACCTGCGCGGTCAGGAACTCGCGCAGCGCGGCGACGCGCATCACGGAGGCGTCGACGACCTCGCCGGCGAGCACGGGTACGGACTCGCGCAGCACCGTGGTGGAGCCGTCGTCGCCGACGAGCTCGATGCGCAGCGCGCCGTCCTCGGCGATCACGACGGACTTCTCGGTGGAGCGGAAGTCGTTCTGGCCCATGGTCGCCACGTTGGTCTTGGACTCGGGGGTCCAGGCGCCCATGCGGTGCGGGTGGGACTTGGCGTAGTTCTTGACCGAGGCGGGGGCGCGGCGGTCCGAGTTGCCCTCACGCAGGACCGGGTTCACCGCGGAGCCCTTGACCTTGTCGTAGCGGGCGCGGATCTCGCGCTCCTCGTCGGTCTTCGGGTCGTCCGGGTAGTCCGGCAGCGCGTAGCCCTGGCCCTGCAGCTCGGCGACGGCGGCCTTGAGCTGCGGGATGGACGCCGAGATGTTCGGCAGCTTGATGATGTTGGCGGCGGGCGTCTTGGCCAGCTCGCCCAGCTCCGCGAGGGCGTCCGGGATGCGCTGGTCCTCGGTCAGGTACTCCGGGAACAGGGCGATGATGCGTCCGGCCAGCGAGATGTCGCGGGTCTCCACCGGGACACCCGCCTGCGAGGCGTACGCCCGGACCACCGGCAGGAAGGAATACGTCGCCAGTGCGGGGGCCTCGTCAGTGTGCGTATAGATGATGGTCGAGTCAGTCACCGGGTGCTCCGCTCCACGTCTGCAACATTGCTCGACATCAAGATATCTCGTGACCGACCTTGTCTCGACAGGGGTCCACGCCCAGTTTCGCGCCACCGATCGTCCCGGGCCCCGTGCCAGGCGGACAGCGCGGCGGGCCGGCGGCCCGCGACTGCCCTGGTCGGCGCGGTGGTGGCTCCGGCCGGAGCCGCCACGCCCGGCGCCCCCGCCTTCTCCGGCCGCGGCCGCGTCGGCCGGCCACCTCACCCGCTCGTCAGCTTCCCGCGAACGCCCAGGCCGGAAGTCCGGCCGGTGGCCGGGCGCCGTCGGCGGCCGGCTCCGGAGCGCCCGGCGGCCGGCGCGGCCTGGGCGAGCGGATCGCGGACGCGTACCCGTCCCGCTCGCCCCCGGCCGCCGGGGTGGTGCGGACCACGCTGGCCGGCCAGCCGGGCAGGGGCCTCGCAGCGGCCCTTGCCCGATGCCTCACTCGAACCGGACCGAGGGGATCTCGTTCGGCTCGAGCGCACCCGTGCGCTGCTGCGGGATGACCACCGAGCCCTGCTGGAGCGCCACCGTCCGGGCCGGGGCCGGGATGCGGATGCCCTCCGCGCGGTAGCGTCTGTGCAGGCGCTTGATGAACTCGTGCTTGATCCGGTACTGGTCGCTGAACTCGCCGACGCCCAGGATGACCGTGAAGCCGATGCGGGAGTCGCCGAAGGTGTGGAAGCGGATGATCGGCTCGTGGTCCGGCAGGGCGCCCTCGACGCAGGCCATCGTCTCGGCGATGACCTCGTTGGTCACCCGCTCCACGTGGTCGAGGTCGCTGTCGTAGGCCACCCCGACCTGGACCAGGATGGTCAGGTGCTCCTCCGGCCGCATGAAGTTGGTCATGTTGGACTTGGCGAGCTGGCCGTTGGGGATCACGACGAGGTTGTTGGACAGGTTGCGGACCGTCGTCTGCCGCCAGTTGATGTCCTCGACGTAGCCCTCCTCACCGCTGCTGAGCCGGATGTAGTCGCCGGGCTGGACGGTCTTGGAGGCGAGGATGTGGATGCCCGCGAAGAGGTTGGCGAGGGTGTCCTGCAGTGCCAGCGCGACCGCCAGACCGCCGACGCCCAGCGCGGTGAGCAGCGGCGCTATGGAGATGCCCAGGGTCTGGAGCACCACCAGGAAGCCGATCGCCAGGACCAGGATCCGGGTGATGTTGACGAAGATCGTGGCCGAACCGGCGACACCGGACCGGGACTGCGTGACCGTGCGCACCAGCCCCGCGACCACCCGCGCCGCCGACACAGTCGCGACGAAGATGAGCAGTACGGTGAGCACCTGATTGGTGTGGTGCTGCACCGACCGCGTCAGCGGCAGCACCGCCGCCGCACCCGCCACGCCGCCCACGACCGCCGCCCACGGCACCACGGCCCGCAGCGCGTGCACGATGACGTCGTCCCCGTTCCAGCGGGTGCGGTCGGCGTGCCGGCCCAGCCAGCGCAGCAGGACGCGCAGTGCGAACGCCGCCAGCAGGCCCGAGCCCAGGGCGATGCCGGCGAACAGCAGATCGTCCACGGTGAGCGACCGGTTCACCGGCCACCTCCGGGGAGAAGAAGCGCGGCGCATGCCGTCGCCGACGGCCGGGTGTGAAGTCTCGTCACATCGTCACCTGCTCGTTTCCGGGATGTCCGTAGGTGCCCGACCACCCTGACCAGGGGTCGGCACGATCGTTCATCCTGCCGCATCCCGTAAGGGGTTTCGTACCGGAGACGGGGTGCGCGGAGCGTGAGCCGGTGCACATGACGTACCGTCACGGAACTTGCCTCACAGGCCGGTGTACGTCCCGGGCCGGCCCGCGCCGGAGGCGAAGAGGACGGCGCCCTCGTGGCTCTCGGCGGGCACGCTGCCCCGCGGCCCGCCCGGCCCACGGCCAGGAAGCCGAGCCACCGTGCCGTGGCGGAACGCGGCGGTCGGCCCGGCCCTCTCGCACAGGCCCGCCTAGACTAGGGGGCTTCTGATGGATCTCCGCGGCGTCGCGACGCCCGGCACGCTCCCCCAAGCTCTTCGAGCAGGGGGGACCCCCACTCGCCGCACCGGACAAAAGGCCTGGTAGCTCCGCTACAAGGCCTTCCGCCCGGCACGCCGAGAGCACGCACCGAACGCCGCTCCTTCTTCCACGGAGATCCATCAGAAGCCCCCTAATCCAGCAGCCGCCGGCCACTCCCACCCGCAAGACCACGCGCCATGACGCGGCAGTCGTGGCGATCGGACGGCGCGCCCTTGGGCATCCCGATCCGGCGACGGACGGCACCGCTCCGTAACGACAAGAGCGATCGTTACGGGCATCGGACCGTCCAGGCCGGACCGCAGTCCCGAGGGAGTGAGGGGCCCCGCCCCCGCACTCCCCGGCCCACGCACCAGATGCGTGCCGCCCGGACGCGGAGCGAAAGCGGAGACCAGCGTGCCCAGCACCGTTCGGAGCACGCGGCTGAGCATGAGCCCTGGCAGCAGGACTCACTCCCGCTCAGTCTTCGGGAAGGGTCAGATGATCTTCAGCCGCACCAGCGCCGCCAGCGTCAGCGCACCCGGTACCAGCGGCAGCCAGACGGTGATGACCCGGAAGGCCAGGACCACGGCCGTGGCGACCGCGGCCGGGCCGCCCGCCGCCACCAGTGCCACGACCAGTGCCGCCTCCACCGAGCCGATCCCGCCCGGCGTGGGCACCAGCGCCACGGCGACCGTCGCCGCCAGGTAGGCCACCGCCATGTGCGCGGCCGGCACGTCAAGGCCCAGCGACTGCCCCACCAGCACCAGCACGGACGCCTGCAGCGCGGGGAAGGCGAAGGACCCACCCCACAGGGCCAGGGCCCGGGCGGGGCGGGTGTGCACCGAGCGTGCCTCACCGAGTGCGGTGCGCAGGAAGGACACCAGGGCCGAGCGCAGCCGCCGGACCAGGGCGAGTACGACCACCGCGATCACGAGTACGGCTCCGGCTCCGGCCAGCAGCGGGCCGAACGCCGTCTCCGGGACGAGCGTGCCGAGCCGCAGCGCGCCGGGGAACGCGATGAGCAGGGCACCGAGCAGGGCCACCCGGCCGACGCTCTCCGCCAGCAGGTACAGCGCGAGGGCGGCCGAGGAGCGGGCGAGCGGAAGCCCGCACACGGTCATGAACCGCAGATTGACCGCGCTCGCGCCCAGCCCGGTCGGCAGCAGGTGGTTGGCCGCGCCCGCCGCGAACTGCGTGGCCAGCAGCCGCCGTCGAGGCAGCCGTTCGACGACCGCGCCCTGCCGGGTGCAGGCGGCGGCGACCCAGGTCAGACAGGTCGCGCCGGCCGCGGCCAGCAGCCACGGCCACTGGGCGGTGCCCAGATGCGCGAAGCCCTCGGCCAGCACCGTCCGGTGCCGCACCGCCACCACGGTGACGAGCAGCAGCGGGAGCAGGCACAGGAGCTGCCGCAGGCGGCGGACCGGGACGCGACGGGGGAGTCGTCCCGGGCGGAGTTCGGGGAGGTGTGCCACTGTCACATCCGCGGAGGCTTCCCCTGCCGCGTCAACAGCGGGTTGCGGGAGCGGGACCTGCGGATTGCGCGCGGGGAGCGGCTGTGTGGGTAGCGTCATCGGAGCCTTTGCGCGGAGGGACGAGGGAGAGGGGGATCGTGCCGATTGTGCGGGATGTCGCGGGTGTTGTGCGAGCTCCTTGACCTCAAGATTGCTTGAGGTTCTACGGTGCCTCCCATGAGCATGGAGACCACAGCGTGGACGCAGCTGCACAGCGTCATGAACGCCGAGCAGGAGCGCCGCCCCTTCGCCCTGACAACCCTGCGCCGCATCGGCGCCTTCGCCCGCCCGCACCGGCGACGCATCGTCCTCTTCGTCCTGCTCGGCGTCGGAACCGCCCTGCTCGCCGTGGCGACGCCCGTACTGGCCGGGCGGGTCGTGGACACGATCGTCTCGGCCGGTGACGAGGGCACCGTCGTCCGGCTGGCCCTGCTCATCGCGCTGATCGCGGTGGCGGAGGCGGCACTCGGCATCCTCGGCCGCAGGCTCTCGGCGACGCTCGGCGAACACCTCATCCTCGACCTGCGCACGGCCGTCTTCGACCATGTGCAGCGCATGCCGGTCGCGTTCTTCACACGCACTCGTACGGGCGCCCTCGTCTCCCGTCTCAACAACGACGTGATCGGCGCCCAGCGCGCGTTCAGCAACACCCTCTCCGGCGTGGTCAGCAACGTCGTCACCCTCGTCCTCACCCTCGCCGTGATGCTCACACTGTCCTGGCAGATCACCCTGCTCGCGCTGGTGCTGCTGCCGGTGTTCGTGATCCCCGCCCGGCGCATGGGCAGCCGCATGGCCCGCATGCAGCGGGAGGCGGCGATGCTGAACGCGGCGATGGGCACCCGCATGACCGAGCGGTTCTCCGCGCCCGGCGCCACCCTGATCAAGCTGTTCGGGCGGCCCGGGGACGAGTCGCGGGAGTTCGCCGACCGTGCCCGCCGGGTCGCGGACATCGGCATCCGCACGGCCACGGCCCAGGCGGCTTTCATCACCGCCCTCACCCTCGTCTCCGCGCTGGCGCTGGCCCTGGTCTACGGCCTCGGCGGCTACCTCGCCCTGCGCGGCACCCTGGAACCGGGCGCGGTCGTGTCGCTGGCGCTGCTCCTGACCCGGCTGTACGCGCCGTTGACCGCGCTGGCCGGGGCCCGGGTCGAGGTGATGAGCGCCCTGGTGAGCTTCGAGCGGGTCTTCGAGGTACTCGACCTCAGGCCGCTCATCGAGGAGAAGCCGGACGCCCGCCCGGTGCCCGACGGTCCCGTGGCGGTCGAGTTCGAGAAGGTCCGCTTCGGCTACCCCGCCGCCGACAGGGTCTCCCTGGCCTCCCTGGAGGAGGTCGCGTCCCTGGACAAGCGGGGCGGGGACGAGGTCCTGCACGGCCTCTCCTTCCGCGCCGAACCCGGGCAGACCGTGGCGCTCGTCGGTTCCTCCGGCGCGGGCAAGTCGACCGTCGCCCAACTGCTGCCGCGCCTGTACGACACCGACGAGGGAGCCGTACGCATCGGAGGCGTCGACGTCCGCGACCTCACGGCCGGGTCCCTGCGGGAGACCCTCGGCATGGTCACCCAGGACGGGCACCTCTTCCACGACACCGTCCGCGCCAACCTCCTGCTGGCCCGCCCCGGGGCCACGGAGGACGACCTGTGGGACGCCCTGCGCCGGGCCCGCCTCGACGACCTCGTCCGGTCGCTGCCCGACGGCCTCGACACCGTGGTCGGCGAGCGCGGCTACCGTCTCTCCGGCGGCGAACGCCAGCGCATGACCATCGCGCGGCTGCTGCTGGCCCGCCAGCGCGTCGTCATCCTCGACGAGGCCACCGCCCACCTCGACAACACCTCCGAGGCCGCCGTCCAGGAGGCCCTCACCGAAGCCCTCGAAGGCCGCACCGCCATCGTGATCGCCCACCGGCTGTCCACGGTCCGGGCGGCCGACCAGATCCTGGTCGTCGAGGCCGGCCGGATCGTGGAACGGGGCACCCACGAGGAACTGCTCGCGGCCGGGACGCGGTACGCGGAGCTGTACCGCACGCAGTTCGACGGGCCCCGGGGCGCCGCGGTGGAGGAGGCCGCGTAGGGGTGAACGCCTCTCCGGATGTGTCCGTACCTACCTCGAGTACTCCTGCCGACAGCCCGCACCCGGAGAGGCGACGTGTCCCAGCAGCAACCGCACGTACGATCCGACCGCCGGACCCCGTCCCGCGTCCGACGGCTCCGCGCCGTCGCGGCGGCCGGGGCTCTGGCCCTGCTCTTGCTCGGCACGGCCTGCGGCGGTGGTGGCGAGGGCGAGCCGGGCGACGGCGGCAAGGCGGCGAAGAGCGCGTCCGCCGCTCCGGCCGCCGGGGTCGTCGCGCCGGCGAAGGTGGAGGTGATCGCCGGCCTGACCGGCTGCGAGGTGAAGATCCGCACCGAGGCGGACGAGCTGCGCGAGGGCGTGTGCCGCACCGGGAAGGGCGACTACCTCATCACCACCTTCCCCGAGGAGAAGCTGAAGGAGACCTGGCTGGAGTCGGCCGGCGTGTACGGGGGCAGGTACCTCGTCGGCATGCGCTGGGTGGTCAGCGCCAAGCCGGAGATACTGGAACCGCTCCGCGCGAAACTCGGCGGCACCATTCAGGACCTGCGGGGCATCGGTCCGCGCGCGAACACCTCCTGACCTCGCTCCGGGCCGAGACGCCGGACGAGGCTGGTGACCCCCTTTCACCCTTCGGGACGACGGTCGGGCCGGCCTCCTCCGCCGGGCGGGCCACAGGAACGGTCTCGGCGACGGTGACCCACGACCCGGCCGCGTGAGCGGCGCCACCGATCCGAGGCCCGGCCGCGGGGCGTGATCACCGTTGCCTGCCTGCCTGCCTGCCTGCCTGCCTCGTCGACGAGACGCTGCGGTCCCACCGTCCCGCCGGCGTCCGGCAGGGCGAACACCCGCAGGTGGGGGGCCATGGTCCGCGCCGTAACCCGGGCCGTGACGGCGCGGCCACCGCCGGGTGTGCCCGGCCCCCTGAGCCGCAGGCCGTGCGGGGGTGCGGGGGTGCGGGGGTGCGGGGACTCTGCCCGCCACGCTCCGCACGCGCGGACCACCCGCCGCGTCAGGACGGCGAAGGTACCGGCGAGAGCGCGTGACGGGCCCGTCACTACACATCTCTTTCGATTTCCGCTGGTGGACGTCATGATTGTGCGACTCGGCACATGAGCCGCTCCCCTTGTGTCGGCAGAAAAGATTGAGTTCGTCGTGGTCGCCACCTTCCGTCGCCACTCGCTCGCGGGCGAGATGCTGGTGCTCCAGCTCGCCATCGTCGTGGTGGTGCTGCTGGCGGTCGCCGCCGTCTCCCTCGCCCAGTCGCAGGCCACCTTCAACCGCGTCGAGGGGCGCCGGGTGAGCGCGCTCGCCGAACGGCTGGCCGCCAACTCGCTCGTGCGCAGCCAGCTGGTGCGTCCCGCGCCCGCGGAGGCGCTCGCCCCGCTGGTGCTCTCCACCCAGGCGCAGTCCGGGGTGACGTCGGTGACGGTGGCCGACGCCGCCGGGCGGATCGTCAGCTCCACCAATCCCACGGTCGTCGGGGAGCGGATGTGGCTGGGTCCGGGTATCGCCCAGGGGCGGGGCTGGTCGGGGCAGGTGACCGTGAACGGCGACCGTCAGCTGGCCGCCCAGGTGCCCGTCCTCGGGGCGGCCGAGGAGAACCTCGGCACGATCCTCGGCACGGTGATGATCGGCGAGGCCGATCCGACGGTGTGGCAGCGGCTCAGCGGCGCCTCCTCCTATCTGCTCGCCTATCTCGGCATCGCCAGCGGGCTCGGAGTGGCCGGCTCCTGGCTGCTCGCGCGGCGGGTCAAACGGCAGACCCTTGGACTGGAGCCGGGCGAGATCGCCGGGCTCGCCGAACACCGGGAGGCGATGCTGTACGGGATCGCCGAGGGCGTCGTCGCCCTGGACCCGCAGCACCGGCTCACCCTCGTCAACGACATGGGGCGCCGCCTGCTCGACCTGCCCGAGGACTGCGTCGGCCAGAGCCTGGACGGCCTGGGCATCGAGGGACGGCTGCGGGACGTGCTGGCCGGCACCGCCGCCGACAAGCGGGACGAGGTCGTCGTCCGCCACGGCCGGGTCCTGGTGATGAACCGGATGACCGTCACCAAGGACGGCCGGCTCCTCGGCTCGGTCACCACCCTGCGTGACCGGACCGAACTGGCCCGGCTGGAGCGGGAGATCGGCTCCTTCCGCAGCTCCTCGGAACTGTTGCGCGCGCAGGCGCACGAGTTCGCCAACCAGCTGCACACCATCTCCGGACTGATCCAGATCGGCGAGCAGGACGAAGTCGTGCGCTACATCAGGGCGCTGAACCAGCGCCGCCAGTCCCTGGACGTCACCCTCAGCCGCCGCGTCCGCGACACAGCGGTGGCCTCGCTGCTGATGGCGAAGGCGTCCCTCGCGGCCGAACGGAAGGTCAGCCTGCGCATCTCCGACGACACCGCCCTGGAGCGGCTGGCACCGGAGGACGCCGCCGACGTGGCGACCGTCGTGGGCAACCTGGTGGACAACGCCGTCGACGCGTCCGCCGCCCGGGACGACGCCTGGGTGGAGGTGGCGCTGCGGCAGGACGCCTCCAGCGTGGAGATCGTCGTCCGCGACTCGGGACCGGGCGTGGCTCCCGAACTGGCCCGCGAGGTGTTCTCCCACGGTTTCACGACCAAGGCCGCACGGGAGGGCGAGCGCGGCATCGGGCTGGCCCTGACCAAGCTGGTCTGCGAACGGCACGGGGGAGAGATCTCGGTGGCCAACACCCCCGACGGGGCCGTGTTCACCGCACGCATGACCGTCGGCCACCTCACCGGCACGGTGGCGGAAGGAGCGGCCCCATGACCGCAGCGAGCGACAAGACGGGCACGATCGGCGTCCTCGTGGTCGACGACGACTTCATGGTGGCCCGAGTCCACCGCGCGTTCGTCGAACGCGTCGAGCCGTTCCGCGTCGTCGGCGTGGCCCACACGGGCGCGGAGGCCATCGAGGCCGTGGACGAACTGCGCCCCGACCTCGTCCTGCTCGACCTGTACCTCCCCGACCTCTTCGGCCTCGACGTCATCGCCCGGCTGCGCACTGCCGGCCACGACTGCGACGTCATGGTCATCAGCGCGGCGCAGGAGGCCGATACGGTGCGCGGCGCCGTCCGCCGCGGCGTGGTCGACTACCTCCTCAAACCCTTCGACTCCGAGGATCTGCGCCTCCGCCTGGAGCGCTACGCCGCCCAGCGGGGCCGGCTGCTCACGACCGTCGTACGCGGACAGGCCGACGTGGACCGCGTGTTCGCCGGGGCGTTCACCCCTTCACCGGCCCCCACTCTGCCCAAGGGCATGAGCGTGGAGACCGCCGGACTGGTCGAACGCGCCCTGCGCGAGGCGGACGGCACCCTCTCCGCCACCGAGTGCGCGGCCCTGACCGGCGTGTCCCGCGTGAGCGCCCGCCGCTACCTGGAGTACTTCCACGGCACGGGCAACGCGGAGGTGTCCTTGCGCTACGGCGCGGCGGGCCGGCCGGAACGCCGCTACACCTGGCGGGCCTGAGCCCCGGCCCCGAGGCCGGGCGGCCGTCGGGACGCCGGCCCGGCCCGCGCGGCGGTGATGCCGGCCGGCCCCGGGACCGTACCGGGGCCGGCACGTCAGGGGCGGCCGGTGAGGTAGCCGCCCATGGAGGTGAAGTACTCGGTGGCGGGCAACTCCCGCCCGTCCTCGGTCCGTACGCGGGTGATGGCCAGGCCGCGGTTGCGGCCCGTCCGGGCGTCGGAGCCGGCGACGATCACCACGCCGTCGCCCTCGCGGTAGAAGATGCGGCCGGGCGTGCCGCCGTAGCGGCCCTCGGACACGAAGGAGGCCAGGACGTCGAGGCGCCTGCCCCTGTGGAAGGTGTAGGCGCTCGGGTACGGCTCGGACTGGGCGCGCACCAGACGCTCCAGGTCCTCCGCCGGCCAGCTCCAGTCGATGCGGCTGTCCTCGTCGGACCGCTTGTGGAAGAAGGACGCCCGGGACCGGTCCTGCCGCGTGAACTCCGTCTGCCCGGAGGCGATCAGAGCGAGTGCGCCGATGGTGACCGGGGCGATGAGGTCGACGGTCTTGTGGAAGAGGTCCGTGGCGGTGTCCGCCGGGCCGACCGGCACCGCCTCCTGCCGGACGATGTCGCCGGCGTCGAGTTCGTCGTTCATCATGTGCGCGGTGACGCCCACTTCGGGCTCGCCGTTGATGAGCGCCCAGATCAGGGGGGAGAACCCGGCGTACTTCGGCAGCAGCGAGTCGTGCACGTTCAGTGTGCCGTGGCGCGGCAGGCCGAAGATGCGCGGCGGGATCCACGTACGCCAGTTGTTGGCCACGATGATGTCCGGATCGGCCTCCTTGAGGCGTTCGAACAGCTCGTCGTCGTCCGGGCGGTTGCGGATCAGCACGGGCACCCCGTGCTCCTCGGCGAGGTCCGCGACGGAGTCGCTCCAGATCTTCTCGTACGCGTGCTCGCTCTTGGGGTGGGTGACGACCAGCACCACGTCGTGCTCGGACTCCAGGAGGGCTTGCAGGGTGCGGTGCCCCCAGGTCTGGTAACCGAACATGACGACCCGCATGGGGTTCCTCCTCAGAGCAAGGTGTTGGCCGAGGTAAGTAAAGCAAGGCTTACCTTAGTCCGCAACGGGTGTGCGTGGAGCTCCAGTTGAGGAGGCCCTGCCCTTCGGCTGTCCGTTTTGCCCCGTCGACACCTCCTCAAGTTTAGCTTAGGCTCACCTAAGTTCCTTGGTGTGTCGCTCCGTTGGCATGCCCGGCTTTCGTTCCTTCCACACCTGACACGCGGCTGCCCCGCACGATGGGAGTGACATGTCGCAGGTTCTTCCTGGTGACGTACCACCGGTCCACGACCTCATTGGCATCGGCTTCGGACCGTCCAATGTGGCCATGGCGATCGCGCTCCGCGAGCACAACGCACGCGTCGGCAGGCAGGAGGCGGTCACCGCTCACTTCTTCGAGCAGCAGCCGCGCTTCGGCTGGCACCGCGGCATGCTCATCGACGACGCCACCATGCAGGTCAGTTTCCTCAAGGACCTGGTGACGCTGCGGAATCCGGCCAGTGAGTACAGCTTCCTCTGCTACCTGCAGAGCAAGGGCCGGCTGATCGACTTCATCAACCACAAGAACCTGTTCCCGCTGCGCGTGGAGTTCCACGACTACTTCGAGTGGGCGGCGGCCCAGGTCGACGACATGGTCTCCTACGGCCACGAGGTCGTCGGCGTCGCACCCGTGACCCGGGACGGCGTCGTGGAGTACCTGGAGGTGACCGTCCGCTCGGGCGGCGGCCTCGAAGTCCACCGCGCCCGCAACCTCGTCCTCGGCACCGGGCTGCGCCCCCTCATGCCCGAGGGCGTCGAGCGCGGCGACCGCGTCTGGCACAACTCCGAACTGCTGGCGAAAGTCGACGGGCTGGAAGGCACCTCGCCCTCCCGGTTCGTCGTCGTGGGCGCCGGCCAGAGCGCCGCCGAGAACGTCGCCTACCTGCACCGCCGCTTCCCCGAGGCCGAGGTCTGCGCCGTCTTCTCGCGCTACGGCTACAGCCCCGCGGACGACAGCAGCTTCGCCAACCGGATCTTCGACCCGCAGGCGGTCGACGAGTACTTCGCCGCGCCCGAGGACGTCAAACGCCGGCTGATGGACTACCACGGCAACACCAACTACTCCGTGGTGGACATCGACCTGATCGACGATCTCTACCGACAGTCGTACCAGGAGAAGGTCCTCGGCACCGAACGCCTGCGCTTCCTCAACGTCTCCCGGCTCACCGGCGTCAAGGAGACACCGTCGAGCGTCCGCGCGACCGTGACGTCCCTGGTCACCGGCGAGGAGACCGACCTGGACGCCGACGTCGTCGTCTTCGCCACCGGCTACAGCCCCGCCGACCCCACCGGCCTCCTCGGCGAGGTCGCCGACCGCTGCCTGCGCGACGACGAGGGCCGCGTCCGCGTCGAGCGTGACTACCGCGTCGCGACCGACCCCGGGCTGCGCTGCGGCATCTACCTGCAGGGCGGCACCGAGCACACGCACGGCATCACCTCGTCCCTGCTGTCCAACACCGCCATCAGGGTGGGCGAGATCCTCGACTCGCTCCTCGGCCGCGCCACCGAGCCCGCCGCCGGCCAGGCCCGCACGCTCGCCGACGGCACGGGCAGCACCGCCCGCTGAGCACTCCGCCGGCGGTGCCGCACCACGCGGCCGCACGGCCGCGGCACAGCCGTGGCGGGTCGCGCCCAGCGGCGGAGCCGCACCTCGGCAGGGCGCCGGCACGCACCGCTCGTCAAGTCGCCCACCACGCAAGGGATAACGTACGTCGACATGGGGACGACTGCTGTGGTTGAGCGCCCCGCGCCCAGGGGCACCTCTCAGGCCCGTCGGCGGCGGGTCCTGGGTCTGGGCACCCTCGTGGCGGTCCTCGTGGTCGCCGCGGCGCTGTCCCTGGCGGTGGGCGCACGGGCGCTCAGCCCCGGCGAGGTGTGGCAGGGGCTGTTCGGCGCCCCGGCGTCCGGCCGGCGTCTCACCGAGATCAGGCTCATCGTGGAGACCGTACGGGTGCCCCGGACGGTCCTCGGGATCGTGGCGGGCATCGCCCTGGGGGTCGGCGGTGCGCTGATCCAGGGGTACACCCGCAACCCGATCGCCGACACGGGGCTGCTGGGCGTCAACGCCGGGGCCTCGTTCGCGGTCGTGGTGGCGATCTCCGTGTTCGGGCTGGGCGACCCGTTCCAGTACGTCTGGTTCGCCTTCCTCGGGGCGGCCGTGGCGGGTGTCGTGGTCTTCGGGCTGGCCAGCATCGGGCGCGGGGCCGGCAACCCGCTGACACTCGCCCTGGCGGGACAAGGGGTCACGGTGTTCCTCGCGGCGATGACCACCGCCGTCGCGCTGTCGGACCAGGCGGCGCTGAACGCCCTGCGGTTCTGGAACGCCGGCTCCCTGGCCGGTGCCGGATTCGGCGTCATCTGGCCGGTGACCGCGTTCATCGGCCTCGGGCTGGTGCTGGCCCTGACCACCCTGCCCGCCCTCAACCTGCTCAACCTGGGCGACGACGTGGCCCGGGGACTGGGCGTGAACATCGCGCTCAGCCGGACCGTCGGCATCACCGCCATCACCCTGCTGGCCGGCGCGGCGACCGCCGCGTGCGGTCCCATCGCCTTCCTCGGGCTCATGGTCGCCCACGTCGCCCGCTACCTGACCGGGCCGGACTACCGCTGGCTGGTGCCGTACGCCGGACTGCTCGGGGCCGTCGTCCTGCTGGTCTGCGACATCGTCGGGCGACTGGTGGTCAGGCCGGGCGAGCTGGACGCGGGTGTCCTCGTGGCGCTCCTCGGCGCCCCCTTCTTCGCGGTGCTCGTGTGGCGCGGAAAGTTCAGGAAGGCATGAACGTGACCGAGGTGAAGCCGTCTCTTCCGCCGGGCGTGCGGCTCGGCCGGGTGTCGTTCGTCTGGCGGCCGTGGATCCTGTGCGTCACGCTGCTGCTGGCCGCGGCGGCCTTCCTGGTGTTCTGCGTGTCCATCGGCGTCGGCGACTTCCCCATCGGCCTGCCGCAGGTCATCCGTACGCTCCTCGGGCAGGGTGAACAGGTCGACGCGTTCGTCATCATGGACCTGCGGATGCCGCGGGCCCTGGCCGGGCTCGTCGTGGGGGTCGCGCTCGGGGTGTCGGGGGCGATCACGCAGTCCATCGCCCGCAATCCCCTGGCCAGCCCGGACGTGCTGGGCATCACCTCGGGCGCCGGCATGGTCGCGGTGTTCCTGGTGACGGTCTCGGGCGGGACCGCCGCGGCGATCACCGACTCCGTGGGCCTGCCGGCGGCGGCGCTCGCGGGCGGCCTCGGCACGGGCCTGCTGGTGTACTTCCTGGCGTGGCGGCGCGGGGTCGACGGCTTCCGGCTCGTCCTCATCGGCATCTCGGTGACCGCCGTGATGCAGGCGATCACGACCTGGCTGCTCGCCACGGCCGACATCAGGAACGTGGCCCGGGCCCAGACCTGGCTGGTCGGCTCGCTCGACGACCGCTCCTGGGGCGAGGTCTGGACCGCGTTGTGGTGCACCCTCGTCCTCCTGGCCGTCGTGTCCTGCGCGGCGTTCCAGTTCAGGCCGATGCACTTCGGCGACGACGTCGCCGCGGGCCTGGGCGTCCGGTACGCCCTGGTGCGGGGGGTCCTGCTGCTGTGCGCGGTGCTGCTGGCCGGTGCGGCGGTGAGCGCGGCGGGCCCGGTCCCGTTCGTCGCGCTGGTCGCTCCGCAGGTGGCGATGCGTCTGGCGCGCTGCCCGACACCGCCGATGGTGGCCTCGGGCCTGGTGGGCGCGCTGCTGCTGACCGGCTCCGACCTCGTCGCGCGCACGGTGCTGCCGGTCTCGCTCCCGGTCGGTGTGGTCACCGCCGCGATCGGCGGCCCCTTCCTCGTCTACCTGCTGGTGCGGGCGAACCTGCGGTAGATGTACAAGAGTCAGGTGAACCTAAGCAAGGGGGGACCCGTGGTCGCACAGTCCGTCACCGGGGCGGCGGTCGGTGACACCTCGCGGCTGGCAGCCAGAGGCGTCACGGTCGGCTACGGCGACCGGGTCGTCATCGACACGCTCGACGTGGCGATACCGCCGGGCGTGGTCACCACGATCATCGGCCCCAACGGCTGTGGGAAGTCCACCCTGTTGCGGACGCTGTCGCGGCTGCTCAAGCCGGCCCGCGGGACGGTCGTCCTGGACGGCGAGGACATCGGCAGGCTGCGGACCCGGGACGTCGCGAAGAAACTCGGCCTGCTTCCGCAGGCGCCGGTCGCGCCGGAAGGGCTGACGGTCGCCGACCTGGTCGCCAGGGGCCGTCACCCGCACCAGAGCTGGCTGCGGCAGTGGTCGTCCGACGACGCCGAGGTGGTGGAGCGCGCGCTCGCCATGACCGGGGTGTCCGACCTCGCGGAGCGCCCGGTGGACTCGCTGTCCGGCGGCCAACGGCAGCGCGTCTGGATCTCCATGACGCTGGCTCAGGGCACGGATCTGCTGCTGCTGGACGAACCCACGACCTATCTGGACCTGGCGCACGCCGTCGACGTCCTCGATCTCGTCGACGACCTGCACGAGTCGGGGTGCACCGTCGTCATGGTGCTGCACGACCTCAACCTGGCCGTGCGCTACAGCGACAACCTCGTGGTGATGCGGGAGGGTTCGATCCTGGCGCAGGGGCATCCCCGGGACGTCGTCACGGCCGGGCTGCTGCACGAGGCGTTCGGGCTGCGCGCCCACGTGATCGACGACCCGGTCGGCGACCGGCCGCTGATCGTGCCGATCGGGCGGACTCACGTCCTGCCGGGACACCTCCCCACGGACGAGAGAGACGAGTCAAAGTAAGGCTAGGCTAACCTCATTAACTCGCGATAAGGTTTGGCTGCCCTTAGGCGAGGGTGCAGCGAACTAGCGCGAAAGCAAGGGGTTTTGGATGCTCCTCCATCGAACGACGTCCAGGAAGCCATGGCGGCGACTGGCGGCGATCCTGTCCGCGGCCACCCTCGGCGTCGGCCTCCTCGCGGGATGCGGTTCCGGCTCCGACGACAAGGCGGACAGCCAGAGCGACGGCACCCAGGCCGCGGCCCCCGGCGCGTTCCCGGTCACCGTGGAGCACGCGTTCGGATCCACCAAGGTCGAGAAGGCGCCCCAGCGGGTCGTCTCCGTCGGCTACACCGACGACCAGACCGTCCTGGCGTTCGGCATCAAGCCCGTCGGCATGGTCGACCAGTACCCCAACCCCCCGGGCAAGAGCCCCGACATCAACACCCAGTGGCCCTGGGTGAAGGACAAGTGGGGCGACACCAAGCCCGAGGTCGTCATGAAGAACGGCGACTCCGGCCCCAACTACGAGAAGATCGCGGCCCTGCGCCCCGACCTGATCGTCGCGGTCTACTCCGAGATCGACCAGGCCGCCTACGACAAGCTCTCCAGGATCGCCCCGACGGTGGCCCGCACCAAGGCCGAGAAGGAACCCTTCAGCGCTCCCTGGCAGGACAACGCCCTGCACATCGCCAAGGCCCTCGGAAAGGCCGACGAGGGCGAGAAGATGGTCGACGACATCCAGGCCCGGCTGGACGCGGCGAAGAAGGCCCATCCCGAGTTCGGCAAGGAGACCGCTGTCGCCCTCTCCTGGTACAAGGACTCGGTGGCACCCTTCACCTCCACCGACGTACGCGGCCGGCTCGTCACGGGCATCGGCTTCCAGTACCAGACCGAGATCGACAAGGTCGCGGGCGGCAACTTCTACACCACCCTCTCGCCCGAGCGCGTCGACCTCGTCGACGTCGACCGCATCTTCGTGATCAACGACAAGGCCGACACCGAGGCGCTGAAGAAGTTCAAGCTGTTCGCCAACCTGGACGCCGTGAAGAAGGGCAACGTCTCCTACCTGCTGGACAGTGAGGGCCCGGCGGTCGGCGCGGCCATCTCCCAGGGCACCCTGCTGTCGATGCCGTACGCGATCGACGAGCTCGTCAAGTCGGTCGAGTAGGGAGTGAGCACCACCGCGACGCGCGTCGCCCCGGCGACCCTGCGCACGACGACCGGACGCGAAGCCGGCCGCTGGGTCGCGGCACACTGCCGCGAGATGCCCTGGCTGACGACCGCGACCGTGCTCACCACGGTCGCGGGGGCGGCGCTCCAGGTGCTCCCGGTGCTCCTGCTCGGCCGTGTGGTCGACGGGGTCGTCGGGGGCGGGGAACGCTCGATCCTCGTCACGATCGGGGTGCTGATCGGTGCCGCCGCGCTGCTCGGCGCGGCGGCCACCGCGGTGTCGACCTACCTGATCGGCCGGCTGGGCGCGGACCTGCTCGCGCGGCTGCGCGAAGGCGCCGTCCGCGCGGTGCTCGGCATGCCGAGCGCGCGCGTCGAACAGGTCGGCCGGGGAGACGTGCTCTCCCGGGTCGGTGACGACGTGGCCGTCATCTCCAAGGGCATCCGCACGGCCGTCCCCACCGTCTTCTCGGCCGGCGTGCTGGTCGTCATCGCCACCCTCGGCATGTTCGGACTGGACTGGCGGCTCGGTCTCGCGGGCGCCGGCGCGCTGCCCGCGTACGCGCTGGCCCTGCGCTGGTACCTGCCCCGTTCCGCGCCGCTCTACCGCAAGCAGCGGGTGGCCCAGGCCGACCGTGCCCAGGCGTTCATCAGCGGCCTGAACGGCATCGACACGGTCCGGGCGTACCGCCTGGAGGGCGCCTTCCGCGAGAAGGTCACCGCCGAGTCGTGGCGGGTGCGCGACCTCGGCATCGAGGTGTTCCGGTTCTTCGGCCGGTTCGTCGGCCGGGAGAACCGCGCCGAGTTCATCGGGCTGGTCCTGATCCTCGTGGTCGGGTACGCCCTGCTGGAGGCCGATGCGGCCACTCTGGGCGAGGTGTCGGCGGCCCCATTGCTGTTCCACCGGCTGTTCACCCCGCTGGGCGCCATCATGTTCACCTTCGACGAGGCGCAGAAGTCGGGCGCGAGCCTGACCCGCCTGGTCGGGGTGCTGGGGGAGTCCGCCGAGGAGCGGCTGGTCGGCGACGAGTCCGTCGCGGCGGCGGAAGCCGGAGCGTACCCGGTGACGGTGGAGGGGCTGACGTTCCGCTACCCCGGCGCCGGCGAGCCGGTGCTGCGGGACGTGAGCCTGACCATTCCCGCCGGTGGGTCGCTCGCCCTGGTGGGGGCGACGGGCGCGGGCAAGACCACCCTGGCCGCGCTGATCGCCGGGATCGGCACCCCGGAGGCCGGGGCGGTGCGCATCGGGACGACCGATCTCGCCGACCTGGACGAGGCCGGGGCGCGCGCCCTGGTGAGCATCCTGACGCAGGAGACGCACGTCTTCTCCGGGCCGCTCGCCGACGACCTGCGGCTGTCCGCGCCCGGGGCGAGCGACACCGAGCTGCGGGACGCCCTGCGCACGGTCGGCGCCGGCGACTGGGCCGATGCCCTGCCCGAGGGGCTGAACACCCCGGTCGGCGAGGGCGGTGAGCGCCTGGACGTCACCAAGGTCGCCCAGATCGCCCTGGCCCGGCTGGTGCTGGGCCGGGCGCCGGTGGTGGTGCTCGACGAGTCGACCGCGGAGGCCGGCAGCGAGGGCGCCGCCGAGCTGGAACGGGCCGTGCTGGCCGCGTGCGCGGGCCGGACCACGCTGTTCGTGGCGCACCGGCTGACCCAGGCGACGGCCGCCGACCGGATCGCCGTGCTGGACGCGGGACGCGTCGTGGAACAGGGCACGCACGAGGAACTGGTGGCTCTGGGCGGCCGGTACGCACGACTGTGGCAGGCCTGGCGAGAGGGTAGTTAGGTAACCCTTGCCTAGGTTGGCCTCGCTCCACATTCTGGAAGGGACGCTGAGTCTTCGATGATGCAACCGCGCGCTCGTCTCGCACTGCTTTCCCCCACGCGCCTGGCCGGAGTGCGCCGGCGGGTCGGCGACTACCCGGACAGGACCATCGCCGAGGCCTGCGCCATCGGCCTGGCCTACTGGGCGACGGGCCGAAGCCCCGAAGGCATCGACCTCACCCCCGGCACGCTTTTCGCCGACGTCCTCGGCTGGGTCGACAACGGCGGCGGCGCGCCCGGCGGTTGGGGCATCGCCCCGGACGGCCGGAGCATCACCGTCCCCGACGGCGTGGAGCCGGCCGACGCGCAGCGCGCGCTGGACGACCTGGCCGACTTCCCGGACCGGGCGCTGGGCACCATCGGCCCGTCCGGTGTGGCGGACAGGCTCGCGACCCTGGCCGAGTGGAACGACAACCGGGCCGACCGGGCCCGGCCGGCCATCGTGGAGATGTTCCGCGAGCAGGCGCGGGCCAGACCGGACGCCGTCGCCGTCGTGGACGAGCACCGCTTTCTGACCTACCGTCAGGCAGCCGAGCTGTCCAGCCAGTTGGCGCACCACCTGCTTCAGCGCGGGCTGGGCGCCGAGCAGGTCGTCGGCATATCGCTGACCCGCTCCGCCGACATGGTGATCGGGCTGCTCGCCGTGCTCCAGGCCGGGTGCGCCTTCGTGCCGCTCGACCCGCAGTGGCCCGCCGCGCGCCGGGCCGTCGTCATCGAGGACGCCCGGGTCGTCATCCAGCTCAACGCCTCCGGCGCGCACGACCCGGCCGAACCGGACGCCGTCGCCGTCGACCTCGCCGACTGGCGGTACGACTCGTACCCCATGGAGGGGACCGGCGTCACCGTCCTCGGTGACGCGCTCGCGTACGTCATCTTCACGTCCGGTTCGACCGGGCGGCCCAAGGGCGCGATGATCCGCCACGAGGCGATCAGCGAGCGCCTGCTGTGGCAGGTGAACGAGATCCTGGGCTTCGGCCACGACGACGCGTCCCTGTTCAAGGCGCCCCTGTCCTTCGACATCTCCATCAACGAGATCTTCCTGCCCCTGGTCTCCGGCGGCCGGCTCGTCGTCCTGCGGCCCGGCGGCGAACGCGACCCGCACCACCTGCTGAGCGTCATCGCCGAACAGCGCGTCACCTTCACGTACCTGGTGTCGTCCATGCTGGACGTGCTGCTGGAGATGGCGGGCGACTCCGGCCGCCTGGACAGCCTGCGGCACGTGTGGTGCGGCGGCGAGGTCCTCACCCCCGAGCTGTACGAGCGGTTCCGCACCAAGCTCGACATCCCCATGTACCACGGCTACGGACCGGCCGAGACGACCATCGGCGTCTCCCACGTCATCTACCGGGGCGCCGCGGAACGCCTGTCGACCTCCATCGGCAGGGCCAACCCCAACACCCAGCTCTACGTCCTGGACGACGAACTGCGCCCGGTCCCGGTCGGCGTCGGCGGCGAACTCTACGTCGGCGGCTTCCTCCTGGGCCGCGGCTACGTGGGCGCGCCCGGCCTGACGGCCTCCCGCTTCGTCGCCAACCCCTTCGCGAACGACGGCTCCCGCCTCTACCGCACCGGCGACCTCGCGCGCTTCGCCCCGGACGGGTCGCTGGACTTCCTCGGCCGCGCCGACAACCAGATCAAGATCCGCGGCATGCGGCTGGAGATCGAGGACGTCGAGGCCGGCCTCGCCGAACACCCCCGGGTACGGCACACCTGCGTCGTCGCGAAGAAGAACGCGGCAGGCGGCACCTACCTCGTCGGCTACGTCATCCCCGCCTCCGGCAGCGAGGACCTGCGGGCGGACGAGGTCAAGGCGTGGGCCACCGCGCACATGGTCGAGTACATGGTGCCCGCCCACATCGTCGTGCTGGACGCGTTCCCGCTCACCGCCAACGGCAAGCTCGACCGCAACGCGCTGCCCGAGCCCACGGTCGGGACAGGCTCGCTCGTGAGGCCCGCCACCGACGACGAACACGCGGTGTGCGCCGCCGTCGCGGAGGTACTGCGCCTCGACGAGGTCGGTGTCGACCAGGACTTCTTCCAGCTCGGCGGCGACAGCATCCTGGCCATCTCCCTGCTGAGCGCGCTGCGCGAGAAGGGCCTGCACGTCACGGCACGGCAGATCTTCACCCACCCCGTCGTGGGCGCGCTGGCGGCGGCCGCCAGTCGCCAGGACGTCTCCACCGTGGACCACGCCGACGTCGCCACCGGCACCGTCGTGGGCTCGCCCATCGTGCAGTGGCTCGGCGAGACCACGGACGCCATCGACGGCTTCGTCCAGTCGGTCGTCCTGAACACCCCGGCGGACCTGACCGCCGACGCCCTCGACACGATCCTCACCGCCCTCGTCGCCCGGCACGACATGCTGCGCGCCCGGCTGGTACGCGGCGAGCGCTGGAGCTTCGACATCCCCGAAGCGGACCGGGCCACCGCCGGCCTGCGGGAGAGCGACCGGCCGCTCGACGAGTGCGTCGCCCTCGCCACCGCCGGGCTCGACCCCGAGGCCGGTGTGATGCTGCGGGCCGTCTGGCGCCGTGAGGCACGGCAACTCGTCCTCGTGGCCCACCACGTGGTGATCGACGGCGTGTCCTGGCGCGTCCTGATGGAGGACCTCGCCACCGCCTGGCGCCGGTTCACCTCGGGCGCGCCGATCGAACTGCCCCCAGTGGGCACGTCGTTCCGCCGCTGGACCCAACTGCTGGAGCGCGCCGCGTTCGACGCGGACAGCTCCTGCTACTGGCGTCCCCTGCCCGCCGAGGACCAGCCGCTGGGCCGACGTGCCCTGTCCGAGACCGACACCGTCGCGAACGAGCGCCTGCGCACCGTATCGGTCGGCCCCGAGGTCACCGCCGCGCTGCTGGGCGAGATCCCCGCGAAGTTCCACGCCGGTGTCAACGACGTCCTGCTCACCGCCCTCGCCGTCGCCCTCGCCCGATGGCGCCGCGACCTCGGCCAGGACCAGACGTTCGCCCACATCGAACTGGAAGGCCACGGCCGCGAGGCGCGGTTCGTCGCCGGAACGGCCGGCTTCGAGCCGGAACTCTCCCGGACCGTGGGCTGGTTCACCACTCTGTTCCCGGTCACCGTGGACCCCGGCACGGCAGCCGACCTCACCACCCCCGCGTACCTGACCGCCGCCCTCAAGGCGGTCAAGGAGGACCTCGCCCGGGTGCCGGACAACGGCGTCTCCTACGGCGCCCTGCGCTACCTGACCGAAACCGGATTCGACGCCCCCGCACCACAGGTCCTCTTCAACTACCTCGGCCGCTTCGCCGCGGGCACCCCCGGCGACTGGCAACTCGCGTGCACCACCGGCCAGCTGGGCGAGAAGCGCGACCCGAGGATGCGCCTGCCGCGCGCTCTTGAGTTCAACGCGATCGCCGAACCCGACGCCACCGGCGCCTACGAACTGGTCACCACCATCTCCTGGCCCGACGGGATGTTCACCGACGCGGACATCACGGCCCTCGGCGACTACTTCCGCACGGCCCTGACCGGACTCGCCGCCCTCGACCACGGCGGCCACACCCCCAGCGACTTCCCCCTGGTCCCCCTCACCCAGGCCGACGTCGACGCCCTGGACGGCCCGGCCCTGCGGGACATCCTGCCGCTGACCCCGCTGCAGGAGGGCCTGTACTTCCACTCGGTCTTCGACGACGACTCGGCCGGCGCCTACGTCGAGCAGCAACTCCTCACCCTGGACGGCGAGGTGGACCCCGGCCGGCTCGCCGGGGCGGCCACCCGGCTGCTCACCCTGTTCCCCAACCTGGCCGCCCGCTTCACGGCCCTCGCCGACGGCCGTGTGGTCTCCGTGCTGGACAACGGCGTCGATGCCCCCTTCACCACGATCGACCGCCCCGGCATCACCGGCGAGGAGATACGCGACCTCGCCGAGCTGGACCGCCGTTCCGGCTTCGACCTGGCCACCGGCCCGCTGATGCGCTACACCCTCGTCCGCGCCGGCGCGGGCCGGAACGTCCTGGTGCAGACCGTGCACCACATCATCGCCGACGGCTGGTCCGTGCCGCCGATGCTCCGCGCGCTGCTGGCCGAGTACCACGCCCCGGGGACCGTGTATCCGCTCGGCGGCTTCGCCGACTACGTGCACTGGCTCGCCGGGCGCGACGCCGACGAGAGCGACCGGGTGTGGCGCGAGGAACTCGCGGGGCTGCCCGGCCCGTCGCTGGTCGCCGAGGGGCACACCCCGTCCGGCCGGTTCGCCGACACCGCCGTCGCGCCCCAGGGTGACATCGACGCCGCCGTCCGCGAGGCCGGCGTGCCGCTGAGCGTGGCCGTGCACAGCGCCTGGGCCGTGACCCTGGGCGACATCCTGCGGGGCGGCGACGTCGTGTTCGGCTCCACGGTGTCCGGCCGCGACGCCGAGGTGCCCGGCATCCAGGACATGGTCGGCCTGTTCATCAACACCATCCCCGTACGGGCCCGCTGGGACTCCGGGACCACGGCCGGCGACCTGCTCCGCGCGGTGCGGGACCACCAGAACGCGGTCTTGGCACACCAGCACGTCTCGCTCGCCAGGATCGGCCGCCAGGCCGGCGCCGGCGCCCTCTTCGACACCCTCGTGGTGTTCGACGTGGCCACCGACGCGGCCGCCCTCCGGCGTCCCGGCGACACGCTGGCCATCACGGACATCGTCAACGAGGGCGCCCCGCACTACCCGCTCACGCTGGTGGTCGAGCGCGCCCTCGACGGCCGCCCGCGCTTCAACCTCATCTACGACAGCGAACTGCTGCCGGGAGCCACCGCCCAGAGGCTCCTGCGCACCTTCACCCGGACCCTGACCGGCCTGCTCGCCCGGCCGGACGCCCTGGTCAGGGACGTGGCACCCGCAGGCGGGCGGCGCCCGGCACCGATCACCCCGACGACCCTGGGCGGGCTCTTCGACGCCGCCGCCCGTCGCGACCCGGCCGCCACCGCCGTCACCCAGTGCGGTCTCGACGGCACCACCCGGTCCCTGACCTACGGCGAACTGTCCCGGGCCAAGGACGCGTTGGCCGCCACCCTGCGCGCGGCCGGAGTCAGCCCCGGCAAGCGGGTCGCCGTGGCCGTCCCGCGCTCCGTCGAGCAGGTCGTCGCCCTGGTCGCGATCGTCACCGCGGGCGGCGCCTACGTACCGCTGGACCTGGCCTACCCGGACGAACGGCTGGAGTACATCCTCGCCGACGCGGCCCCCCAGGTCGTCCTCGTGGACCGTGACCAGCGCGACCGCTTCACGCAGCTCCTGGCCCGGGCGGGCGTGCCGGCCCGTGTCCTGGTCCAGGGAGAGGAGCCCCCGGCCCCCACGGAGCCCGGCCCTCAGGCCGACTGGCACGACCCCGCGTACGTGATCTACACGTCCGGCTCGACCGGCCGCCCCAAGGGCGTCGTCGTCGCGCACTCCAGCGTGGTGACCCTGCTCGCCCACACCCGGCCCGACATGGACTTCGGCCCGCAGGACGTCTGGGTCCAGTTCCACTCCTTCTCCTTCGACTTCGCCGTCTGGGAGCTGTGGGGCGCGCTGGCGCACGGCGGTGAGCTGCTGGTGCCCGAGTACGGGCTGACACGCTCCCCGGTCGACTTCCACCGGCTGGTCCGCGAACGCGGCGTGACCGTCCTCAACCAGACCCCTTCGGCGTTCTACCAGTTCATCGAGGCCGACCGGCTGGCCGGCGAGCCGCTGCCCGCGCTGCGCCGGATCATCTTCGGCGGTGAGGCGCTGGACCTCGGACGGTTGCGCGGCTGGGTCGAGCGGCACGGCACCGCGTGGCCCGAGCTGGTCAACATGTACGGCATCACGGAGACCACCGTCCATGTCACCCACCGGGTGCTGACCGGCGAGGACTTCGGCCCCGGCGACGACGTCAGCCCGATCGGCGGCCCGATCCCCGGTCTGGTCACCTACCTGCTCGACGACCGGCTCCGTCCGGTGCCCCCGGGCCGGGTGGGCGCCATCTACGTCGCCGGCGACCAGGTGGCACTCGGCTACCTGGGCAGGCCAGGGCTCACCGCGGGCCGGTTCGTGGCCGACCCCTTCGCGGGCGACGGCTCCCGCATGTACCACACGGGCGACCTCGCCGTCCGCACGCTCGACGGGGAACTGCAGTTCACGGGCCGCGCCGACAATCAGGTGCAACTCAAGGGATTCCGCATCGAGTTGGGCGAGGTGGAGTCCGCGGTCAGGGAACTCGACGGCGTGACCGACGTCGCGGTGACGGTGGCGGACAGCGGCGACCATCTGGTCGCGCACGTCGTGGGCCGGGTGCCGGGCGACTTCGAGAGCCGACTGTCGGAGAAGCTGCCGGCGCACCTGATCCCGGGCCAGGTCCTCACCATCGGCGCCCTGCCGTTGACGGTCAACGGCAAGCTGGACCGAAGGGCCTTGACGGAGAGCGCCCCCACGAGCGCGGCGCCGCATCGGCGTGCGGCCCCGCCGCGGGGCGCGACCAGCCACGACGCACCCGCGGACGCAAGCACGGCCGTGGCCGCCCTCGTGGACATCTTCACTCAGGCGCTGCCCGGCTCGGACGTGACCGCCGACACCGACTTCTTCCGCGCCGGAGGCGACAGCATCATCGCCATCACGGTCGTGAACAGGGCCAGGACGCTCGGCCTGCCCATCGCCCCCCGGGACGTGTTCCTGCTCAAGACCCCCCGCGCCCTCGCCGAGCACCTGGCGACGCACACACCGCGGACGGCCCGGACCCCCGCCCGCCGCGAGGACGGCCCCCTGCCGCCCACCCCGATCATCCTCCGCCAGCGCGAACTGGGCGGCTCCCTCACCCGCTTCGCCCAGGCCAGGACCCTCCAGGCCCCGGAAGGCGCCGGCCTCGCCGACGCCCGGCGCGCCGCGAACGCGGTGGTCGCCGCGCACCCGGCTCTCCGGCTGCGGCTCCGCACCGAACACGGCGTGTGGACCCTGCGCACCGAACCCGCCCGCGAGATCACCGTCGTACGGCCGGACACCACCGACGCGACAGCCGTCGCGAACGAGGCCGCCGCACGACTCGACCCCGAGTCCGGGGACGTCGTCGCCTTCGCGTGGCTGGAGGCAAGCCGCACCCTCGTGGTCACCGTGCACCACCTCGCCGTCGACGCGGTGTCCTGGCTGATCCTGCTCGACGACCTGTCCACGGCCCTGCGCGGGGAGCCCCTGGCCCCGCCGACCACGTCCTACGCCGAGTACGCCGAGGCCCTGACGCTCCGGTCGGCCCGGTCCGCCGACGACCTCGGACACTGGGTCACCACACTCCAGGCGCCCGAACTGCTGCCCGCCACAAGGGCGTTGCGCGAGACCACGGTTGTGCTCGCCCCCGACGTGAGCGACCTCCTGACCAGCACCGCCCCCGCCGCACTCGGCGTCGGCCTCACCGAACTGCTGTGCGGAGCCCTGCGGGCCGCGCTGACCCAGGTCCAGCCCGTGCCCACCGACCTCGCGATCGACCTGGAGCGGCACGGCCGGGTCCCCGTGCTGGAACAGCACGACTACACCCGTACCGTCGGCTGGTTCACCTCCGTCGCACCCGTACGGCTCACCGCGCACACCGACCCCGTCGCGGCGGCGCGCGAGGTCGCCGAGCGCCAGCCGGACGAGCACGGGCACGTCGCCTACGGCAGCCTCAGGTACCTCAACCCGCAGACGGCCCCGCTGCTCACCGCCCGCCCGCAGGTGCTGTTCAACTACCTCGGCCGGGCCAGCGAGTCCCAGGCACTGCACCTCACCGGCGGCGACCAGGGCAGCCCGTACGCCGTCGAGGTCAACGCGTGGACCGACGAGGCCACCGGGAGCCTGCTCGCCGAGTTCGTCCTGGCCGACGGCATACCCGACGCCATCACCGAGCACTGGCGGGGCGCACTCCAGCGCATCGCGGACGCCGCCACGACGGCCGAGCGCACCGCACCCGTCACCCCGCTCCAGCGCGGCCTGTTCTTCCAGGCACAGCTGGCGGGTCCGGCCGGGCACTACGTCGCCCAGAACTGGTTCACTTTCGACCGGCGCCTGGACACCGGCGCGCTGGCCGAGGCGATGGCGTACGTGATCGCACGGCACCCGGTCGTGGGCGCCGGCTTCACCACCGACGACGACGGCAATCCGGTCCAGGTCCTGAAGGCGGGCCGGGGCGTCGACGTCCGCACCGTCCGGCTGTCGACGGACGCGGAGGCCGACGCCCTGCGCGCCCGGGACCGCGACACCGGGTTCGACCCGGGCGAGCCGCCGCTGATCCGGATGACCGTCGTGCGCATGCCCGGCGACCGCGACGGCCTGCTGCTCAGCTACCACTTGATGCTGTGGGACGGCTGGTCCCGCGAGATCGTCCTGCGGGACCTGTTCGACGCCTACCGTGCCGTCCTCGCGGGCGAGCCGCTCGACCCGACGCCGGCCACGCCGGGCTTCGAGGAGTACGCCCGGACACTCGCCGCAAAGGACGCGGCCCCGTCGGAACGCTTCTGGGCCGCTCACCTGGCCGGCCTGCCCGGACCGACCCTGCTGGCCGGACCGGCCCCCTCCTTCCCCGACGGCCTGCCGAGCGCGCTCGTGCACACGCTGTCCGCCGAACAGTCCGCCCTGGTGCGGGACGCGGCCAGGGCGCACGGCGTCACTCTGAACTCGGTGCTGACCGGGGCGTTCGGCCTGCTGCTCGGCGCGCACACGGGCCGCGGCGACGCGGTGTTCGGTGTGACGGTGTCCGGCCGCGAGGGCGAGGGGCTGCCCGGCATCGTCGGCGTGCTGCTCAACACCGTGCCGATGTGGACCCGGGCCCGCCCGGACGACACGGTCCGCGACTACCTGACGGCCGTGCAGACCGCCCGGGTCGAGGCGATGGAGCACGAACACCTCGGGCTCGGCGAGATCCAGCGGGCCAGCGGGCACGACACCCTGTTCGACAATCTGTTCGTGCTCCAGAACTTCCTGGACATGGACGCGTTCGCCGAGATGAACGCCCGGCACGGCATCACCTCGGTGCGGGCCGACGACTCCACCCACTACCCGTTCACCTGGGTCGTCACGCCCGGCGACCGGCTCACGGTCAAACTGGAGTACCGCGACGGCGACACCGCGAACGCCCGCCGTCTCCTCGACGACTACCTGGGCGTGCTGGAGGACCTGGCCCGGGCGGCCGGACCGGTCGGCGCGCTGCGGGGACTGGGGCCGGTACCCGAGCCGGGTGAACGCACCGACGTCGGAACGGACACCGTCGTCGACCGGTTCGACCAGGCGGCCGACCGTGACCCTCAGCGGGTGGCCCTCGTCGCCCACGGCTCGACGATGACCTTCGCCGAACTCCGGGACCGCAGCCGGGCCGTGGCGGGTGTGCTCGCCGGGCGCGGCATCGGCCCCGAGACCACCGTGGGGCTCGCGATCCCGCGTTCCCCCGACTGGATCGCGGCGCTGTTCGCCGTCCTGCGGGTCGGCGCCGCGTACGTGCCGCTGGAGCTGGACCACCCGGACGATCGGATCGCCACCATCGTCGAGGACGCCGCGCCGGACGTGATCCTCACCGTGAGCGCCGTGTCGCCCCGGCTGACCGGCGACCTGATCGAACTGGACCGGCCCCTGCCCGAGGCCGAGCCGTATGTGACGTTCGCGCCGGACGACCCGGACCGCCTGCGGCATCCCGCGTACACGATCTACACCTCCGGCTCTACCGGGAAGCCCAAGGGCGTGGTGACCGAGTACGCGGGCCTGACCAACATGCTGATCAACCACCAGCGCCGGATCTTCGAACCGGTGCTGGCGGAGCACGGCCACCGGGTCTTCCGGATCGCGCACACCGTGTCGTTCGCGTTCGACATGTCATGGGAGGAGCTGCTGTGGCTCGCCGACGGACATGAAGTGCACATCTGCGACGAGGAGTTGCGCCGGGACGCGCCCCGGCTGGCCGCGTACTGCCTGGAGCACGGGATCGACGTCGTCAACGTGACCCCGACCTACGCGCAGCAGCTGGTCGCCGAGGGCCTGCTCGACAACCCGGCACGACGTCCGGCACTGGTGCTGCTGGGCGGCGAGGCCGTCACCCCGACGCTGTGGCAGCGCCTCGCCGAGACCGAGGGCACGGTCGGCTACAACCTGTACGGGCCCACCGAGTACACCATCAACACCCTCGGCGTCGGCACCTTCGAGTGCGCGGACCCGGTCGTGGGCGTCGCCATCGACAACACCGACGTGTACGTCCTGGACCCGTGGCTGCGGCCCCTGCCGGACGGCGTGCCCGGCGAGCTGTACGTGTCGGGCATCGGCATCGCGCGCGGCTACCTCGGGCAGCCCGCCCAGACCGCGCACCGCTTCGTCGCCTGCCCGTTCGGCGCACCCGGCGCGCGCATGTACCGCACCGGCGACCTCGTCGTGCGGCGCCCCGACGGCAACCTGATGTACCTGGGCCGCACCGACCAGCAGGTCAAGATCCGTGGCCACCGGGTCGAACTCGGCGAGGTGGAGGCCGTGTTCGCGGCGCACCCGGCGGTGCGGTTCGCCGCCGCGGTCGCCCAGCCCGACCCGCAGGTCGACGGCGCCCACCGGCTGGCCGCCTACCTGGTCCTGGAGGGAGCGGAGTTGCCGACCGTCGCCGCCGAAGTGGGCGCGGGCCTCCCGGACTTCCTGCGCCCCACGCACTACGCCCAGGTCGACAGCATCCCCCTCACGGTGAACGGGAAGGCCGACACCAAGGCGCTGCCCGAGGCCAAGCCGCTGGGCGCGCTGACCACCGTGGGGGAGCGGGGACCCGAGACCGGGACCGAGACCGTGGTGTGCGAGTACTTCGCCGAGGCACTGGACCTGGACGACGACGAGGTGAGCGCGGTGAGCGACTTCGTGTCCCTCGGAGGACACTCCATGCTGGCGGTACGGCTGATCGGGATGCTCCGCCGCGAGTACGGTCCCGTGATCACGATCCGCGATCTGTTCACCCTGCGAACCCCGGAAGCGATTGCCCGCCACCTCGATGACAACTGACACGCAGCGGCCCCGCCCCGGGGCCGCCATCCTCCGCACGGCCCTGCGCCGCAACATCGGTGCCATGGCCTGGGGCACCCTCCTCATGGGCCTCTACCAGGCCGGCGAGACGGCCTTCCCCATCGCGCTCGGCCTGATCGTCGAGCACACGATGCGGGACGGCCGCAGCCTCGGCGCGCTCGCCCTGTCGATCGGCGCGCTGGCCGTGATCATCACGACGGTGTCGCTGTCGTGGCGGTTCGGCATGCGGATCCTGCAGAAGGCCAACACGACCGAGGCGCACCGCTGGCGGGTGAAGGTCGCCGCCTGCGGCCTGCAGCCGGTGGCCCGGGACGTCGACCTCAAGTCCGGCGAGGTGCTCACCATCGCCACCGAGGACGCCGACCAGACCGCCGACATCATCGAGGTGGTGCCGCTGCTCATCAGCTCCCTGGTCGCGGTGCTGGTCGCGGCGGTCGCCCTGGGCCTGGCCGACGTCCGGCTCGGCCTGCTGGTGATCGTGGGCACCGTCGCGATCCTGTCGATCCTGAGCGTGATGTCCCGGCGGATCGGCGCCGGCACGCAGGAGCAGCAGGCCCGGGTCGCGCGGGCGGGCGCGAAGGTCGCAGACCTGATCACCGGCCTGCGCCCGCTGCACGGCTTCGGCGGCAACCACGCCGCGTTCCGCTCCTACCGGAAGGTCAGCACCGAGGCGAGACACCAGTCGATCACCGTGGCGAAGGTGAACGGCGCCTACGCGGGTACCGCGCTGGCCCTCAACGCGGTACTCGCCGGCGCCGTCACCCTGACGGCGGGCTGGCTGGCCTTCGAGGGCCGCATCACCATCGGCGAACTCGTCATGGCCGTGGGCCTGGCGCAGTTCATCATGGAACCGCTCAAGCTGTTCTCGGAGATGCCCAAGTACGTGATGATCGCGCGCGCGTCGGCCGAGCGGATGGCGCTCGTCCTGTCGGCGCCGCCGGTCATGACCCCCGGCACCGGGCGCCCGGCCGCCGGGGGAGACCTGGAGATCGACTGCGTGCGCCACGGCACCCTGAACAACCTGAAGTTCCAGGTGACCGCGGGCGAGTTCGTCGCCATCGCCCCCTACCGGCCCCGCGCGGCGGCCGACCTCGCGGCCGTCCTGGCCGTCGCTGTCCCGCCCGCCGCGTACGAGGGAACGGTCCGCATCAGCGGGCGGGCCCTGGCGGGCCTCTCCGTCGAGGCCGTCCGCGAGCATCTGCTGGTGAACCCGTACGACGGGGAGATCTTCGCCGGCACCCTCCGCACCAACATCGACCCCTCGGGCACCAGCGAAACCGTGCCCGAGGCCGTCGAGGCGTCCATGCTGACCGACGTGGTCGCCCTGCACCGCGAAGGCCTCGACTACCCCGTCCGCGACCGCGGGGCCAATCTCTCCGGCGGTCAGCGCCAGCGCCTGTCCCTGGCCCGCGCCCTGGCCGCCGACACGGACGTTCTCGTCCTGCACGACCCGACGACAGCGGTGGACGCGGTCACGGAGCAGCTCATCGCCCGCAACGTGGCGAAGCTGCGCCGGGGCCGCACGACGATCGTGATCACCAGCAGTCCGGCCTTCCTGGACGCCGCGGACCGGGTCCTGGTCCTGGACGACGGGACGATCACGGCAGAGGGCACGCACCGCACCCTCCTGTCCCAGGACGAGGCATACCGCCTGGCGGTCGCACGGTGATCTCTCAAGGCGCCCGGGGGGCATGCCTCAAGGGGCGCGGGGAACTGCGCGACAGGCCCCCACGCCCCCGTGGCCGGCGACGGTGCTTGTCGTGCAGCGCCCACGCCGTCGCCCGGGGGGCATGCCTCAAGGGGCGCGGGGAACTGCGCGACAGGCCCCCACACCCCCGCGGCCGGCGACGGTGCTTGTCGTGCAGCGCCCACGCCGTCGCCCGGGGGGCATGCCTCAAGGGGCGCGGGGAACTGCGCGACAGGCCCC